>NZ_QXXA01000004.1 GCF_009911265.1 Senegalia massiliensis | reverse complement strand
ATTTGCTGTTATGAATATTTCCAAGATCAAGTAACAGATAGAGAAAAAATAGTTACAGAATATAACTTTAATTAAAAAAGGTAGATTATATGAGAAAAAGACTCAATAGAATAGATATATTAAGTTTAGCATTAGGTTCTATTATTGGATGGGGTTCCTTTACACTTCCAGGGTCAAAATTTCTCCATGAAAGTGGTATAATTAGTACGGCCATCGGCTTCATACTCGGTGGCCTTTCTATTATTTTTATACAAAAAGGTTATCATATAATGATGGATAGAAATGATGAAGATGGTGGAGAATTTTCATATACTTATAATAATATGGGTAAAGCTAATGGCTTTATAGTTGGATGGTCTTTAACTTTATGTTATATAAGTATGATACCCCTTAATGCTACAGCATTTGTATTAGTAATCAAAAAATTATTTGGAACAAGTATAGAATTTTTATATCTTTATGAAGTAGCAGGTTATCCTGTTTATTTATCAGAAATATTAATATCTAGTTTTATAATTATTTTATTTGCTTTTATAAATATTAAAGGATTACGAGCAAGTTCAAGAGTTCAGAATACAATGATTTTATTGTTAGTATTAAATGTTATTATTATATTTAGTGTAATGATTATAAAAGTTGATCATAATATAATATTAGAGAATTATATAGTAAATTATAAATTTAGCATGAGTGAAGTTGCTAAGATTTTAGCTATTGTTCCATTTTTATTCGTAGGATTTGATGTTATACCACAGGTATCAACAGACTTGAATTTTGAACGTACAAAAGCTACTAAAATAGCTATAATTGCTATATTTACAGGAGTGCTTTTTTATAATTTATTAAATATAACTACAGGATTAGTATATACTTCTGAAAAAGCTTTGTTAGAAGAATGGGCTTTAGGCTCTGCTGTGTTAGATAATATAGGGAATATAGGATTTTTATTATTAGTTATTTCCTTAATGGGAGCAGTAACAGGAGGTATAAATGGATTTATGCTAAGTAGTAGTAAGTTGATAGGAGCTCTTGCTAAATATAAACTTATATCTGATAAATTTAATATGAGAAATAAAAATGGAGTATTTGAAAAGTCTATTAAGTTTGTAGCTATTGTAAGTTTAATTGCTCCTTGGTTAGGGCGTGAAGTAATAATATATATAGTAGATATGTCTTCCTTATTAGCTGCTATAGCATATTTTTATGTATGTTATATAGGATATAAAACTACAATAGGCATTGATAGAATATTATCAATAATAGGAGTATTAATTAGTTTAATATTTATGGCATTATTAATAATACCTGGTTCTCCAGGCAAATTGAGCAATCCATCTATATTAATGATGATATTATGGATGGGAATTGGATTTTTATATTATAAAAAATATTCAACGGAAATGAAGTAAAATATTTATTAATGTATTAATAGATATTTACTTTAATTAATATATATGATAGAATGATACAAATAAAATATTAAAATCAATGATTAAGAAAAGTAGTTAAAATAAATTTATTATAGCGAGTCGAAGTTGGTGGGAGTTCGATATAAATTTTTTAATGAATGGTCTTATGAGATACAAGGTGAAATTCTATTAAAGTATCCTTAGTCGGGAATTCCCGTTAAAGAAAAAAGATATCGAATAACTTTCTGTATCTGTAAAGAGAGATAGTTTATACTATCTAATTTGGGTGGTACCGCGGAATAAAACCTTTCGTCCCTTTTATAGGAGACGAAGGGTTTTTTTAATACATAAATTTAAGGAGGTGAATGGTATGATTTGAACTTTTGATAGTGATGAATATGATTGGTATAACAAAATAAAATTAAAAGGAGATAATTACAATGAATTTAAGAAAAAATATATTTATAGCTTTATTACTTGCCATAGGTTTTATTATGCATCAAATTGTACCAGGCACCCTTGGGAGCATGAAATTTGATTTAATGTTATCCTTTATATTTGTAGCATTGATGATAAATAAGGATTTTAAAAGTACAATAGTTACAGCATTACTTGGTGGAATAATTACTGCTATGACAACTACTTTTCCAGGTGGTCAAATAGCAAATATAGTGGATAAAATTATAGCTTCATTAGCAGTTTATTTTTTAATCTATTTATTGGCTAATGTAAAAATGGGTCAAATAAAAATTGGAATAATAGCCTTTATAGGAACTGTTGTAAGTGGAAGTGTGTTTTTATATACTGCATTATTTTTAGTAGGATTGCCTGCACCATTTATGGCATTATTTTTATCAATAGTAATACCTACATCAATAACTAATATATTTGTAACAATAACTATTTATAATATTGTTAAAATGGCTTTAAAGGTTACAAAGTTAGATTTAGCTATGGAAATATAAGTTTTAATATTATATCCATTGGGTATTTTAATTATGAGGTGAGCATAATGAAAAGAGTAAATATAGAAATTTTTGGTAGAGTACAAGGAGTAGGATTTAGGTATTATAGTACTCAAAAAGCTAATAAATTAAATATATCTGGTTGGGTTACAAATAGAATTGATGGAAGTGTAGAAATAGATGCTCAAGGTGAAGAGAAAAGTATAGAAAAATTTATAGAATGGACTAAATCTGGACCTTCTTATGCAAGGGTTGATAATATAAATATAAAAGAAAAAGAAATAAAGGATTTAGAGAATCATGAATTTAATATTAGGTAAAAAGTATCGCTAAAAGCGATGCTTTTTTATTGTCTATTACTAAGGTAAACTTTACAATTGTTATTTAATATGATAAGGTGTTAATCAGTGCTTATAATCGTGATTATATTTGTTAGTTTTTAGATAACATTACTTATTGTAAGTAATGGAAGTATATAGTGAATTATATTAAGAAATAATAAAATATAAAAAATCTACTAATTATTTAAAGTAGATTTTTAAATAAAAAGATCTAAATCGTAGATCTTTTTATTTGCAGTTTTTTAAGGAGGGTTTTATGAGAAAAAATAATCAAGTTTATGTTATTTCATTAATTATAGTTATAGGATTTTCATTATTGGGAATAGTTTCTCCAAAGAGATTTGGGAATATTGCAAATAATGTATTTTCATTTTTAACAGAAAAGTTTGGATGGTTTTATTTAATAGCAATGTTTTTCTTCGTAGTATTTGTATTAATTTTGGCATTAAGTAAATATGGTAAAATTAAATTAGGTGATGATGATTCAAAGCCAGAATATAGTTATATATCTTGGTTTGCAATGTTATTTTCAGCTGGTATGGGTATTGGACTTGTATTTTGGGGAGTAGCAGAACCTTTAAATCATTTCCTGAGTCCTGTAGGACTAGATGCAGGAACACAAGAAGCCGCAAACTTTTCAATACTTTCATCATTTATTCACTGGGGTATTCACCCTTGGGCTGCTTATACAGTGATTGCAATGCCACTAGCATATATGCAATTTAGAAAGAAAAAGCCAGCATTGATTAGTAGTATTTTCATACCTATATTAGGGGAAGAAAGAGTAAAAGGACCTATTGGAAAGTTTATAGATATTCTTGCTATATTTGCAACAGTATCAGGAGTTGCAACTTCTTTAGGCTTAGGAGTACTTCAAATTAATGGAGGTTTAAATTACCTATTTGGAGTGCCTATAAATAACTTAACTCAGATAATTATAATAGTTACTGTAACTGTATTATTTATGATATCGGCCATTACAGGATTAAATAAAGGAATATTAATTTTATCAAATGCAAATATAATTTTAGCTGCTATACTCATGGTTCTTACACTTCTATTAGGGCCAACTCTTGCAATAGTAAATATGTTTACTAATAGTATAGGTGCATTTTTATCAGGATTTGTAAGGGAAAGTTTTTTAATTAATTCTTTTAGTGAAAATAATTGGTTAGGTACATGGAGAATATTCTACTGGGCATGGTGGATTGCATGGGCTCCTTTTGTTGGCTCATTTATAGCACGTATATCAAAGGGAAGAACTATAAAAGAGTTTATTTTAGGGGTTTCATTAGTACCAGCACTTGGTTCGTTTTTATGGTTTGCAATCTTTGGAACAACAGCAATGAATTTAGGAACTGAAATAGCTGCTGAAGCTGTTCAAGTAACAGAAACAGCATTCTTTGTAGTAATGGAACACATACCTTTTGGAAGCATTATATCTTTTGTTACTATCTTACTTCTTTCTACATTTTTTATTACATCTGCAGATTCTGCTACATTTGTACTAGGGATGATGTCAAGGAATGGAAGTCTATACCCTAAAACTCGTATAAAAGTCACATGGGGAGCAATACAATCAATAATGGCATTTGCACTTATGTTTTCTGGCGGATTAAAAGCATTACAGACCAGTTCAATAGTAGCTGCGTTTCCATTTGCTATGGTAATGATAATAGGAGCATTTTCTTTTCTTAAAGCTTTAAGAAAAGAAGATATAAAAGAGTAGAATTGAAAATAAGGTATTACTTTAATTAAAGTAATACCTTATTTTTTATTATTTAAAAATAAAAATCATAGTCTTTTACTAAAAAGTTTTTAATAGTTAATTTAAAATAATTCATAGTATTTTCCATAGCATCTTTATATGTGATTTTATCATTTAATATTCTATTAAACATGCCTTCAAAAATGATTAAAATAATATCATTTAATATAGGGGTATCTTTAGCCTCTAGATAACCTTCACTAAGACAGTTTTCTAATAATATCATAGATCTATCATCAAGATTACTTGTTATGAGCATTTTTTGTATAATAATATTATTATCCTTTAATTCTTCAGGGAAAAATTCATAATATTTATTCATATAGTGACTTATTTCTTTATTTAAATTTGGAAAAAATATTGCATTATATATTTGGGGTTCACTATAAGCATAATTACAAAAATGTTCCCATACTTTTAAAAATCTATCCATAGAATTTTCAGATTCTTTTAGATAATTACTTAAACTTCTAGTGTATTTATTCAAATATTTCATAGCTCCAAAAAAAATTAAATGATCTAGATTTTCAAAATAATTATATAATGTAGCACTATTATATCCTGCTAAATTTGCAACTTTTCTTAAAGAAATATTTTCTATTCCATCTTTTCGTATAAGTTTATTAGTCGCATTAATAAAATCACTCATTACTCTGTTACGTTGCATTTCTTTATTCATATATTCCTCCATTTCTTTATAATAATGGTAGCATAAAATAAAAAAAATCACAATATACTTTATTAATTTTAAAAGTTAAAAATAATCAGAAAATATCATTGTTAAATAATCACGATTATGTTAATATATATATTAACAAATATAATCTTGATTAATTAAGGGGTGAAGATGTGAAGTTAGAAATTGGTAATTTTAATGTTAAAGATGTTGTATTTGGAAATAAAACTAGTTTTAAAGATGGAATACTCACAATTAACAAAGATGAAGCTATTAGATTCATAAAAAAAGATGAACACATTACAGCTGTAGATCTAGAAATTGCAAAGCCAGGTGATAACACAAAGATAGTTCCAATTAAAGAGGCAGCAGAACCAAGAATACGTCCAGATGGTAGAAGTACATTTCCTGGCGTAACAGGAGAAGTAGAGATGGCTGGAAGTGGTAGAGTACATGCATTAAAGGGATGCAGTGTATTAGGAGTTGGTATGCATTATGGAAGCTTTGGAGATGGACTAGTTGATATGAGCAAAGAAGGAGCAAAATATACTTTATTCTCAGAGTTAATTAATATTTGTATAGTAGCAGATACTGATGAGGAAGAAGAAAGATTTGAACAACAAAAAAGAAATACTGCTATTAGAATTGCTACTCATAAATTTGCTGAATACTTAGGCAATACAGTAAAAGAAATGGAACCAGAAGAGATAGAAACTTACGAATTAGCACCTATAGTTAAAAGAAAAGAGGATTTAAACAAACTACCTTCTGTAGTTCTAGTAATGCAACCACAATCACAAATGGAAATAATGGGGTATAATGCTAGAGTTTATGGATGGGACATGAATAAATATATACCAACTTTCATGCATCCAAATGAAATTTTAGATGGTTCTAATATTTCAGGTAGTTTCATGCCTTCATCATCAAAATGGTCAACTTATGACTTGCAAAATTTTCCTACCATAAGAGAGTTGTATAAAGAACATGGTAAAAGTATAAATTTCTTAGGGGTTATAATGTCAAACTTAAATGTATCCTTAGAACAGAAAAAGAGATCATCTATATTTGTTGCACAAATGGCTAAATCATTAGGTGCAGATGGAGCTATAGTAACTGAAGAAGGATATGGAAATCCTGACGCTGATTATATTTTATGTTTAAGAGCTTTAGAAGATGTAGGAGTAAAAACTGTAGGTATAAGTAATGAAGCGACTGGAAGAGATGGTGCTAGTCAACCACTTGTATCATTAGATGAAAAGGCAGATGCATTAGTATCAACAGGTAATGTATCACAACTAATAGAACTTCCACCAGCAGATAAAGTAATAGGGGATTTGAAAGCGCTTTCAAGAGATGGTTTATCTGGTGGATGGTCATATGATGAAAATCTTGGACCTTCAGTACGAGAAGATGGTTCCGTAATAATGGAAAACAATGCAATGTTCTGTGGAGATAGAATTGCAGGTTGGTCAATTAAAACTATGAAAGAATTTTAGGAGGTGTCATCATGAAAAAGGCAATACATTATATTAATCAATTCTTTGCAGGGATAGGTGGAGAAGAAAAAGCAGATTATAAACCAGAAATAAGAGAAGGGCTAGTGGGTCCAGCTCTTGCATTAAATGGATTAATTGATGCTGAAGTAATATATACAGTGATTTGTGGAGATAATTATATAGCTTCAAACACAGAAGAGGCTGTAAAAGAGATATTATCTTTCTTAGAAGATAAAGAATTTGATATTTTTATAGCAGGACCGGCTTTTCAAGCAGGAAGGTATGGAGTAGCTTGTGGCACTATATGTAAGGCTGTAAAAGAAAAATTTAATGTTCCAGTTTTAACCTCTATGCATATAGAAAATCCAGGAGTAGAAATTTTTAAAAAAGACGTTCATATTTTTAAAGGTGGAAAATCTGCTGCTAAATTAAGAAAAGATATAAAAATTATGACTAACTTTGCAAATAAATTATTAAATAATGAAGAAACAAAATCAGCAGAAGAAGAAGGATTCTTCAAAAGAGGTATAAGGGCACAAGTTTGGCTAGAATCAGGTGAAACTGCAGCTCAAAGAGGCGTAGAAATGTTAATTAAAAAATTAAATAATGAACCTTATCAAACAGAACTTCCTATTCCTAATAAAGATTTAGTGCCAATAGCAAAACCTATAAAAGATTTATCAAAAGCAAATATTGCTTTAGTAACATCAGGGGGTATAGTACCAGTAGACAATCCAGATAGAATACAATCAGCTTCTGCCACTCGTTGGGGAAGATATAATATATCAGATTTAGATAGATTAGAACCTGGAGTATTTAAGACTATACATGCTGGATATGATCCTACAGCTGCTGATGCAGATCCAAATAGAGTTGTACCAGTAGATACAATGAAAGCATATTTAAAGGAAGGAAAAATAGGAAAACTTCATAAATATTTCTATAGTACAGTTGGAACTGGAACTACTCAAGCAGAAGCTAGTAGAATGAGTAAAGAAATGATTGAAAAATTAAAAGAAGATAATGTAGATGGAGTTATATTAACTGCTACCTGAGGCACTTGTACACGTTGCGGTGCAACAATGGTAAGAGAAATTGAAAGAGCAGGAATACCAGTAGTAGAAATGTGCAATTTAATACCAGTAGCAGAATCTGTAGGGGTAAATAAAATAGTACCTACAATATCTATTCCATATCCATTAGGAGATCCTAATACAACTGAAGAAGAACAGTGGAAATTAAGATTCCATAGAGTGGGAGTAGCATTAGATGCTCTTACTATAGATATAAAAGAGCCAACAATTTTTAAAGTAGAAATCTAAAAAACATTACGACATATAAAGTATAATTATACTTTATATGTCGTAATTAAAAAGGAGATTATTATGGAGAAAAAAGATAATCATGTTTATTTTATTTCATTATTTATAGTTTTAGGATTTTCACTATGGGGTATAGTTTCACCTAATTCATTTGGAAATATAGCGAATAATGTATTTTCTTTTTTGACAGAAAAATTTGGTTGGTTTTATTTAATGTCAATGTTTTTCTTTGTAGCATTTGTATTAACTTTAGCATTTAGCAAGTATGGAAGGATTAAACTAGGTGATGATGATTCAAAACCAGAATACAGTTACATATCTTGGTTTGCAATGTTATTTTCAGCTGGGATGGGTATTGGACTTGTATTTTGGGGGGTAGCAGAACCTTTAAATCATTTCCTTAATCCTGTAGGAGTAAGTCCAGGGACGCAAGAAGCAGCAAATTTTTCGATGTTTACATCTTTTATACATTGGGGTGTACATCCATGGGCAAATTATGCTGTTGTAGCTATGCCTCTAGCATATATGCAATTTAGAAAGAAAAAACCTGCATTAATTAGTAGTATTTTTATACCTATATTAGGAGAAGAAAGGGTAAGAGGCCCTATTGGAAAGTTTATAGATATTCTTGCTATATTTGCTACAGTTGCAGGTGTTGCAACTTCTTTAGGATTAGGAGTTTTACAAATTAATAGTGGCTTAAATTATTTATTCGGAGTGCCTATAAATAATTTAATTCAAATAATAATTATAGTTACTGTAACTATTTTATTTATGGTATCTGCTATTACAGGATTGGATAAGGGAATTTTATTTTTATCTAATTCAAATATAACTTTAGCTTCTATATTGATGATTCTAACTCTTATATTAGGTCCTACACTTGCGATAATAAATATGTTTACAAATAGTATAGGTGCATTTTTATCTGGTTTTGTGAGAGAAAGTTTTTTTATTAATGCATTTAGTGATAACAGTTGGATAGGCGGATGGAAAATATTCTACTGGGCATGGTGGATTGCATGGGCTCCTTTTGTTGGCTCATTTATAGCACGCATATCAAAGGGAAGAACTATAAAAGAGTTTATTTTAGGAGTTTCATTAGTACCAGCACTTGGTTCATTTTTATGGTTTGCAATATTTGGAACAACAGCAATGAATCTAGGTACTGAAGTAGCAACTGAAGCAGTTAAAGTAACGGAGACAGCTTTATTTGTAGTGATGGAACATGTGCCTTTAGGAAGTATAATATCATTTGTTACTGTATTACTTCTTTGTACATTTTTTATTACATCTGCAGATTCTGCTACATTTGTATTAGGAA
Organism: Senegalia massiliensis; assembly: GCF_009911265.1. Classification (NCBI taxonomy): domain Bacteria; kingdom Bacillati; phylum Bacillota; class Clostridia; order Eubacteriales; family Clostridiaceae; genus Senegalia; species Senegalia massiliensis. The sequence goes on along the minus strand of NZ_QXXA01000004.1, from coordinate 357,387 downwards.
TGATGTCTAAAAATGGAGACTTGAATCCACCAACAAATACAAAGATAATATGGGGAGCTATTCAGTCAATGATGGCATTTGCACTTATGTTTTCTGGAGGATTACAAGCATTACAGACTAGCTCAATAGTAGCTGCATTTCCATTTGCTATGGTAATGATATTTGGAGCTTTTTCATTCTTGAAAGCTTTAAAAGAAGAAAATATTAATAATATTAATAATATAAATAAGAATAAAGTTAAAAATATAAGTTAAGAAAAAGGCATTACTTTTATCCAAAAGTAATGCCTTTTTTTGTTATTTGTTCTACTATAGCTAGACTTTTTAAATTATAACCATTTTCTCTGAGATAAGTTCCTCCTGATTGAAATCCTTTTTCTATAACTATTCCAATGCCTTTAATTGTAGCACCACTTTGATCTATAATATCAATAAGTCCTTTCATTGCATTACCTTGTGCTAAAAAGTCATCTATAACTAGAAGATTATCTTCTTTATTAAGATATCTTTTGCTTACCATTACATTATACTCTTTTCTTTTAGTATAAGAATAGACCTTTCCTTTGTAAATATTTTTATCTAGATTTAGACTTTCAGATTTTTTTGCAAAAACTACTGGAACTTTAAAAAATAATGCTGCCATAGCAGCTATCGCTACACCACTTACTTCAATTGTAACAATTTTAGTTATATTTTCATTTTTAAAATAATTATAAAATTCTTTACCTATTTCATATAGGAATTCTGAATCAAGTTGATGATTTAAAAAGCTATCAACCTTAAGAATATTACCTTCTCTTGTTTCACCTTTAGACAGAATCATTTGTTTTAATTTATCCATTTTTTCGTCCTCTCTTATATAAGTATTTAAAACATACTATAACAAAACTGTTTCTAAAAATCAATAAAAATTAAAAAAGCATCGCAAAAGCGATGCTTTAAATATTCAATATATTAATAAACTCTTCTACCGTATGCATAGTGTGAACCCCAGTAATTACTATTTAAACTTGCAATAGCAATTCCTTTTGAAGAAGTAGCACTTATAAACATATCATTTCCTAAGTATATACCTGTATGACTTGGACCAGGTTTATAAGTACCTTCAAATATAACTAAGTCTCCAGGTTTTAAATTGTTTCTACTTACTCTAGATCCATTATTAGCTTGACCTACTGAACTACGAGAAAGACTTATACCCAATTTTCTATATACATATTGTGTATAACCTGAACAATCAAAACCTGATGGAGTAGAACCAGCATAACGATAAGGTACTCCTAAGTACTTTTTAGATTCATTTATTATGTTTTGAGTTAATTTGTCTCTACTACTATTATTTGTATTACTTCCAGTTGAGCCACCACGATTTGGTAATTCACCATTCAACGCTTTGTTGATTGTTTTTATAGTATTAGGTCCAGCATATCCATCTACTGCAATATGAGCAGCTCTTTGGAAATTCCTTACAGCACTTCTTGTACCAGAACCGTAAATACCATCTATACCTGAACTATAATAATTCAATTTATCAAGTGCAGATTGTAATGATTTTACATCTTGCCCTCTAGAACCATATTTTAATACTCTTTTGTAAGTTAAAAGTCCAGTATTATTACTTGGTTTTTGATCTGGTGCTGGATTAGATGGGCTGGTGTTTCCACTTAAAGTATTTTTTAAGTACTTATAAGAATTAGGACCGAAGTATCCATCCACACTAATTCTTTGTGATCTTTGGAAATTCCTTACAGCACTTCTTGTGCCAGAACCAAAAATACCATCTATACTTGAACTATAATGTCCTAATGATTTAAGTATAGATTGTAATGATTTTACATCTTGACCTCTAGAACCATATTTTAATACTCTTGTATAGTTAAATAGTGAAGTATTAGTATTTGTAGAGTTTGAACTAGAATTTGTTTTGTTTATTTTATTATTTAATGCTTTTGAAGTGTTAGGGCCAAAATAACCATCAACTTTTAAACCATTTGCCCTTTGAAAATCCCTTACTGCATTTTCTGTAATATATCCGTAATATGTTGTTGTCCCATTATAATTCATATGTCCTAAGTCTTTTAGGTGTTGTTGCAATACTTTAACATCAGCATCACGCATTCCTCTTTTTAAAAGCTGATCTCCTAATTGTGCATTAGCAGGTAATCCCATTGCTAAAACGGCCATAAGTGTTAAAGTTGCTACTGTACTTTTTAAAGCATGTTTTTTTAATGCCAAAACATACGCCTCCTTTAATAGTTTTATATCTTGATTATCATTATATAATATAATAGTAACAATTGAAAGGGTTTTCTGTAATTAAATTGTAATATTTCGAAAAAGTTTTATTTTTAAGCTTTAGATTGTTTCTTTTTGAAGGTTTTTGTAACTATAAAGATATAATTTTAACAAACGTTTTCTTACGTTTTTATTAAATATACAACTTATAAAAAATTGGAGGGATTTATAGTGGATATTATTGAAATTATTAATGGTTTTCTATGGGGGCCAGTAATGTTAGTTGCATTACTCGGGACAGGTATTCTTTTTACTTTTAGGTTGAGATTTATTCAAGTTACAAAAATCAAGTCAATATTTAAGGAAGTATTTAGTAAGCCAGAAAAGGAAACAGAAGATGTTGGTATGTCAGCTTTTCAATCGCTTTCTACAGCTATAGCAGCACAAGTTGGAACAGGAAACTTAGCAGGAGTTGCAACAGCTATAGCAGCAGGAGGACCTGGAGCAATATTCTGGATGTGGATTAGTGGATTCTTTGGTATGGGAACAATATTTGCAGAAGCAGTTTTAGCTCAAACATATAACAGAAGTATAAATGGAGAATTAGTTGGAGGACCTGCATATTACTTAAGATATGGCTTAAAAAGTAAATTTTTAGCAGGATTTTTCTCAATTTCAATTATATTCGCTCTTGGATTTATGGGAAGTATGGTACAATCCAATTCTATAGGACTTGCAGTAAATAATGCTTTTCCTATTCCTAAAATAGTTATTGGAATCATAGTAGCAGCTTTAGCAGCATTAATATTATTAGGTGGAGTAAGTCGTATAGCTTCATTTACAGAAAAAGTAGTTCCATTTATGGCGGCTTTATATATATTAGGTGGTATAGTAGTTTTAGCAATTAATTATTCGGAGATATTACCAGCACTTAAAATGATTGTGTGGGGAGCATTTAATCCTCGTGCTGCAACAGGAGGATTTATAGGTGCAACTGTAAAAGAAACTTTAAGATATGGTGTTGCAAGAGGATTATTTTCAAATGAAGCAGGTATGGGTTCAACTCCTCATGCCCATGCAGTAGCTAAAGTAGATCATCCAGTACAACAAGGATATGTTTCTATGTTAGGTGTTATAGTTGATACTGGAATAGTTTGTACTATAACAGCTCTTGTAATATTAACTACTGGTGCATTTGAAACTGGTCTTACAAGTTCTGAATTAACTCAAGAAGGATTTAGATTAGGATTTAGTAATTTTGGTGATTTTGGATTACAATTTATAGCCGTAGCATTATTTTTCTTTGCTTTTTCAACTATAATAGGCTGGTACTTTTTTGGAGAACTTAATATAAAATATTTATTTGGAAAAGGTGGAGTAAAATATTATAGAGCATTAGTTCTTATATGTATAGTGGTAGGAACATTATTAGATGTAGAACTTGTTTGGGCATTAGCAGATATGTTTAATGCTTTAATGGTAATTCCTAACCTTATAGCTCTTGTTGGGTTATCAGCATTAGTAGTTAAGGCAGTAAATGAGTTTGATTCAAAAAAGAAAAATAAAAGTCAGAATATAAGTTAATCTAAATAATAATCTGCCTTAATATATTAAGGCAGATTATTATTTTTTAGGATAAACTATATTTTCTTTGCTATATTTTGCAAATCTTTCTTTTTCCTTTGGGTTAACAGGACCTTCTTTTTCCCAAGGCCATCCACCAAAATGATTTTTTTCATAATCTCTATAAGCTTCATGTATTTCTTCCATAGAGGTCATCACAAAAGGCCCATAATTAACTACTTTTTCTCCAATAGGTTCTCCTTCTAATAGTAGAAGGTAACTATTTTCATCACCATTAGTTACTTTTATTTGTTCATTTCCATTAAGGTTAATGGTTTTTGGGTTTTTTATTTCAGTACCATCAATATATATATTTCCACCTTTATATAGATATAATTTTCTATTTAAAGTAGAAGAAATCTTTGGAATATCTATACTTGAATTTGGTTCCATATTAATTATCCAAATGTTTACATTATTATTTTTATCATTTGCCCAAGAGTCAGGATTTGGGTCTAGTGAATTAGTATTTTTATATGATCCAGATATTACTTTAATATATGCTATATTGCCATTTTCATTTATTTCCTTAACTATAGGTATATCTTCATTCCATAACATTTTATAATGTGGTTCTACAAATTTATTTTTACGTGGCAAATTAAGCCATATTTGAAATAATTCTAATGTGTTTTCTTTATCATCATAAACTAGAGGAAACATTTCAGCATGTTGCATACCTTTACCTGCAGTCATCCATTGCACATCTCCATTACCATATCTTCCAGTTAAACCTGCTGAATCAGAATGATCAACAAAGCCTTTCAAAACTATTGTAATAGTTTCAAATCCCCTATGTGGGTGTACTGGAAATCCAGGAACATCTTTTCCATAATACATTTTAAAATTACTATTAAAATCAAAATCTTCACCTAGATTTTTATGTTCTAATTTTTCTTTTTTGACTCCCATTTTCCCATTACCTTTAGGATAATGATCTAAATGGTGCATTCTTATAATAAAGGGATCACCTACTTCATCTCTAAAACTAAAATCTTTGATATCTAATATTTTTTGACCCATATTTATCCCCTTTCCATATTTTAAGTTCTTATATATATTTTATACCTTATACATACTATTTAAAACAATATAATAAGGGTAATATATTAAATAGTAATAAAACAAATTGGAGTGGTTGTGATGGAAAGACAATTTAATTACGATGTAATGAAGGTTATTAAGGAGAGATGGTCTCCTAGAGAATTTAGTAATGAAAAAGTACCACTTGAAGATTTAAAAGCTATGTTTGAAGCTGCTAGATATGCACCATCTTGTTTTAATGAGCAACCATGGAGATATATTGTAGCTTATGAAGATAATGATGTAGAAATATTAAGGGAATTATTAATGAAAGGAAATAGTTGGGCAAAAAAAGCACCTGTACTTGCAATTGCAATTTCTAAAAATACATTTAAACGTAACAATAAAAAAAATAATTATAATAAATTTGATACAGGTACTTCATGGGGATTTTTATCTTTAGAAGAAGTTATGATAGATATTAATTTCTTTAAAGAGAGAAATGAAAATACTTAAATATCATATTTTATAAATTTTATAATTAATAAAAAACTCCTAAATAGGAGTTTTTTTTATGAAAAATGTTGACAATTAATAATAATAAGGATAGAATATATTTCGTATACTAAATATTGCTATACGAAATAGTTTTAAAGATGAGGTGTATTAATGAAAAATAATGGAATAAGTATAGTTAAATTATTAAAAAATGTAATGGATACTATGAAACGTAATATAGAAGATGAATTTAAAGAAATGAATTTGACAGGACCACAAGGTATGCTTATAGGAATATTGAGCAAATATGAAGAGATGAAAATAAGTGATATAAGTCAAAAAATGGGACTTTCAAATAGTACAGTTTCAGGAATAGTAGATAGAATGGAAAAACAAGGATATATTGAGAGAATCAGAAGTAAAGAGGATAGAAGAGTTGTTCATGTAAAGATAACACCTTCTTTTAAAGAGAAATCTAAAAATCATTTTTCTAAAGTTGAAAATAAAATAGATGATATTATAAAAAATGGTACAAAAGAAGAAATTGAAAAAATATATGAAGGACTTGAAACCTTAAAAAAAGTATTAGATAGAAATGAAAAAAAGTAAGGGGTTGAAATATAATGACTAAATTAGCTAAATATCTTAAACCATTTAAGATGTTAATTATATTTGCGGTTATTTTCTTATTTATTCAAGCTATGGCAGAACTTTCACTTCCTGACTATATGGCAGATATAGTTAATAAAGGTATTCAACAAGGTGGTATTACAGAAGCTACTCCAGAAGCTATGAGAAAAAGTTTGATGGATAAAATAAAAATATTTATGAATGAAGAAGAAAAGAAAGAAGTATCAAATAATTATATTTTTATTGATGAAAGCAATAAAAATTATGATGATTATTTAGAAGAATATCCAAATTTAGCTGAGTCATCTATATATGTATTGAAAGATATAGATGATGAAAAAATTGAATACTTAAATAGTATTATAGGTAGAGCACTTGTAACTGTATCAGGTATAGAGCAAATTCAAAATAATGCTAAAGGTGGAGTAATAGAATTTAATGGTACAGAGATACCAGCTGATACTGATATATATGATATAATTGAAAATTTACCAACTAACCAAAGGCAAGAAATAGATAAACAAATGAATGAAAGAATAGACGCATTAGGTGAAGATATGTTAATTCAATCTGCAGTAGGAGCAGTTAAAGCTGAGTATTCAGCTCTTGGTATGGATGTAGATAAAATCCAAACTAATTATATTTTAAAAGCAGGATTAAAGATGTTATTAGTAGCTTTAATAAGTGCTATTAGTATTGTAATAGTTGGATTTTTAGCCTCAAAAACTGCAGCAGGACTTGCACGTAATTTACGATATGATGTTTTTACTCATGTAGAAAGATTTTCTATAAGAGAATTAGATAAATTTTCTTCATCATCCCTTATTACAAGAACTACTAATGATATAACTCAAATACAAAATTTAATTGTAATAATGATAAGAATGGTATTTTTTGCTCCAATCATGGGTATTGGTGGAGTAATAAAAGCTATAGGTAAAAGTGCTTCTATGTCTTGGATTATAGGGGTAGCTGTAATAGCTTTATTAGGTTTAGTTTCTATTTTAATTATAGTAGTGATGCCTAAATTTAAGATAGTACAAAAACTAATTGATAAACTTAATTTAGTTACACGTGAAAATTTATCAGGTATGATGGTTATAAGGGCATTTAGTAATCAAGAATTTGAAGAAAATAGATTTGACAAAGCCAATAAAAAGCTTACAAATACAAACCTTTTTATAAATAGGGTAATGGCATTAATGTATCCTGCAATGATGCTTATAATGAATGGAGTCACTATACTAATAGTATGGGTAGGAGCTCATAGGATTGCTGATGCAAATATGCAAGTTGGGGATATGATGGCTTATATGCAATATGCAATGCAGATTATTTTTGCATTTTTAATGATGTCTATGATGTTCATACTTATTCCAAGAGCTTCTGTTTCAGCTAATCGTATAGTAGAAGTGTTGGATACTGAGTTAGAAATAAAAGATCCTGAAAATCCTAAAGAATTTGATAATTCGTTAAAAGGAGTAGTAGAATTTAAAAATGTATCTTTTAGATATGATGGAGCAGAAGAAGACATGTTAAAAAATATAGACTTTGAAGCATTACCAGGTGAAACTACAGCTATAATTGGTTCTACTGGTTCTGGTAAAACTACTCTTTTAAATTTAATACCAAGATTTCAAGATGTAACAAGTGGTGAAATACTTGTAGATGGTGTAGATATAAGAAAAGTATCTCAACATGATTTAAGGGAAAAAATAGGTTATGTTCCTCAAAAAAGTATATTATTTAGTGGTACAATTGAATCAAATTTAAAATATGGAGATGAAGATGCTGAAAAAGAAGATTTAATAAAAGCGGCAGAAATTTCTCAATCAATGGAATTCATTAAAGAAAAAGAAGAAGAGTTCAGATCACCAATTTCTCAAGGTGGTTCTAATGTATCTGGTGGACAAAAACAGAGACTTTCTATAGCAAGAGCCCTTATGAAAAAACCTGAAATATTTTTATTTGATGATAGTTTTTCAGCGCTTGATTTCAAAACAGATTCTGCTCTTAGGAAAGCACTTAATGAAAGAATAGAAAATAGTACTATTATAATAGTAGCACAAAGAGTTGCAAGTATAATGAATGCAGAGCAAATAATAGTATTGGATGAAGGAGAAATTGTAGGAAAAGGAAAACATAGGGAATTACTTAGAAACTGTAAACCTTATAGAGAAATAGCTGAATCCCAGCTTTCAAAGGAGGAATTAGCATGAGAGAAAAGAAACCAAAGCATCAAGGGCCTATGAAAGGTGGTCCTCATGGAATGATGAAAGGTGGAGAAAAGGCAAAAGATTTTAAAGGTACTATGAAAAAGTTAATTAATTATTTGAGTGTATATAAGATTTCAATTATAATAGTAATCTTATTTGCTATAGCAAGTACTATATTTTTAATAGTAGGACCTAAGATACTCGGGCGTGTTACTACCAAGCTTTTTGAAGGGATTGTATCAAAAATTGCAGGTACTGGTAGTATAGATTTTATTTACATTAGAAATACCATTTTATTACTTTTAGGGTTATATGTAATAAGTTCATTATTCCGTTATGTTCAAAACTATGTAATGTCTGGAGTGTCTATGAAGGTTAGTTACAAACTGAGGAAGGATATATCAAAAAAAATAAATCTTATGCCACTTAAATATTTTGATACTACAAGTAAAGGTGAAGTATTATCTAGAGTTACTAATGATGTAGATACTTTAAGTCAGACACTTAATCAAAGTTTAACTCAAATAATTACCTCAGTTACCACTATAATAGGTGTACTCATTATGATGATTAGTATAAGCTGGATAATGACTTTAGCTTCTCTTATTACTATACCTATTTCTCTAATTCTTATAATGACTATAGTAAAGAAATCTCAGAAATTTTTTAAACAGCAACAAGATTATTTAGGTAATGTGAATGGTCATGTGGAAGAGATGTATAGTGGACATATTGTAGTAAAAGCATTTAATGGAGAGGAAAAAAGTATTAATGAATTTAATAAAAGAAATAAAAGACTTTATGGAGCTGCATGGAAATCACAATTTTTAACTAGCATTATGATGCCACTTATGAATTTTGTGGGAAATATTGGATATGTAGTAGTAAGTATATTAGGTGGTTATCTAGCAGCTAAAAGAACTATACAAGTTGGAGATATTCAAGCATTTATACAATATGTAAGGCAATTTACACAACCTATTTCTCAAGTAGCAAATATTTCAAATATACTCCAACAAACTGCAGCTTCTGCAGAGAGAGTATTTGAATTTTTAGAAGAAGATGAGGAAATAAAAGAAACTACAACTCCTGTTAATTTAGAAAAAGTAGATGGAAGAGTTACTTTTAATCATGTTAATTTTGGATACAATAAAGAAGAAACAATTATCAATGATTTTTCAGCTGACATAAAACCAGGACAAAAGATAGCTTTAGTAGGACCTACTGGTGCTGGTAAAACTACAATAGTAAAACTTCTGATGAGATTTTATGATATAGATGAAGGTGAAATTTTAATTGATGGTCATAATATAAAAGATTTTACTAGATCTGATTTAAGAAGAAAATTTGGAATGGTACTTCAAGATACATGGCTTTATAATGGTAGTATAATGGAAAATATAAGATATGGTCGTCTTGATGCAATAGATGAAGAAGTTATAGCAGCAGCAAAAGCAGCACATGTAGACAGCTTTGTTCACCATCTTCCAAATGGATATGATATGATATTAAATGAAGAAGCTACAAATGTATCCTCAGGTCAAAAGCAACTTATTACAATTGCAAGAGCAATATTGAAAGATCCAAGAATTTTAATACTTGATGAAGCTACAAGTTCTATAGATACTCGTACTGAAATTCAAATTCAAAAGGCAATGGATCATTTAATGAAAGATAGAACTAGTTTTATTATAGCTCATAGGTTATCAACTATACGTGATGCTGATTTAATATTAGTTATGAATCAAGGTGATATTATAGAACAAGGAAGCCATGATGAGCTATTACAGAAAAATGGATTTTATTCAGAATTATATAATTCTCAATTTAAAAAAGATGAAGTTAGTTAATAAAAAATCCGAGTATAATCGGATTTTTTATTTTGTTTAAATATTTGTTTGGATATAAATTGTAATATATAATGTAGTTATAAAAATATCTATTAAATTCTTTAAAAGGATGATGAAGATGAATCGTAGACAGTCAAAGCTAAGCCTTATTAGAGACGTTGTAAAGAAATATGCAAATGTAGTTGCAAATGTTCTTGGAGTTGATGTTGAAATAGTTGATAAAGATTTAAATAGAATAGCTGGAACTGGAATATTTAAAAAAAGAGTAGATGAAAATATATTAGGAGAAGCTTATGTTTACCAAAATGTACTAGAAACTGGTCAATATAAAATAATTGAAAATCCTGGAGAACATGGTTTATGTGAAAGGTGTGTAAATAAAGGAGGTTGTAGTGAAGAGTTGGAATTAAGTGCACCAATAAAGCTTAAAGATGAAGTGATAGGTGTTATCGGTTTAATTTGTTCAAATACTGTACAAAAACAAATAATACTCTCTGAAATTGATTTACAACTTGAATTCTTATATCAAATATCAGATTTTATAAGCTCTAAAGTATACGAATATATGGAAAACGAAAGAAATAAATCAGTTATAAATGTTCTTACAAATATTATAGATAACGTTGATAAAGGTATAATTATGACAAGTGAAGAAGGTCAAATTTCACATATGAATGATAGTGCAAAAACTCAACTTCACATAAAAACTAATCAAAATATTGAGAATATAGAATTTGTTTCAAAAAATGAATTTATTATGGGGAAAGAAGAATATACTATTAAAATAGGGGATATGAAGTTTGATCTTTTAGGTAATCTTATAAGTCTTCCTTCTGTTATATCTAACTATAATAAAGTATTTATGTTTAATAGAATAAAAAAGATGAAATCAGAAGCTTATGCTTTAACTAATGCACATAGGACGATTACTACTGACGCCATATTAGGAAAATCTAAATATACTAATGCTTTAAAAGAAAGAATAAAAAAGTTTTCAGATTCGAAATCTACTATACTTATCACTGGAGAAAGTGGAACAGGAAAGGAACTTATAGCAAGAACAATTCATTCGGAAAGTAATAGAAGTGATAAGCCATTTGTAGCTATAAATTGTGGGGCAATACCAGATGAGCTTTTAGAGTCAGAATTATTTGGATATGTAAAGGGAGCTTTTACAGGTGCAAATTCAAATGGAAGAATGGGAAAATTTGAATTGTCAAATGAAGGAGTTATATTTTTAGATGAAATTGGTGATATGCCGTTGCATCTTCAAGTTAAGATATTAAGAGTACTTCAAGAAAGAAAGGTTACTAGAATAGGTTCAAATAAGCCTATAGATCTTGATATAAGGGTTATAGCTGCAACAAATAAGGACTTAAAAGAATTAATTAAAAAGAATAACTTTAGAGATGATTTATATTATAGATTAAATGTAATACCTATTAATATACCACCATTAAGAGAAAGAATAGAAGATATTGAAATAATAATGGAACAGAAGATAAAAAAATATAATTTATTATTTGAAAAAGATGTTGAAGGAATTGCAGAAGATGCAAAGAAAATTTTACTTGAATATCCTTGGCCAGGAAATGTGCGTGAACTTGAAAACACTTTAGAGTATATGATAAATCTAGCTGATAATTATAACATATTAAAAAAAGAGATGATACCTGAAAATATAATGAATTATATCCAAAATAGAGATATAGGAAACGAAATAGAAACTATAAAAAAACTCAAAGATGTAGAAAAAGATTATATCATAAAAGCCCTTGATATTTATGGTTGGGATACAAAAGGAAAGAAAATGGCATCTAAAAAATTAGGAATAGGAATAGCAACACTTTATAGGAAACTTGATGAAAGTAAATGTCAAAAATAATGGCATGAATTTTGCTTTATAATTATTGTAGAATTTAAAATTAATATTATAGGAGGTTTTTTTCTTGTTTATTATAGGTAATGGTAGAATGATCACACAAAGCAAAAGTAATCCTTATTTAGAAGATGGAGCAATAGTTATAAAAGATAATTTAATTCATGACATAGGTAGTACAGAACATATAAAAAGTAAATATCCAGATATAGAATTTATGGATGCAAAAAGAAGAATTATAATGCCTGGTATGATAAATACTCATATGCATATTTACAGTTCATTTGCTCGTGGTATGAATACAGAAGAGTCTAAGAATTTTGTAGAAATACTTGAAAATTTATGGTGGAAACTAGATAAAACAATAACACTTGAAGATGTGAAATATAGTGCTTATGCTACTTATATAGATTGTATTAGAAATGGAACAACAACAATATTTGATCATCATGCAAGTGAAGGTGCAGTAAAAAATAGTTTGTTTACAATAGCAGAAGTGGCAAAAGAATTGAATGTTAGAAGTAATCTTTGTTATGAAGTTACAGATAGAGATGGTGAAGAAATATTAGAAGAAACAATAGAGGAAAATATTAATTTTATAAAATATACTAAAGAAAATAAAGATGATATGCTAACTGCTATGTTTGGACTTCATGCATCCATGACTCTTTCAGATGATACACTTCAAAAATGTAGTCAAGCTATAGAAGGGTTAGATACTGGTTTTCATGTCCATGTAGCTGAAGGAATAGAAGATCAATTTGATTCACTTAAAAAATATGGTAAAAGAGTAGTGGAAAGATATAATGACTATAATATGTTAAGTGATAAAACAATAGCAGTCCATGGTATTCATACAAATAAAAGAGAATTAGAAATTCTAAGAGAAACTAATAGCAATGTAGTTCATAATCCTGAAAGTAATATGGGAAATGCAGTAGGAGCAGCACCTATAATTAAAATGATAGAAATGGGAATAAACATGGGTCTTGGAACAGATGGATTTACAGCAGATATGTTTGAATCTATGAAAGTAGCTAATCTCTTAGCAAAGCATCATTTATGTGATCCTAGAGTTGCTTGGAGTGAAGTTCCAACTATGCTGTTTGAAAACAATAGAAAAATAGCTGAGAAATATATTTCTAAGCCTATAGGTATATTGGAAAAAGGAGCATTAGCTGATGTTATAGTAATTGATTATACACCTCATACTCCTATTAATAAAAATAATTATAATGCACATATATTATTTGGAATAATGGGAAGAAGCGTAGATACTACAATTATAAATGGAAAGATAATCATGAAGGAAAGAAAGATATTAGTAGCAGATGAAGATGAGATATTACAAAAATCTAGAAACTTAGCAAAAAATATGTGGAGTAGAATTTAAAAATAAAATTATCAAAATGATAATAAAAATAAAAGGAAATCCTTTTCATAGCTAAAAGTCAAGCTTAAAGGAAATTATTATCAAAATGATAACTATTTATCAAATTGATAATAAAAAAACAACAATAAAGTATAAAAATTAGCTAATTTTTATACTTTATTGTTTATTTTATAACAAAACATAAAAATTAAATGTCTATAAGTAGCTTATAAAGTCTTATTTATAAAAATTTTATAACTATTAAATGTTATCTTTAATAGTTTGGCATGGTAATTGCTTATATAAATAAGTGTGAAGAAAAATAAAAGCTGAAAGGAGATTCATGAATGGTTGAATCTATTAAAATAGTAATGAATAAAGAAGCAAGAAAGAATCAAAATAAAGTCTCTGTAAAAGACTTTAATTTAGAAAATGCTAAGAATGTTAAAAAATTTCATGAAAGTTTTGATGTATATTCTAAAACTCCTCTTGCAAGACTTAAAAATCTTTCAAATAAACTAGGAGTTTCTGAAATATTAGTAAAAGATGAATCATACAGATTTGGATTAAATGCATTTAAAGTATTAGGAGGCTCTTATGCAATTGGTAATTTTTTAGCACAAAAACTAGATGTTTCAATGAAAGATGTTACATTTAATATGCTTACTAAGAAAGAAACAAAAGAAAAATTAGGTGATATTACTTTTGTGACTGCTACAGATGGAAATCATGGTAGAGGAGTTGCTTGGGCGGCACAACAGTTAAATCAAAATGCCGTTGTATATATGCCAAAAGGATCCTCTGAAATAAGACTTAAAAACATACAAGCGACTGGAGCAGAAGCAAGTATTACTGATATGAATTATGATGATGCAGTTAGATTATCACTTGATATGGCTAATAAATATGGTTGGGAAATAATTCAAGATACTGCTTGGGAGGGCTATAAAGATATTCCTCTATGGATAATGCAAGGGTATGCTACATTAATGCTAGAAGCAGTGGAACAAATGGAAGAAATGAAAATAGAAAAACCAACACATGTGTTTATACAAGCAGGTGTAGGTTCACTTGCTGGAGCAGTACAAGGATTTATAGCAGCTTATTATGGAGAAGATAGACCAATAACTGTTGTAGTGGAGCCAAATAAAGCTGACTGCATATATAGATCAGGCAAGAATAAAAAGATTACTAATGTAACTGGTGATATGAATACTATAATGGCAGGACTTGCTTGTGGAGAACCAAATCCAATTGGATGGGAGATATTAAATGATTATTCAGATGCATATATTTCATGTCCAGAGTATATAGCAGCCAATGGAATGAGAGTTCTTGGAAACCCGTTAAATGGTGATGACAGAGTAGTTTCTGGTGAGTCAGGGGCAGTTACTACAGGTATAGTATATTCAATACTTAAAGATGAAGATTTAAAAGATTTAAAAGAACAATTAAAACTAGATGAAAATTCTCGAGTTTTAGTTGTAAGTACAGAAGGAGATACTGATCCAGATTACTATAGGGAAATAGTTTGGAATGGAGTTTATCCTGATAAGTACATTGACTAAGATAGAAAATAATTTAATATAAATTTTAATTTAAAGGGAGGATTTAAAATGTCAAAATATTTTAAAGTTAAAGAAATTTTCGAATTAGCAAAAAAGTATGAACAAGATATGTCTACATTTTTAAGAAAAATGATTAGTCATCCAAGTGAATCTTGTAATGAGAAGGAAGTAATTCATACAATTAAAGAAGAAATGGAAAAAGTAGGTTTTGATAAAGTGGAAATAGATCCAATGGGTAATGTGTTAGGTTATATTGGTCATGGAAAACATGTAATAGCTATGGATGCTCATATTGATACTGTAGGTGTAGGTGATGAATCTGCATGGGAGTTTGACCCTTTTGAAGGAATGGAAGATGATGAGGTAGTAGGTGGAAGAGGAGCTTCTGACCAAGAAGGCGGAATGGCTTCAATGGTATATGCTGGTAAAATCATAAAAGACTTAGGTCTTGAAGATGATTATACTTTAATAGTTACAGGTACAGTTCAAGAAGAAGATTGTGATGGATTATGCTGGCAATATATTATAGAAGAATCTAAGATTAAGCCAGAATTTGTAGTTATAACTGAGCCAACTTCTTTAAATATTTATAGAGGACATAGAGGAAGAATGGAAATTAAAGTTACTACTAAAGGATTGAGTTGTCATGGCTCTGCTCCAGAAAGAGGAGAAAATGCAATATTTAAAATGGCTCCAATATTAAATGAATTAAAGGCATTGCATGAAAATCTACATTATGATGAATTTTTGGGAAAAGGTACATTAACAGTTTCTGAAATATTCTTCTCATCACCATCAAGATGTGCGGTTGCAGATGGCTGTACTATTTCAATAGATAGAAGACTTACAGATGGTGAAACTTGGCAAGGTGCAATTCAAGAAATTAAAAATTTACCTGCAGTAAAAGCTGCAAATGCAGAAGTGGAGTTATATAAATACGATAGACCATCATGGACAGGACTTGTTTATCCTACAGAATCATATTTCCCATCATGGGTATTGGAAGAAGACCACCCAGCTTGTCAAACATTAGTTGATGGATATAGAGAATTATTTAAAGAAGAACCATTAGTTGATAAGTGGACTTTCTCTACAAATGCTGTTTCTATAATGGGAAGATATGGGATACCATGTATAGGATTTGGACCAGGTCATGAAGACCAAGCACATGCGCCAAATGAAAAAACTTGGAAAAATGAGTTAGTAAAATGTGCAGCACTTTATGCTTTAACACCGATAACTTATGTAAATAAGTATGTAAATAAATAATAAAATTTTAGGGGGAATATAATAATGCAAACTACATTTAGAGGTAAGGACTTTATAACATTACAAGAATGGACAAAGGATGAAATTAACACTTTATTAGATGTATCTTTTGATTTAAAAAGAAAATTTGCTATGGGAGAGTCAACTCCATATTTGAGAGATAAATCAATATTTTTAATGTTCTTTGAACAATCTACAAGAACAAGAAATTCAATGGAAGCAGGAATGGCACAATTAGGTGGACATGGTAACTTCCTAGATACTTCAACAATGCAAATAGCACATGGTGAAGTTGCTAAGGATACTGGAGTAATATTATCTAGAATGGGTCATGGAATAGCTGCAAGGAATTGTTTCTGGAAACAAGGAAATAAATATTTAAGAGAAATGGCTAAATATGCATCAGTTCCAGTAATGAATCTTCAATGTGACCTTTATCATCCAATGCAAGGAATAGCTGACTTAATGACTATTCAAGAAAAATTAGGAAGAACTCAAAATGTAAAAGTATCTATCATTTGGGCATATGCTACTACTCATAAGAAGCCTATTTCAGTACCTTTAACTCAGGCTTTATTATTCCCAAGATATGGTATGGATGTAACTTTAGCTTATCCTAAAGGATATGATTTACCAGATTGGGCTATTGAACAAGCCAAAGAAAATGCAGAAAAAAATGGTGGAAAATTTAGAATAACTCATGATATGGAAGAAGCATATAGAAATGCTGATGTAGTTATACCTAAGAACTGGGGTAGTTGGGTAAATAATGAAAGTGAAGAAGTTGTAGATGATATGTTAGAGCAATATAAGAGCTGGAAATGTACTCAAGAAATGATGGATTTAACTAATAAAGATTCTATATACATGCATGCGTTACCAGCAGATAGAGTAAATGAAGTGGAAGATTCAGTTATAGATGGGCCACATTCAGTAATTTATGATGAAGCAGAAAATAGACTTCATACAGCTAAAGCGGTAATGACATTAACAATGGGTGGAAAGTAAATATAATTTAATAAAGAGGAGAGTTTTCTCCTCTTTATTAAACCTCTAAAACCTTTTCCATACAAAAGCCATTGTAGGAGGTAACAATATGATAATTAAAAATGGCTTAATAATTTCAGAACAAAGTACTTATAAAGCTGATATTTTAATAAAAGACGAAAAAATAGAATGCATAGGTAATAACATAGAAGAACAAGGACATGAAATTATAGATGCAGAAGGACGGTATATAATTCCAGGAGCAATAGATGTTCATACTCATATGAATTTGATAGCTGGAAATTATCCTACAGTTGATGATTTTTACTCAGGAACAATAGCAGCTGCATGTGGTGGAACAACAACTATTGTTGATCATTTAGGTTTTGGACCTGAAGGTTGTAACTTAAGCCATCAGATTAATAAATATCATGAATTAGCTCATGATAAAGCTATGATTGATTATAGTTTTCATGGTGTTGTACAGCATCTAAATGATGAAATTTTAGATGAATTAGAATACCATGTAAACAATGGAATCATTAGTTTTAAGGTGTATATGGCGTACAATAATAAATTAAGTGATGATGAATTATATAGAGTTCTTAGAAAAATGAAACAATTAGGTGGTATTGTACCAGTTCATGCAGAAAATGATCAAGTCATAAATTATTTTAGAGCTAAATATAAAAGTCAAGGTAAAATTGCTCCAATATATCATGCTAAATCTAGACCAAATAATACAGAATCAGAGGCAATAGGTAGGATACTTAATTTAGCTAAACTTGCAGGGGATGCACCAGTGTATATTGTACATTTATCCACTAAAGAAGGTTTACAAGAAGTAAAGGAAGCACGAAAAAGAGGACAGAAAAATATATTTGTAGAAACTTGTACTCAATATTTGACTCTTACTGAAGAGAAATATGAAAAAGATCATTTTGAAGGACTTAAATATATAATGGCCCCACCTTTAAGAACGAAAAAAGATATTGATTTTTTGTGGAAGGGAATAAACCAAGGTCATATACAAACTATTGGAACTGATCATTGTCCTTTTAGCTTTAGTCAAAAACTGATAGCAAAAAATGATTTTACTATAGCACCAGGAGGAGGACCTGGTGTAGAAGAAAGGGTTTCAGTAATATTTTCAGAAGGAGTTAGTAAAGGGAAGATAAGTATAAATAAATTTGTAGAAATGATGTGTACAAATCCTTCAAGAATATATGGATTATACCCTAAGAAGGGTGTAATACAACCAGGTTCAGATGCCGACATAGTGATAATAAATCCGAACAGTGAACGAGAAATAAAAATCAAAGATTTACATGGAAATTCAGATTATTCTATGTATGAAGGTTTAAAAGTTAAATGTAAAATTGATAGAGTAATATTAAGGGGAATTACAATTGTAAAGGAAAATGAATTTTTATCAAATACAATCAAAGGAAAATTTATAAAGAGGAAAAAGATAAACAAAAATTTATAATTTAATATAGTTTTAAACTATCACTCAAAAGGAAGGTGTAGTATATTATGGCAAAATTAAGTGTAAATATTTGTGGTATAGAATTTCCAAATCCAGTGATGACGGCAGCAGGTCCAGGTGCGAGAAATGGTGATTATTGCAAAAAAGCAGCAGATGGTGGTGCAGGTGGTATTGTCACAAAAACTATTTCAGTAAAGCCAGCAGATATACCAAGGCCTTGTATGGGAAATACTAAAAGTGGATTTTTAAATACAGAATTATGGTCAGAGCACTCAGTTGAAGAATGGTTAGAAACAGAATATAAAATAGCAAAAGAAACTGGATTACCAGTTATTATAGGTATGGGTTATACTGCACAGCAAATAGAAAAATTAGCTCCAATGGTAAAGCCTTATGCAGATGCAGTAGAGCTATCTACACATTATGTAGGAACGGATGTAACCCCTATAGTAAATGCTATGAAGGCAGCAAAAAGATTTTTAGATGTACCTGTATTTGTTAAAATGAGTCCTCATACTGATATTCAAACCATAGCTAAAGCTTTAGAAGAAGCAGGAGCTGATGGACTTGTAATGATTAATTCTTTTGGGCCAGTTATGACTATAGATACTGACACAGGGCTTCCTATAATGGGTAGTAAAACAGGATATGGTTGGTTATCAGGATCTCCAATTCATCCTTTAGCTGTTAGATGTATATATGATGCTTCAAAATCTGTAAATATTCCTATTATTGGTGTAGGTGGTGTTACTAATGGAAGAGAAGTAGCAGAGATGTTTATGGCAGGGGCATCAGCAGTTCAAGTTTGTACAGAAGCTATATTAAAGGGACCGGACATATATGGAAAAATAGTTAAAGAATTAAATGATTTTTTAGATGAAAAAGGCTATAAAGATATAGAAGAGATAAAAGGATTAACACATAAAAAGATAGAGGAAAGAAATTATAGAGAGCATGTTATACCTCCATCGATTGATGGTGATAAATGTATATTATGTGGAATATGTGAAAGGGTTTGCCCATATGATGCAATAAAGGTTGAAGATGAGTGGAAAATAGATGTAGATAAATGTTTTGGTTGTGGATTGTGTGTAACAGTATGTCCTACAAATGCTCTAAGTATACCTTATAAATAGAGTAAAACTCTCATAGGGGATGTGAATGAATATGTATAGCTTTATATTAAATGGAAAAAAAATAGAGGTTGAAAAGGATAAGAGATTATTAGAATATCTAAGAGATGATACGGATTTAACATCAGTAAAAAATGGATGTAATGGTGAAGGGGTATGTGGTGCATGTACAATATTAGTAGATGGTAAGAAAATGAAAGCATGTATCTTAACTATTTCTAAAATTGATGGTAAAAAAATAACAACAGTTGAAGGACTCACAGATATAGAAAAAGAAATATATACTTGGGCATTTGGAAAAGCTGGAGCAGTTCAATGTGGTTACTGTATACCGGGTATGGTTATATCAGCTAAAGCTTTAATAGATAAAAACTCTAATCCATCATCAAATGATATTAAAAAAGCTATAGTAGGCAATTTATGTAGGTGTACTGGATATGTAAAAATTGAAAAAGCTATAGCACTTGCAGCAAAAGCACTTAGAGAAGGTAATATTCCAAAAGACGAAAAGTCTAAAGGGAATGTTGGAGATAGAATGAAAAGAATAGATAATGATGAAAAAGTACTTGGTACAGGGGAATATGTAGATGATATGAAAATAGAAGGAATGATATATGGTAAAGCACTAAGAACTAAATATCCTCGTGCTCTAATTAAAAGTATTAATATAGAAAAAGCATTAGAGCATAAGGATTGTGAAACAGTGCTCACAGCAAAAGATATACCAGGGGAAAGATATATAGGACACCTTAAAAAAGATTGGCCTGCTCTTATAGATATAGGAGAAGAAACAAGATACTTAGGAGATGGAATTGCATTAGTAGCATCTAATACTAAAGAATCTCTTGATGAAATATTAAACTTAATAGAAGTTGAGTATGAAGAATTAGTTCCACTATCTAAACCTGAGATTGCTATGAAGGAAGATTCTCCAAAAATTCATGAAAAGGGTAATATATTATCAAAACAATTTCTTAAAAAAGGTAATGTTGATGAAGTGATTAAAAACTCAAAATATGTAGTTACAAATCATTATTCTACACCTTTTACTGAACATGCTTTTTTAGAGCCTGAAAGCGGATTAGCAGTTCCAGAAAATGATGGAGTAACTATATATACTAGTTGTCAAGGAGTATATGCAGTTCAGTCAGAATGTTCAGAGTTGTTAGGAGTTGAACCTAAAAGAGTAAGAGCAATATGTAAACTTGTAGGGGGAGGTTTTGGAGGTAAAGAGGATATGAGTGTTCAGCATCATGCAGCACTTCTTGCTTGGGATACTAAAAAACCAGTGAAAGTTACTCTTACAAGAGCTGAAAGTTTAGTAATTCATCCAAAGAGACATCCAATGGAAATGGAATTTACTACAGCATGTGATGAAAGTGGAAAACTTACAGCAATGAAAGCTAGAATAATAGCTGACACAGGTGCATATGCATCATTAGGTGGACCAGTCCTTCAAAGAGCTTGTACTCACGCAGCAGGTCCATATAATTATCAAAATGTAGATATAGAAGGAATAGCTGTTTATACTAACAATCCTCCAGCAGGTGCATATAGAGGATTTGGAGTAACTCAGACAATATTTGCAACAGAGTGTAATATTAATCTTTTAGCACAAAAAGCAGGATTATCTGCTTGGGAAATAAGATATAGAAATGCTATAAAACCAGGTGATATATTACCGAATGGACAAATTGCAGATGAAACTACAGCAATGGTAGAATGTTTAGAATCACTTAAAGAAGAATATGATAATAATACTTATGTAGGCATAGCATCAGGAATAAAAAATACTGGTCTTGGAGTTGGTGTACCTGATATAGGCAGATGTAGACTATCAGTGGTAAATGGTAAAATACACATAAGAGTAGGCGCAGTTTGTATAGGACAAGGGCTTGGAACTATAATGACTCAGATTTTATGTGAAACAGTGGATATTTCACCAGAACTTGTAGTTGTTGATGCTCCAGATACAGCTATTACACCTAACTCAGGAATGACTACAGCTTCACGTCAAACTTTTTTTGCAGGTGAGGCAGTTAGAAGAGCATCTTTAAAACTAAAAAAATCATTAGAAGTAAAACTACTTAAGGAATTAGAAGATGAAGACTTTTATGGTGAATATGAAGGTATAACAGATCCTATGGGATCTCAAAAAGATAATCCAGTAAGTCATGTTGCTTATAGCTATGCTGCTCATTTAGTTATATTAAATGATGAAGGAAAATTAAAAAAAGTAGTGGCAGCACATGATATAGGAAAAGCGATAAATCCTAAGAATTTAGAAGGTCAAATTGAAGGTGGAGTAGTAATGAGCCTTGGATATGCATTAACAGAAGATTATCCATTAAAAGATTCTATACCTCAAGTTAAATTCGGAAAATTAGGACTATTTCGTTCTACATCTGTTCCAGAGATTAAATCTGTTATAATAGAAAAGAGTAATGAAATTCTTGCATTTGGAGCAAAAGGAATTGGTGAAATAGCTTCAATACCTACAGCTCCAGCGGTACAAGGAGCATACTTAAAGTATGATGGTGAATTTAGAACGAAATTGCCATTAGAAGACACACCGTATAATAAAAAGAAAAAATAAAGGAGAGATTAATTTGGTAGAAAGAACAGTAGTATCAACAAAGAAAGCACCAGGAGCAATAGGACCATATTCACAAGCAATAAAAGTAGGAGAGTTCGTATTTACTTCAGGACAATTGCCAATGGATCCTGAATCAGGTGAATTAATTAATGATATTAAAAAAGCTACTGCTAGATCACTTGATAGTGTAAAGGCAATATTAGAAGAAGCAGGAAGTAGTATGGAAAACATAATTAAAACTACAATATTTGTAAAAGACTTAGATGATTTTGCAGCAGTAAATGAAGTTTATGGCACATATTTTGGTGATGAACCACCAGCAAGATCATGTGTTCAAGTAGCAAAAATACCAAAAGATGCTAAAGTTGAAATCGAAGCTATAGCTAAACTAAAATAATAAATTGCTAAGCTAGATGATTAATCATCTAGCTGGGCTTAATCTTCTCACTAATGATAATTAATACTATAGTGATTTGTTAAAATTTAAACTGAAAATATTAGGGGGTAATATGATGGAAGGAAAAAGCACCAGAAGTAATTCAGTATTTGATTTATATGGAAGACCACCGATTACAAGAGCAGCACCACTTGGGATTCAACATGTTTTAGCAATGTTAGTAGGAAATATTACACCAGCTATAATTTTAGCAGGAGCAGTAGGACTTTCAACAGGAGAATCAACTCTTTTAATTCAAGCTGCAATGTTTATAGCAGGAATAGCTACATTATTACAACTTTATCCAGTAGGTGGAAGATCTAATTTTAGAATAGGATCAGGACTTCCTGTTATAATGGGAGTTAGTTTTGCATATGTGCCAACTGTATTATCAATTGCAAATAACTATGGAATTGCAGGAGTATTAGGAGCACAATTAGTAGGTGGTATAGTTGCTATTATAGTAGGTATATTTATAAAGCCTTTGAGAAAATTTTTCCCTCCTATAGTTTCAGGAACAGTAGTACTTACTATAGGATTATCACTATATCCAATAGCTATAAATTATATGGCAGGTGGAGTAGGTGCAGCAAATTATGGCTCACTTAAAAATTGGGCTGTAGCTATTGTAACATTAGTAGTGGTATTAATATGTAATAATTTCACAAAAGGAATAACAAAATTAGCATCAGTATTAATGGGAATAATAGCAGGATATATTTTAGCATTAGCACTTGGGATGATAAGTTTTTCTGGAGTAGGAGATGCAGGATGGATAGCTATTCCAAGACCTCTTCATTTTGGAATAAAATTTTATCCTACAGCAATAATAACAATGTCCATAATGTATATAGTTAATTCTATTCAGGCAGTAGGAGATTTATCAGCTACAACTGCAGGAGGACTTGATAGAGAACCAACAGATAGTGAATTATCAGGTGGTATAATAGGAAATGGTACTGCAAGTATATTAGGTTCGCTTTTTGGAGGATTACCAACTGCAACATATAGCCAAAATGTAGGTATAGTTGCTATGAATAAAGTTGTAAGTAAATTTGTATTACTTCTTGCTGCTGGAACAATACTTTTAGCAGGATTCATACCAAAAATTGGAGCAATTATGACCACAATACCTCAATCAGTATTAGGTGGTGCTACAATATCAGTATTTGCTATGATTACTATGACAGGTATAAAGCTTATAACTCAAGATGAAATGTCAACTCGAAATGTTTCAATAGTTGGTCTTGCAATAGCCCTTGGGATGGGAATCACAACTGTACCAGGAGCTTTAGAACAATTTCCAGAATGGGTAACGGAAATATTTACATCTTCACCAGTTATAATTGCAGCTATAGTAGTGTTTTTCTTAAATATTATAGTGCCAAAGAAAACTATTGATGAAGAAAAGAAAGAAAGACAAGAAATAGCTGATAAAGAAAAAATAGGCTAAGAGTAGTTTGAGTTTGTATACATAGTTATAGTATGGTGCTTTATGATATACTATAACTATGTATTTTTATTTAATAGGGGGATATTGTTTTGAAGGTAGGATATAGAGTATGGATAGAAAATGAAAATAAAGCCTTTGGTAAAGGTCCTTATGAATTACTTATACAAATAAATAAATTAGGGTCAATAAATATGGCTTGTAAAAATTTAAATATGAGTTATAGTAAAGGTTTCAAAATAATAAAAAAGATTGAAGATGAATTGGGATTTAAATTATTAGATAGAACAATAGGTGGAAAGTCTGGTGGAGGTTGTAGTCTAACTGAAAATGCAAAAAAAATGATATGTTCATATGAAAATTTTATAGAAGAATTAGATATGGAAATGAATAGGTTATTTGAAAAACATTTTAATAATATAATTTAATTTTTTTAAAAGTCGTTATGTAGATAGAAATATAGCGAAAGGGTGAAATGTATGCTAGTAATAATAAGAGGTGCGGGAGATATAGCTACAGGAATAGGACATAGATTATATATGAGTGGTTTTGATGTTATATTTTTAGAAAAAGAAAATCCATCTATGGTTAGAAGGAAAGTTTCTTTTTCAGAAGCTGTATATGAAGACGAAATTACTATAGAAAATTTAACTGCAAAATTATCAGATTCAAAATATAAATCTTTAAGCTTAATTAAAAAAGGAATAGTTCCAGTAATGATAGACCCTGATGGAAAATATATAGAACAATTTAAACCTAAAATAATAGTAGATGGAATACTTGCAAAAAAGAATATAGGGACATATAAAGATATGGCTGATATAGTAATAGGTGTAGGACCTGGATTTTCAGCAGGTGAAGATGTGGAAACAGTAGTAGAAACTAAAAGAGGTCATATGCTAGGAAAAGTAATTTATAAAGGAACACCTGAACCAAATACGGGAATTCCTGGCAACATTGGAGGTTTTACAGAGGAAAGAGTACTTAGAGCAAAATCTGATGGAAATATAAAAGTATTAAAAGATATAGGAACTTTAGTTGAAAAAGGAGATGTAGTAGCTACTATATGTGAATGTCAAGTAGAGACAAAAATATCAGGAGTAATTAGAGGTATGATTAGAGATAATTATTATGTGTATGAAGGTATGAAAATAGGGGATGTAGATCCAAGAGGCGAAGAAAAATATTGTTACCAAATATCAGATAAAGCACGTGCAGTAGCAGGAGGAGTATTAGAAGCTATAATGTATAATTTATATAGGAAAAACAATAATGAGATTAAGTGATAGATTAAATATAAAAAAGAAAGATTTAATATCTATAGTAGGAGCTGGAGGAAAAACTTCAGTTATGTATGAAATAGCAAAAGAATGTAAAAATAAAAATCTAAAGATACTTTTAACCACAACTACTAAAATATACTATCCAACAGAAAATTTTATAGATAATATATTTTTACTAAATAAAGAAAGTATAGATATAACTAAAATAAAAAATGGAACTATTACAATCATAGGAGAATATGTATCAACAGAAAACAAATTAATAGGTATAGATAAAAGTTTTATAGATGAAATATCTAAAAGAAATATCTTTGATTTAATAATAGTAGAAGCAGATGGATCAAAAAGAAAAACTATAAAAGCCCCTAATTATCATGAACCATTAATTCCAAGTAAAACTACAAAGGTAATAGGAATTATAGGAATAGATGCTATAGGAATGCTATTAAATAATAAAAATGTCCATAGAGTAGATGAGTTTTCATCTGTAACAGGTACCAAAATAGGTGAAATTATAAGTAATAATTCAATAAAAAAATTAGTAATATCTAAAGATGGATTATTTAAAAATAGTCCTGAGAATACAGAAAAAATACTTATACTAAATAAAGCTGATGACAAAGAACTTCAAATAAAAGGATGTAAATTATCAAGAAGTATAAATAAAGAAACTATAGATTTAAAGTATATGTTCGTAACAAGCATTTACAATAAGTATTGTAGAAGGTGTGAACTATGATAACAGCAATAATAATGGCATCAGGATTTTCAGAGAGAATGGGTAGTGATAAATTATTTTTAAAGGTAAACTCTCAAACTTTAATAGAGAGAACAATAAAAATAGTTAAAGGGTCTAAAATAGATAATATAATTATAGTTTATAGAGATAAGAGAATAAAAGATATTGCTAAAAATCAAGGTATTATTTCAATATATAATAATAATGCAAAAAAAGGACAAAGTGAATCTATAAAGTTAGGAATAAAATCAGCAGATGAAAGGACAAAAGGGTTCATATTTTTTGTAGGAGATCAACCTTTTTTATCAATAGGAGTTATAAATAAGATTATAACTGAATTTAAGAAAAGGAGAGAAGAGATAATAATTCCTCTTTATAATGGCAAAAGAGGAAACCCCATTATATTTCCAGCTTTGTTGAAAAAAGAGTTATTATTGATTAATGGAGATATAGGAGGGAGAGAAGTCATAAAAAACAACCTTGATATTGTAAATTACATAAAAATTCACGATAAATATTTAGGTATAGACATAGATACAATTGAAGATTATAAAAAAATAATAGATAGAGGAGAATAAAAAATGTATGAGATTGAATATATTGAAGAAGTTAAAAAAGAAATTCAAATGAATAAAAAAGTGGCACTTGCCATAGTAACTGATTCAAAAGGTTCAACCCCTAGAGAAAATGGTGCAATGATGGTAATAAAAGAAGATGAATCAATTGTAGGCACAATAGGGGGAGGGAAAATTGAATATGATGTATTAAAACGTGCTAAAGAATGTTTAGAAACAGGAGAAAGTAAAAAATATAATTATGAACTTACTGAAAAAGGTGAATTAGGTATGACTTGTGGAGGACAAGCTGAAATATTTATAAAAGTATTTAATAAAAAAGATACATTACTTATAGTAGGTGGAGGTCATATAGCTCAAAGATTATATAAATTAGGTGAATTTCTAGATTTTAAAACAGTAGTATTTGAAACTAGAAAAGAAATAATAGAAAGTGATATTTTTCCAGATAGCGTAGAACTTAAAACCGGGGATATAACAGAAGAATTAAACAATTACCCAATATCTGATAATTCATATATCGTACTTGTAAGTAAAGGTCATAAAGATGATTTAAAGGCCTTGAGAGAAGTTTATGATAGTGGAGCTAAATATATAGGTATGATAGGAAGTATAAGAAAATGTAAAAACATGATGGACACTTTAGTTAAAGAAGGTATAGAAAGAGAAAGATTAAAAAAAGTATTTGCTCCAATAGGGTTGGATCTTGGGGGAGAAACCCCAGAAGAAATTGCTTTCTCTATAATGAGTCAAATTCTAGCTGTAAAAAATGAATCAACAGCTAAAAGCATGAAATATAACTTTTTCAAATAAGCGGACTTTCTAGTTCGCTTATTTTGTTATATACTACTTGTTAGTATATATTACTATATATTTAAAGGATGGATGTAAATATGGGAGAAATTATATCAAAAGTAATACCAATATTTTTGCTTATAGCACTTGGGTATATTATAAAACAAAAAAATTTAGTTAAACAAGAATCAATGGATGAATTAAAAAATGGAGTCATAAATATAGCATTACCTGCATTATTATTTATTACTTTTAGAGATATGACTCTTAAAAAGGAGTATTTTTTAGTTATATTCATAGTATTTATATTACTTATTATATTATATAATATAGGTAATTTATTAAATAAAATTAAGTATATAGCTCATCCTCTAGTACCATTTATAGTTACTTCATTTACTTTTGGACTTTTAGGAATACCCTTATTTAGCTCTGTGTTTGGAGTTGAAAATTTAGAGAAGATATCAATATTTGGAGTAGCACATGAATTCTTTGTATGGTTTATATTTTATACATTATTAAAAATGAAATTTAATAATGAAAGATTTTCCATACATATAATTAAAGGATTTTTAACTTCACCTCTTATAATTTCAATTATTTTAGGATTATTATTAAATATTATGAATATAGAAAAAATATTTTTTGAAAATACCTTTTTCATAGGTGTAGACATTACATTAAATTATTTATCAAGTATTGCAACTCCTATTATACTTATTATCATAGGATTTGGACTTAAAATAAATAAAATATACATAAAACAAAGTATGAAATTATTCCTTATAAGAATAATAACTATACTGATTATGGGATATATCTTTAAATTAGTTATAATAAATAAAATTATAACTAATGATCCTTTATTTGATTATGCATACTTTACATTTTTAATATTGCCACCACCCTATTCATTATCCATATTTGTAGATAAATATGCTAACAGAGAATATAGTGAAATAGCTAATAATGTAGTTGTAATTCATACAATAGCATGTATTATAATCTTTGTATTATTTGTTTTAACTTTTGTAGGGGACAACCTATATTAAAAAAGCAATTAAAGTAGGATATAGTAGAGAGGAATGATAACTTGTAAACTAGGGTTATTAAAGTATATAATCTATATATAGAAATATATATAGGAGGCGAACTTTTTGAGCAAGAAAGGTATATCGTATGAAGTAGAAAGATTATTAAATTTTGCATATCAAAATGATATGATTGAAAAGTTAGACATGGTTCAAATGAGAAATAGTTTAATGGATTTATTAAAAATTGAAGAACCTTATAATGGTGAATTTAAAGATGAAATATTAGATAGTCCTGTAGATATATTAGAAAGTATATTGGATTATGCTCATCAAGAAGGAATAATAGAAAGAAATACAACATCTATGAGAGACTTATTAGATGCAAAGATTATGGGAATATTAATTCCACGACAATCAGCTATTGCGACTAAATTTTGGAATACTGAAAAAAATTCTGGAATAGAAAAAGCTACTGAAGATTATTATAAAATGTCAAAAGCGTCTAATTATATAAGAATGGATAGAATAAATAAAAATTTATATTGGAAGACAAATACAGAATATGGTGATTTAGAAATTACTATAAATCTATCTAAGCCAGAAAAAGATCCAAAGGATATTGCACTTGCAAAATTACAAGCAAAAAGATCATATCCTAAATGTTTATTATGTTTAGAAAATGTAGGATATAAAGGTAGAATAAATCATCCAGCACGTCAAAATCATAGGGTTATACCTATAAAGTTAAATGATGAAAATTGGTATATGCAATACTCTCCATATGTTTATTATAATGAACATAGTATTATATTCAAAGAAAATCATGAGCCTATGAGTATTACAAAAAAAAGTTTTAATAGGTTATTAGATTTTATAGAAAAGATACCACACTATTTTATAGGTTCAAATGCAGATTTGCCCATTGTAGGAGGGTCTATACTTAGTCATGAGCATTTTCAAGGTGGAAATCATAAATTTGCTATGGAAAAAGCTAATATAGAGTTACAGTTTAAATCCAATGACTTTAAAAACGTTAACATAGGTATAGTAAAATGGCCAATGTCAGTTATCAGATTATCTGGAAAATATAAAAAAGATATAGTGGAGTTAGCATCTAAGATATTAAATTCTTGGAGGAATTATAATGATGAAAGTGTAGATATATTATCTTTTTCAGAAGGAGAACCTCATAATACTATAACTCCTATAGCAAGAAAAAATTCAAATGATGAGTATGAATTAGATTTAGTTTTAAGAAATAATAGAATAAATGAAAAATACCCAAAAGGAATTTTTCATCCTCATCAAAGATTACATCATATAAAGAAAGAAAATATAGGATTAATTGAAGTTATGGGACTTGCAGTACTTCCAGGAAGACTTGAAAAAGAAATAGAAAAAATTGAAGACATTCTTTTAAATAATGAACTTATATCTAAGTTAGAACAATATGAACAAATACAAAAACATAGGGATTGGATAATTGAGTTAGTAGATAAATATGGTGCTATAAATAATAGAGATGAAGCAAGAGAGATATTAGAAAAAGAAGTTGGAATGAAGTTCTTGGATGTATTAAAAGATGCTGGAGTATATAAAAGAACTCAAGAAGGAAAAAAAGCTTTTATTAGATTTATGAAATATAATAATTTTGATATTATTGATTAAATTATATGACTACCTATAATAGGTAGTCATATCTATTTTTAACATAATATTTATATTCTGAATACAATATTATATGAAAATATTCGAGGTGATATTATGTTAAATAATGTAGATTCTTCTTATTTTATATCATTTTTTTTAGTATTTATTATCTTAATGATAATAGTTTATAAAAAATATAAAGAATATAGTAAAAATTTATTTGAAAAATATAAAACTCCACTTGATAAAGAAAAGATAGATGAAATTATAGATATAAGTGGATATTCTTATGATGAAAGACAAGATATATTTTTTTCTAATATAGATGCTTGGCAAAGAAAAATGGGATATTGTAGATTATATGATGAAGCCGCTGCACCACTAGGCATGATAATAGATTGTGAGCCAATATATTTTGAATATGATAATAAAAGGTGGCTAATAGAATTTTGGAAAGGACAATATGATTTATGTACTGGGGCTGAAATTGGAATATATTATACTACAGGTCCAGATTTAGATATACCTGATTTTTTTAATGGCACTTTTTATAATGCAGTAAAGGATGAAGATTTTCTTGAAATTTCTTTTGTTCTGAAAAGGAATAATAGAACAATTCTTAAAAGAAAATCTAGACATTGGTGGTTGACAGGGTTTAGAGTTGGAGAGTTTTCTGAACCAGAAGAACTTACTATGGATATAAAAATTGTATTTAAAAATAGAGATATGACTAATAGCTTCATAAAAGGATTAAGAAATGCTAATTATTCATATACTGAAATAGTTCAAAGAGGAAATATAATCAGATTAAAATTTGATAAGCCTCATGTGGAACAACCTTATACTAGAAATGAAAAAACAGATAAAATTATACAATTTAAAAATAAAGAATTATGTGATAAATATGAGTTATTAACAGAAGCATATGATACCTTCCCAGAAAAATTAGAGATATTATATAAAAAGTCACCTGATTTATATAAAGAAGTTTTAAATATAGGTAGACCTAAAAAGTTAATTGAAATATATAAAGAACTCCAAAAATATATTGATAGTAAAGAGGAAGACTAAAATGTATGGTCAAAAAAATTTATCTAAAGTTTATAATTCCTCTAAAGAAATATTATTTGATAATCATTCAAAAATAGTTATAATGAGTGATTGTCATAGAGGAGATGGCAGCTATGCTGATAACTTTTCTAAAAATAAGAATATTTATTTTGCAGCATTATCTAAATATTTAAATAAAGGATATATCTATATTGAACTTGGAGATGGTGATGAACTTTGGGAAAATAATAATATTGATGATATTATTGATGCTAATTTAGATACTTTTTGTATGTTATCTGAATTTTATAAGAGGAGAAGACTTTATTTTATATTTGGCAACCATGATATGATAAAAAAAGAACAAAAATATGTAAAAGAAAACTTATGCCAATTTTTAGGTCAAACTAATCAAGAATATATTAAACTCTTTGAAAATATAAAAGTTCATGAAGGTCTGATATTGAAGCATAAGGTTACAAAAGAAAAGATATTTTTAGTACATGGACATCAAGTTAGTTTTCTGGATTATAAACTGTGGAAATTGAGAAGATTCCTGGTAGGTAAATTATGGAAACATTTAGAGTTGTTTGGCATAAATGATCCTACTAGTCCTGCTAAAAATTATTCTAAACGGCAATTAATAGATAAAAGAATAATTAAATGGGTTAAAGATAATAAACAAATGATTATTGCAGGGCATACCCATAAACCTATATTCCCAGAAGTAGATGATATACCATATTTCAATGATGGTAGTTGTGTACATCCAACTGGGATTACTGCAATAGAGATCTCAAATGGATTTATTAGTTTAGTTAAGTGGGAAGTAAAATCAAAAACTGATGGCACACTATTTGTTGGTAGAGAAGTGATTTCTGGTCCAGAAAATTTAAAAGAATATTTCAAACTCAAATGAATATTCTTACGATTGCAAATATTTATGATATAATATTTATATTGATAAAATAGATATATAAAAGATGGAAAGAGGGATAAAATGAGCAAATTAAAGAACAGAAGTGAAGTAGATAAGTCACTTACTTGGGATTTATCTGATATTTTCAGTTCAGAGGGGGAGTATGAAAAAACGCTTGAAAATGTGGTAAAAGAATCTAGATTAATAGAAAAAGAATATAAAGGTAGATTAGATAATTCATCAACTATATTAAGTTGTCTTGAAAAATATGAAAAAGTATATGAAAATGTAATATTAACAAGTAATTATGCTTATCTTGCAGTTTCAGTTGATCAAACGGATTCAGATATGCAAACTTTATTCAACAAGAACAATAGCTTGATTTCAGAAATTTTAAGTAGACTTACATTTATAGAAAGTGAACTAAAAGAAGTAAAAGAAACTATATTAGATGAGTCTATAAATAAAACAGATAAATATAAAAATTATTTAAAAGATATAAAAAGAAGTAAACCTTATACACTTAATCCAGAAGTTGAAAAATCATTTGCAAGTCTTTCACCAATTTTAGATTCTCCAGAAAATATATATAATCAAGCAAAACTTGCTGATATGGACTTTCCAAGCTTTGAGGTCAATGGAGTTGAATACCCACTTAGTTTTGTACTTTATGAAAACTCTTATCAAGGAAATAAAGATACAGATTTAAGAAGAAAAGCATTTGATTTATTTTCAAATAAAATAGGTGAATATAAAAATACAATAGCTACTGCATATCAAACTCAAGTACAAAAAGAAAAAATAATGAGTTCCATGAGAGGTTTTAATTCTGTATTTGAATATTTACTTTTTGACCAAAAAGTAGATAGAGAGCTTTATGATAGACAGATAGATATAATTATGGAAAAATTAGCTCCTCATATGAGAAAGTATGCTAAACTAATAAAGAGAATATATAATTTAGATGAAATTACTTTTGCAGATTTAAAAGTTTCTATTGATCCTGATTATGACCCTGAAGTTACAATAGAAGAGTCTAAAGAGTATATAAAAGGTGCATTATCAGTTATGGGAGAAGACTATTTAAATATGGTTATGAAATCATATGATGAAAGATGGGTAGATTTTGCTCAAAATAAAGGGAAATCTACAGGAGGTTTTTGTGCAACTCCTTTTGGAGTTCATCCATATATATTATTATCTTGGAATGGTCTTATGAGTGAAGTATTTACTTTGGTTCATGAATTAGGTCATGGCGGTCACTTCCTACTTTCTCAAGAAAATAATAATGTATTCGATGAATCACCTTCACTTTATTTTATAGAGGCACCTTCAACTATAAATGAAATGCTTTTAAGTAATTATTTGATAAATAAAGAGGATGATCCTAGATTTAAAAGATGGGTTTTATCTTCAATGATTACAAACACTTATTTTCATAATTTTGTAACACATTTATTAGAAGCACACTATCAAAGAGAAGTTTATAAAATTATTGATAGAGGCGAAAGTGTATATGCAGAAAAATTAAGCGAAATAAAAAGAAATACATTAGAAAAGTTTTGGGGAGAAGATGTAAAGATAAATAAGGGAGCAGAGTTAACTTGGATGAGACAGCCTCATTATTATATGGGACTTTATCCATATACTTATAGTGCGGGACTTACTGTAGCTACAGAAGTTAGTAAAAGAATATTAAATGAAGGAGAAAAAGCAGTAGAAGATTGGTTAAATGTATTAAAAGCAGGTGGAACAAAAACACCAGTAGAACTTGCAAAAATGGCAGGAGTAGATATTACTACTGATAAACCTTTAAATGAAACAATAGATTATATTGGAAAGGTTATTGATGAAATAATTGAACTTACAAATCAAATAGAAGGAAATTAAAGTGCAAACTTATATGTTATTAGGAGGATAATATTTGAAGATTATTACATTTCTATATAATAATAAAGAAGAAATTGGTATTTTTACTAATGAGGGTGTTTTAAATATAAATGAAATTAATCTATCAAAGAAGTTTTCAGATATGATAGATTTTATAAAAAATAGTACTAAAGATGATTTCGAAATTATAAAAGAAAGTAAACCTAATATTAATGTAGATGACATCAAATTACTTTCACCTATAATAAGACCAGTTCACGATATAATTTGTGTTGGTAGAAATTATATAGATCATATTAAAGAAATAAGTAAAACCAATCAAGAAATAGATGTAAATAATTTTAAATTAAACTATTTTAGCAAAAGAGCAAATATAATAAAGTCTACAAAAGAAGATATAAATGGAAGATTTGATTTAGATTCTAAAATTGATTATGAAGTAGAACTTGCAGTTATTATTGGAAAAAAAGCTAAAAATATTAAAAGAGAAAATATTAAAGAATATATATTTGGATTTTCTATTTTTAATGATTTAACTTCTAGAAAAATTCAAAAAGATCATAAACAATGGTTTTTAGGTAAGAGTTTAGATGATTATTCAATACTTGGACCATTTATTGTAACTATAGATGAATTTAAGTTTCCTATAGAATTAGATATACTATCTAAAGTTAATGGACAAATAAGACAAAACTCAAATACTAGATATATGATAAAAACCATAGAAGATATAATAGTAGAGTTATCTTCTCATATGACTTTAGAGCCAGGAGATATTATTTCCACAGGCACACCTTCTGGAGTAGGCATGGGATTTAATCCTCCAAAGTTTTTAAAGTCAGGAGATATAGTTGAGTGTAGTATAGAGCAAATTGGAGTTTTAAAAAATAGAATAAAATAAAATATCTAAGATAGTTGAAAAGATAGTATCTCAAAATAATAACCTTTAGCATATATTATACTAAGTCATATTTTGGAGGTTATTATGTATGAGTCAATGTAAGAATAAGGACTTAAAAAGAAAATGGTCTGAATTATCTTATGCAGGTGAAAAAAGGGTTCCTCAAGGAATAAGTCCTTTTGCAGGATCATGGCCACTTTATTATTTTGATAGAAATAATAAAGGCAAGTTTACAACATTAGCTGGAAAAGAAATTGCGTTTGAAATTTTATCTCCTGATAATTTTAACTTTGATAAAGAATTATTAGTTGTAAAAGAAACACTTGATAATCTTACACCACTTGAAAAAAGAAAAGCGGAATATTGGGGGGATGGTCCTGCTACAAAACAATGGACTCCTATAATAGACAGGTTAATAGACACTTATGGTTTAGGACCTATAAGAGCATCTAGAGTACTTGCAGCTGTTCATGGAGCAATAAATGATGCTTTTGTTATTACTTGGTATTTTAAATATTTATGGGATATTCCAAGACCAAACCAGCTTGATCAAGAATTATATACAGAAATATGTACACCTAAGTTTCCAACTTATCCTTCTGGACATTCAGTGGTAGCTGGAGCTGTAGAAATTGTATTAAGCTATTTCTTCTCTACTGAATCTGACAAGTTGAAGGAATTAGCAGAAGAAAATTCAAAGTCTAGACTATATGGTGGAGTTCATTTTCCAGCAGATTTAACAGAGGGATTAAAATTAGGTAGACAAATAGGTGAAATTATCGTATCTGTATTACAAAAACAATATGATGGAAATCAATCTTTAATTGATATAAATATAACTGAAAATTTAGATGCTGAACTTGTTCCTCCACCATATGAACAAGTTATTGAGTTTCCATCAAGAGCTCGTGATTGTAATTTACCTCTTTTAGATGATTATTATAGATATAGTTTAGAGGTTGAATCGGATAATGAAGATTTATAGATTTTAGAGACAATTTTTATTGTCTCTTTTTTGTGATATACTTGAAATATAGTACAAATAAAGAGGTGAATTTTATGAATATCATTGAAGGGTTTAAAAAATTACCTAATAGAATATCAGAAAGCTTAAAGAGATTTCCAATATCTTTATTATATTCAGTATTTACAGTTTGTGTACTCATTTATATAAATCATAATGAATTTTTATTTAGGGATGACGGGGATTTATATTCAAGGATAGCAATGATACTGGCTCTTGGAATACCACTTAGTTTATCAATATATGTATTTTTTGAAACCAAAGATAATGTGAAAAAATCTATTGAAATCTTAGCACATGTATTTACTCCTATAATTTTAATAGGATATTATTTCTTATTATTAAAAGAAATTGATTATGTTTCTGGAACTAGATATACAGCATATATGATAGCTTTTTTCATAATCTTTAGTTTTATACCTTATATTAAGAGAAAACATAATTATGAATTATATGTTATAAGGTTATTTTCTAGATTTATAGTTACATATGTCTATTCAGTAGTGCTTTATTTAGGGCTTGCAGCAATACTTACTACAATTAATTTATTATTTAATGCAGACATACCTGGTAAGATTTTTGCTGATATTGCATTTGTAGTAGCTGGAATTTTTGCACCTTCATTTTTCTTAGCGGATATTCCAAAGAAAGATGCTGAAATTACTATTGGAAGTTTTCCAAAAGTATTAAAGGTTTTACTTGAATATATAGTACTTCCTTTGATTTCTATATACACAATTATTTTATATGTATATTTTGGAAAAATAATCATTACATCTCAATTACCACAAAATATAATTGGTAATTTAGTATTGTGGTATTCAATTATAATGACTATAGTATTATTTTTCATATACCCACTTAAAGGTCAAAGTAGATGGATAAATACTTTTATAAAAATATTTCCAAAGGCAATTATTCCTTTAATTGGGATTATGTTTTGGGCAATAATTTTAAGAATAAATGCTTATGGTATAACAGAAGATAGATATTTTGTAATAGCAGTAGGGATTTGGGTTACAGGAGTTATGGTATACTATTCTCTAAAGAAAGATATAAAGAATATTTGGCTTACCGTATCGCTTACACTTATAGTTATAATATCTGTTACAGGTCCAATAAGTGCTTATTCAGTTTCAAAATGGAGTCAAAATAATAGATTTGAAAAATTACTTAAAAGTAATGATTTACTATCGGATTCATTGGCTATAAGGCCAAATGAAAATGTAAGTGAAGAAGCTAAAAGAGAAATTAGTTCTATAATACGATATTTTCTAAACTATCATTCACTTGATGATATAAGATTTCTTTCAGATGGTTTTGATTTACGTGAGATGGAAGATGTGTTTGGCTTTGATTTAAAAGAAGACCATATGTATCCTTATCAAAATAGAAATTACTTTAACCATATATTAGAAGATGAAAGGATTATATCAATAGAGGATTATGATTATTTTACTTTCTATACTACTTATGAACCACAAAGTGCAAAGATGTTTGATGGGGACTATTCTGTAAGATATAGTAACAGTAATGATGAGATTGTTATAAAAAACAATGATGATGAAATCTATACAAAAAATATAAATGATATAGCAAGAAAAATTCATAAAAATAGTTCAAATAAAGATATATTAGATATGAATGATATGACATTTACAGATCAGAATAATGATATCAAAGTGCAAATATTATTCAAAAATATAAATGGAAATAATACAAATTCAAATGAAAATATAGAAATAGAAAGTGTAGAATTTTTTGTATTTATAAAAACAAAATAAATGTAACAAAAAAATGACGAGCAAACTTGCTCGTTATTTTTATTGAAATATAACGGCAAAAATAATACAATATAATTATAAGTATATGGGGAGATGAATTTATGTTTAAAGTTGGAATAATAACATCAAGTGATAAGGGATCAAAAGGTAAACGAGAAGATTTAAGTGGAAAAGTTATAAAAGAAATAGTAGAACATAAAGGATATATTATATCAAAGTACATAGTACTTCCTGATGATGAAGATGAATTAGCTAGAGAAATGATAAAGATGAGTGATGATTTAAAATTAGATTTAATTTTAACTACTGGTGGGACTGGTTTTAGTAAGCGTGATGTAACTCCTGAAGCCACAAGGAAAATTATAACAAAATTAACACCTGGGATATCTGAAGCTATAAGATATCATAGCCTCAGTATAACTAAAAGGGCAATGTTATCTCGTGCTATCTCTGGAATAAGAAAAGAAACATTAATAGTGAATTTACCAGGTAGTCCAAAAGCAGTTAGAGAATCCCTTGACTATATTATAGATGTATTAGATCATGGACTACAAATACTTAAAAATAAAACAAATGAATGTGCTAGATAAGGAGAAAAATAAATTGAAAAAAATTAGTATGCTTTCATTAGTAGTATTATTAACAGTTATTTTGATTATAGGTTGTACTGATGTAGAAAATAAATTAGAACAAAATGAACTTATACTCGCTACAACTACAAGCACACGTGATAGTGGATTATTAGATCATATTTTGCCTTATTTCGAAAAGGAATATAACATAAAAGTTAAAGTTATTGCAGTAGGTACAGGAAAAGCATTAGAAATGGGCAAAAATGGTGAAGCAGATGTATTATTAACTCATGCAAAAGATTCAGAGATGGAATTTTTAAAAGAAGGACATGGAATGAAACGAGTAGAAGTAATGTATAATGATTTTATTCTTGTAGGTCCAAACAGTGATCCGTTAAATATAAAGCAAAATTACAGTAATGATATATATAAAGCATTAGAAACTATTTATAATCAAAATGAATATAAGTTTGTATCTAGGGGAGATGATTCTGGGACCCATAAAAAAGAATTAAAAATATGGAAGGAAATACACATAAAGCCAAATGGGGATTTTTACATACAAAATGGTTCAGGGATGGCTGATACTTTAAAAATGGCAGATGAAAAGCAAGCTTATACCTTAACAGATAGAGGAACTTATCTTTCAATGAAAGATGAAATAGAGTTGGATATATTGGTAGAAGGAAATGATATATTGTTTAATCAATATTCAGTAACTACAGTAAATTCAGAAAAAAATGAACAGATAAATAGCAAGGGTGCTAAAAAATTTCAAAAGTGGTTTTCATCAAAATATACACAAGAAATAATAGGTAAATATGGTAAAGAGGAATATGGTGAGGTTTTATTTACACCAAATGCAAAATAGAAGTTGGTGATAATATGGATTATATAATTGAAGGTTTTAGTCAAGCGTTACATCTATTAATTAGCTTCGATATAGAAATATATAGAATAATTTTTTTATCTCTTTTTGTATCTACTTTAGCCACTATAATAGCATCTATAATATCAATTCCCATAGGAATTTATTTAGGAATTAAAGATTTTAGAGGTAAGCGTTTATTTTCAAGACTTATTTATACCTTTATGAGTATTCCATCAGTTATAGTAGGCTTGGTGGTTGCACTTATATTATCTAGAAGAGGTCCCCTTGGATTTTTAGACTTATTATATACACCTATAGCCATGGTAATAGCTCAAACCTTTTTAGTTATACCATTGATATTAGGACTTACTTATAATTTATCTAAAAACAGAAGAAAACAAATTGAAAAAATAGGCATAACTCTTGGAGCAAATAAAGTTAGAATTGTCATTCTAATAATTAGAGAGTTTAAAATAGATATTTTTATGAACGTTGTTACTAGTTTTTCAAGAGCAATATCAGAAGTTGGAGCAGTTATGATTGTAGGAGGAAATATAAAAGGCTTTACAAGAGTAATAACTACATCAATAACTATGTTTAATTCAATGGGACGCTACTCTATGGCTATAGCCTTAGGAATTGTATTATTTGTTATTTCTTTTGGAATAAATAGTGTTATATATAGTTATAGTGAGGAAGAATAAAATGGATATATTTTTAAAAGATATAAGAAAATATTATAAAGAAAGAAAGATATTAAACATAGATAAATTAACTATAGAAAAGAAAAAAATAACAGGAATAATAGGTCCAAATGGTGCAGGAAAATCAACACTTATAAATATAATAGCAGGTCTTGATAATAATTTTTTAGGACAAGTCGAATATAATGGAAAGAAATTGGATAATTATTTATATAAAAATATTACACTGGTAAATCAGAAACCATACCTTTTTAAAAGAAGTGTTTATGATAATATAGCTTATCCTTTAAAAATAAGGGGATTTAATAAAGTAGATATAAAAAACAAAGTGGAAGATATGATTAGGAAATTTGAAATAGACGATTTAAAAGATAAAAGAGCACATAAATTATCAGGAGGAGAATCACAAAAAGTATCTCTAGCAAGAGCTTTAGTATTTAATCCTAAGTTATTATTGTTAGATGAACCTACATCAAATATAGATCCTGATTCTATAAAAATAATGGAAAGAGAAATAATGAATTTTAATAAAAGTAGTAACTCTACAGTAATAATAATAACTCACAATATGAGTCAAGCAAAAAGAATGTGCAATAAACTCGTCTATTTAAGCAAAGGAGATGTGATAGAAGATGATATTTTCTAAACTTGATAGTATAGATCAAGCAAAATTAAAATTTGAAAAAGGATTGGAAGATTTTACAATTGAAACAGAAGAGATTAATATAATAGATGGATTAGATAGGATTTTAGCACAAGATATTAAATCAAATATAGACATACCAGAATTTAACCGTTCCACTAAAGATGGATATGCTGTGAAACGTTCTAATATAAAACAAAGAAAAATAATTGGACAAGTAAATATGGGTGAAAAAACTGAATTAGAAATAACGACTAACCAAGCAATATATGTTCCTACAGGTGGTATGGTTCCAAAAGGATCAGATGGAATTATAATGATTGAAGATGTTCATAAGAAAGACAATGTATTGTTATTAAATAAGAGTATATCTTTTGGTGAAAATATTAATTTTAAAGGTGATGAAATGAAAAAAGGAGAACTTTTATTTTCTAAAGGAAGAAAGTTAACTCCATCTGATATTGGAACACTTGCATCAATAGGTATGAGTAAAATAAAAGTGTATAAAAAACTTGAATTTTCAATTATATCTACAGGAGATGAAATAGTAGATATAGATTGTAAAGCGATAAATGGAAAAATAAGAGATGTAAATAAATACTCACTTTCTACTGAAATAGAAAGAATTGGAGGAAAAGTATCAAGTAGTGAAATTGTAAAAGATGATTTTGAATTATTAAGAAAAGCAACTAAAAGAGCTTTAGAGCTTTCTGATATCGTATTGATATCAGGAGGTAGCTCTGTAGGAATAAAAGATTATACTTTAAAAGTTATAGAATCATTTGATAATAGTAAAGTATTTGTTCATGGAGTATCAATAAAGCCAGGAAAACCTACTATAATATCAAAAGTAGGAGAAAAAATTGTAATAGGTCTTCCTGGACATCCTACTTCTTCTCTTATAGTATTTAAAGTCTTTATAGAAAGTTTTTTGAACGAGAAATTAAATATAGATTATGGTGTAAGAAAAATGAAGGCAATAATAAAAGAAAATTTTGAAAATCATACAAGTAGAGAAACTTATCAATTAGTAAGTTTAGAAGAAAATAAAGGAGATTTCTATGCAATCCCTATAAAAGGTACGTCTGGAATGATATATACTTTATCAAAATCTCATGGATATGTTATAATTAAGAGCAAAGAAAAAGGGCTTAAAAAAGGAGAAAAGAGAGATGTATTTTTCCTATAACTGTTAAATTAGTGGGAGATGACAAAATGAAAGATAGTTTTGGTAGAAATATAAATTATTTAAGAATATCAATTACGGATAGATGTAATTTAAGGTGTAAATATTGTATGCCCTCCCACGGAATATATAAATGTAATCATAATGATTTACTTTCTTTAGAAGAAATACAATTAATAGCAAAAGAATTTGTTGAACTAGGAATAGAAAAAATTAGAATAACAGGTGGTGAACCACTTATAAGAAAAGGTATAACAAAACTAATATCTAATATATCCAAATTAGATGGATTAAGGGATATATCTATGACAACAAATGGGCTTCTTTTAGAGAGATATGCAGAAGATTTAAAAAACTCAGGCTTAAATAGAGTTAATATATCTTTAGATACCTTAAATAAAGAAAAATATCAAATGATAACTAGGGGTGGAGATTTAGAGAAAGTTTTTAAAGGCATAAAAAAAGCTAAAGAAGTTGGGCTTTCACCTATAAAGATAAATACTGTACTAATAGGTGGATTTAATGATGATGAAATAGAAAATTTTGTATATTTAACAAGTAAAGAGAATATAGATGTACGTTTTATAGAGCTTATGCCTATAGGTGAAGCTTCAAATTGGGCAAATGAAAATTTTATATCAAGTGACGAAGTTTTAAATAGAGTAAAGATATTAGAAAAAGTAAAAGAATATGATTTGTCATCTCCAGCAGTATATTATAAATTACCAGGTGGAAAAGGCAGAGTAGGGATAATTAATCCTATTAGCTGTAAATTTTGTGAATATTGTAACAGGATAAGACTTACCTCTCAAGGAAAGCTTAAGCTTTGTCTCCATTCAAATAGAGAAATAGATTTAAAGCATGCTATTAGAAATGGAGAAAGTATAAATAATATTATATTAAATTCTATATCAGAAAAACCAGAATCACATCACTTGGAAGACGGGAAATATATATTGAAAAATATGAATCAGATAGGGGGTTAATATGAAACTTACTCATTTTAATGAAAAAGGCAGAGCTCACATGGTAGAAGTGGGAGAGAAAAATGATACTAAAAGAGTAGCCATAGCTAGAGGAACAATAAAGATGAAAAAAGAAACAATTAATTCCATAAGAAATGGTATGATAAAAAAAGGAGATGTATTGTCAGTTTCTCAAATAGCAGGTATAATGGGAGCTAAAAAGACAAGTAATATAATTCCAATGTGTCATAATATATTCTTAACAGGAGCAGATATTAGTTTTAGAATAAATGAAGAGGAAATAGAAATAGAGTCTATTGTGAAGACAACAGGTAAAACTGGAGTTGAAATGGAAGCTTTAATGGCTGTAAATATTGCTGCAATGACAATATATGATATGTGTAAAGCTATAGATAAGGATATGATTATCACAAACGTAAGACTCATAGAAAAGACTGGTGGTAAAAGTGGTAAGTATGTAAGGGGAGAATCAAGATGATAAAGGGTAGAGTTTTAGCTATTAATATAAGTACACAAAAAGGCACAATTAAGAAACCTATAGAAAAAGGAGTTTTTAAAACAAATCATGGTTTAATTGGAGATGCTCATGCAGGTGATTGGCATAGACAAGTAAGTTTGTTGGCATATGAAAGTATAGATAAAATGAGAAAAATGGGAGTAGAAGGTTTAGGCAGTGGTAAATTTGCAGAAAATATTACTACTAAAGGCATAATACTTCATGAATTATCAATAGGTACAAAACTTAGAATAGGTAGTACAATTCAAGAAGTTACACAGATAGGAAAAGAGTGTCATACAGGATGTGAAATAGCAACAAAAGTAGGTAAATGCATAATGCCAACAGAAGGTATATTTACAAAAATAATAAGGGAAGGTGTAATAAAACCAGGAGATGTTATAGAAGAAATATAGCTTAAAATAGAATATATTTTATTAAATACAATTAATAATATTATTAATTGTATTTTTTTTATGAAATTTGTTTAAACTTATAATGAATATGTCTAATATTAGGAGTTAATCAAATGAAGAAATTAAGTGATTTATTTAGAAAAAAAAATAAGAAAACAAAAAAATCA
Organism: Senegalia massiliensis; assembly: GCF_009911265.1. Lineage (NCBI taxonomy): Bacteria > Bacillati > Bacillota > Clostridia > Eubacteriales > Clostridiaceae > Senegalia > Senegalia massiliensis. The sequence goes on along the minus strand of NZ_QXXA01000004.1, from coordinate 313,449 downwards.
TTGGAAATAAATAATGTATATATAGATGAGACAATAGAAAAAGACTTAAATAAAAATATAAATATCATAAAAGAAGAATTTGGAGAGAGTAGTGATTTAGTCATTAAACAATTTTGCTCTTCAGTAAATTTAGGAATAGAAATGTCAATTGTATACATAGATGGTTTAGCAGATAAAAAGATTATAAATGAATCTGTACTTAAGTCTCTTATGAATAATAGTGAATGTAAAGAGGTTAAAGAAGAAGTTAAGAACAAGAATTTATTAAAATATATAGAAGAAAATATTATATTAGATAGTGAAATAAAAAAAGCTAATAAATTTAAAGATTTATTTTTACATATTTTATCTGGAGATTCTGTAATTTTAGTAGATGGGTTTAATACTTGTTTTGTGATATCTACCAAGGGATTTGAAGATAGAGGTGTTCAAGAACCTAGTAGTCAAAATGTTATAAGAGGACCTAGAGATGGATTTTGTGAGACACTTAGAACTAATATTTCTCTTATAAGAAGAAGAATTAAAAATACAAATCTTAGAATCGAACAAAAAGTAATAGGGGAAGAAACTAATACAAATATAGCAATTGTATATGTAAAAGGTATAGCAGATGAAAAAATAATAAATGAAGTTAGATATAGAATAGATAAAATAAAAATAGATAGCATTTTAGAAAGTGGATATATTGAAGAACTTATTCAGGATGAGCCGTATACATTATTTCCTACAATATATAATACTGAAAGGCCTGATAGTGTTTCAGCAGGGCTATTGGAAGGTAGGATAGCAATATTAGTAGATGGAACACCTTTTGTACTTTTAGTTCCTGCATTATTTGTACAATTTTTTCAATCACCTGAGGATTATTATCAACGAGCGGATATATCTAGTTTAATTAGAATACTTAGATATGTAGCATTTTTTTTAGCATTACTTACTCCTTCGTTATTCATAGCTGTAACTACTTTTCATCAAGAAATGATACCACCTGCTCTCTTAATAAGTATTGTTGCTCAGAGAGAAGGTATACCATTTCCCGCTTTAATAGAAGCCTTAATAATGGAGTTAACATTTGAGATATTAAGAGAAGCAGGAGTAAGAATGCCTAAAGCAATTGGAACCGCAATATCTATAGTGGGAGCATTAGTATTGGGTGAAGCAGCAGTTCAAGCTGGACTCGTTTCTCCTGCAAAAGTAATAGTTGTATCAATAACCTCACTAGCTAGTTTTATATCACCTTCTTATAATTTAGCAATGACAGTTAGAATATTAAGATTTATATTTATGTTACTTGCAGCAAGTTTTGGACTTTTTGGAGTTGCACTTGGTTTACTTACTATGTTACTTCACCTTTGTAGTTTAAGATCTTTTGGAATACCATATATGTATCCTTTAGCACCACTTAATCTAAGTGGACAAAAAGATACATTAATTAGAACACCACTATGGAGAATGTTTAAAAGACCTAAACTTATTTCAAGTAAAAATTCTGTACGTCAGCAAAATCCTACAGACGCAAAGCCAAAGAAACCATAATAGAAAGGGTTTAACTATGAAGAAAAGAATACTATTTCTAATTATAATAATTCTAACTAATTTTTTAATAGGGTGTTGGGATAAAAGAGAACTCTCAGAAATTACTATTGCCTCAGCTGTAGGTATAGATAAAGTAGAAGATGAATATTTAGTTACAGTTCAAATTATAAATCCAAGTGAAATAGCAGGGAGAGAATTAACAGGGAGATCTGAAGTTTCAACATATAGGGTAAAAGGTAAAACAGTATTTGAAGCTTTAAGAAAATTAACAAGAGATGTTCCAAGAAAGGTTTATTTAGGACATTTAATGATTTTAATGATTGGAGAAGAATTGGCAAAGGAAGGAATTATAGATGTATTAGATTTCTTTTCTAGAGATCATGAATTAAGGACAGATTTTTATATTGTTGTTACAAAAGATTCAATGGCAACAGATGTTTTAAATGTACTTACTGCTATTGAAAAGATACCTGCTGAAAAATTATATGATAGTTTGGAAATGGCTGAGAAATCTTGGGGAAATGTGAGAGCTGTTCAATTAGATCAACTTATATCTGATTTAATAAATACAGGGAAAGATGCTATTCTTACAGGAGTTTCATTAATAGGACAGAAGCAAGACAACAATAGTATGGAAAATGTAAATGAAGTAAAACCTAAAAATATTATTAGATCAGAAGATATAGCTGTATTTAATGGAGATAAATTAGTAGGCTGGTTAACTCAAAATGAAAGTAGAGGATATAATGCCATAGTAGACAATCTTAAGAATACTGTTATAACTATCCCTTGTAATGAAAAAAATAATTTAGCAGTAGAATTATTAAAATCAAAGTCTAAAATGAAATCTGAAATTAAACAGGGGATACCTAATATTACTGTGAAAATTGATCTAGAAGTTAATATTGCTGATGTAGGGTGTAATATAGACATAAAAAAGACAGATAATATAAAAGAATTAGAAAAAAATTTAGAAAATCAAGTTGAAAGTTATATGAATTTATCTATTAAAAAAGCTAAAAAACTTAAAAGTGATATATTTGGATTTGGATTAGAATTACATAGAAAACATCCAAAAGAATTTAAAGAGTTAAGAGATAATTGGGAAGATGAGTTTTCACATTTAGATATAAATATAAAAGTAAAATCAAAAATTAGAGGAACAGGAACTACAAAAGATACTTTTATAGATAAAATAGATGATGGAGTAAACAAGAATGAAGAATAGTATAGGTATTATAATGATTTCAATTATAATTGTCATATATGAATTTAAGTCTCTTAAAGAAAGTGATTCTAAAAAAGAAGTATGGTCATTTTCTATATTATTATTATTTGCAACGATATTAGGAATTATGAAAGTTCTTGATATAAATATACCAAATCCATTGGATCTAGTTTCTATTATTTATTCTCCGATAAATAATATACTACATTAAATATTAAGAAAGGATATATATATATGACTAAAACTATTATAAATAACAATCAATTAAGGAATTTTATATTTTTACAATATGTTGCAACTTCCGTTGTATTATTTCCATCTATGCTTTCTAGTATTGCAAAGCAAGATGCATGGTTGTCTGCACTTTTAGGAAGTATGCTTAGTATAATTCTTGCTTTAATTTATTATAATCTAATAGATAAAATGGGAGAAAAAAACTTGATAGAATATATTGAATACTTATTTGGTAAATATATAGGTAATTTGATTAAATTATTATTTATATTTTTTTTAATATTAGCATGTTCTACTCAAATATGGATTATGGGAAATTTTCTAAGTACACATATAATGCATGATACCCCTCCTTATGTGTTAAAGACTCTTTTTATGATAGTAGTAATAATAGCAGCAAAGCTAGGTTTAGAAGTAGTAGCTAGATCTTCAGAAATAATTATACCAATAATTCTTATAGGTTTTTTTATACCAAATATATTATTAATTCCACAAATAGATATTAATAATATGTATCCAATATTAGAAAAAGGATTTAATCCTGTATTTAAGGGTATTTTACCATTTATGGGATCCACTTCTTTTACTTTTATAGCATTATTAATGTTTTGTCCATCAAATGTAAATAATGTAAAAGGAATTAAAAAGGATTTTTTAATATCTACAATAATTGCATCAATAGTTTTAATAATAGCTATTGATATGTGTACTCTTGTACTAGGTGCAGAAATTACATCAAGGCATCTTTATCCTACACATATATTGTCAAAAAAAGCAAAAGTAGGTGAATATATACAACGGTTAGAAATATTATTTGCAATGGTTTGGTTTTTATCTGTATTCTATAAATTATTTATTTACTTTTATGGACTTACACTTAGTGTATCTCAGTTTTTAAAATTAAATGATTATAAAATACTGATATTACCAATAGCTATGATAATGATAATATTATCTACAATAGTTTATCCTGATACAATATATTCTATTGAATGGGATAACCCTAACTGGATAAATTTATCACTTACTTTTGGGTTAATATTGCCTTTAATATTATTATTTACACAAAAAATTAAAGGTAAATAGTTTTTGTTATTTGTTCATTGTATCTAAAATGAAGTTTTATAAATTTAGAATTAAAGTCTTTGTTTTTCAAAATAATATTAAATCCCTCCTATAATAAATAAAGTTATACTTGACAGAAGTTTATATAATAGGAAATAATAAAACAATATAAAATGGGTAAGAATTATTCATATTATTAGCAAATGGAGATGATATAATGGCAAATATTTTACTTACAGGCATATCTGGAAATGTAGGTAGTGCAGTAATGGATTATTTTATAAAGAATAACATTGATTTTACAGCTGGTGTAAGAAATGTTGAAAAATATAAAGAAAAATTCCCTGGGATTAATTTAGTTCATTTAGATTTTGAAAAAAAGGATACATTTAATCGTGCATTAGAAGGAATGGATAAAGTCTTTTTAGTTCGACCTCCGCAACTTACAGATGTAAACAGGATATTTAAACCATTTATAAACAGATGCAAGCAAAAATTTGTTAGGAGAATAGTATTTCTATCTTTACTTGGAATAGAAAAAAATCCTTTCCCGCCTCACCATAAAATAGAAAAAATTATATTAGAATCAAATATACCATATACCTTTATAAGACCAAGTTTTTTTATGCAAAATCTATCAACTACTCATAAAGAAGATATAAAGGAAAGAAATGATATTTTTATTCCTGGTGGAAATGCAAGGGTAAGCTTTATTGATACTAGAGACATTGGTGAAGTAATAGGTATAACTCTTACAGAAAAAGGACATAGAAAAAGAGCCTATACAATAACAGGATGTGAAGCCATAAGTTATTATGAAGTTGCAAATAAAATGAGTAATGTTTTAGGAAAGGATATAAAATATTCAAATCCTAGCCTATTACAATTTAGAAAAGAGATGATAAATAGAGGAGTTAAAAAGGAATTTGCTAATGTAATGACTGTACTTTATTTAACTACTAAACTTGGAATGGCAAGGAAAGTAACAGATACAGCAGAAAACATATTAAAAAGAAAACCTAGAACTATAGATGATTTTATAAAAGATTATAGTGACGAATGGATATAATTTATTTATAAATTGTATAATAAGTCTACTAATTATAGATATTTTCTATTTTACTATTATTTATCCTAAATTTATAATGATATTAGTTTAACTATCAAAAATTTAGGAGGGAGTTTAATGAAAAGTAATGTGTTTAATTCAACAAATTCTATGGTTATTGCATCATTAGGAATCGTAATAAATATTGTTTTTGGTACAGTAATACAATTCATACAAATACCTTTATTATTTTTAGATACTATAGGTACAATTTTTGTAGCAGTTGTACTTGGGCCATTTGCTGGTGCAATGACAGGAGGACTTACAAATATAATACAAGGAATGATAACAAACCCTAAAAATATCCCCTTTGCAATTGTAAATATAGCTATAGGATTAATTGTGGGACTTATAGCTAAAAAATATAGATTTAATCTTAAAATTGCAATTGTGACAGGTATTATATTATCAATTATAGCCCCTTTAATAGGAACTCCAATTGCAGTTTTAGTTTATGGAGGAGTAACAGGTGGAGGCACAGATGTTATATTTGCATGGCTACTTGCAAGTGGACAGAAGATTTTTACAGCTGCATTTATTCCTAGAATTACGGGTAATATTATTGACAAAATAGCTAGTTGTATATTAGTTGTATTTGTAATTCAGTATTTACCTTTGAATTTAAGAGCATATCAAAAGAGTAATCAAAATGCATAGAAAAAAACAAATAATATATACGGCTCATTGTATATTAAATCAAAATTCAGTTATTCGAGATTGGGAAAGGTCAAAGGGAGCTTTTAATGATATAGTAAAAATTATAATAGATAATGATATATCAATTATCCAGTTTCCTTGTCCAGAATTTATTTTTTTAGGTGAGAATAGACCACCTATGACTAAGAAAGAATATGATACATATGATTATAGGAATTTATGTAAAAACTTGGTGAATGATATTGTTAAACAAATGGATGAATATTTAAATAATGGCTATGAAATAATTGGAATATTAGGCATAGAAGGTAGTCCATCTTGTGACTCTATAAAAGATAAGGGTATTTTCATGGAAGAATTATATAAATCTATGGAGAATAATCAAATTTACATTAAAACATTTGATATACCAGAAAATTATGAAGAAGGAAAAGATATAAATATATTACAAAGCTTTAAAAATTTTATAAAAATATGATATAAAAGAGTATACTGATTTTTTGGTATACTTTTTTATATGTATATAGTATGAGGGGATACAGATAGTAGCTTTAGTAGGATGTTTTTTGTTACTTTTAGTAACTATTATAATATAATTAAATCAATAAATATAATTAATAAAATAATAACTTTATTGCATAAAGTTTAATATGTTATACTAATAGAGATAATTAACTAATAAGGATGGTGTAAATGAAAAATTATAGTGCATTTGATGTAATAGGTCCTAAGATGATAGGACCATCTAGTTCTCATACAGCAGGTGCTGCAAGACTTGCAAGAATTGCTTCAAAGCTTATAAAGGCAGATATAATAAAGGTGGATTTTTTACTTCATGGATCTTTTGCAAATACTTATAGAGGTCATGGAACAGATAGAGCATTAATGGCTGGATTATTGGGATTTACAGAATATGATGAAAATCTAAAAAATTCCTTAGAAATTGCAAATAAAAAAGGAATTAATTATAATTTTATACCTACTGATTTAGGAGATGCTCATCCTAATACAGTAAAATTTTTAATATATCAATCCAATGGTAAAATAGTAGAACTTATGGGTTCTTCTATAGGTGGTGGTAATATAAAAATTACTGAAATAAATGGTATGAAATTAGAGTTTGTAGGAGAATATCCAACACTTATAGTTAAACATATAGATGGTCCTGGTGTAATTACAAAAATAACAAAAGTATTAGCTGATGAAGATATAAATATAGCCTTTATGAGTGTATACAGACAAAGTAAAGGAAAAGATGCACTTATGGTTTTAGAATGTGATAATAAACTTTCAGATAAACTTATAAAATCTATAAAAGATTCCTCGGGAAATGTGGAAGATGTTTATGTTATAGATTCTTTATAGAAATGAGGTAAGTAAATGTATAATTTTAAAGATGGAAAAGAACTTTTAAATATATGTAAAAAAGAAGATAAAAAAATTTGGGAAGTAATGATAGAAAGAGAAGTTGAAAATTCTGAAAAAAAATATGATGAAATTTTTGAAATTATGAGAGAAAATTTAATTACTATGATTAATTCAGTAGAAAAAGGTTTGAATAGCAGTTTGAAATCAATGGGGGGACTTGTTGGTGGAGATGCTAAAAAACTTAGAGAAAGATATATGAATTCAAATACTCTTTCTGGTAAAAGAACAATGAAAGCAGTGGCAGCAGCTATGGCAGTTTTAGAAGTAAATGTTACTATGGGGCAAATTGTGGCAGCTCCTACAGCTGGATCATCTGGAATAGTACCAGGAGTATTATATATGATGAAAGATGAATACAGGGTAGAAGATGATAAGTTAATAAAAGCTCTCTTTACAGCTTCTGCTATAGGATATATTATTACAAAAAATGCTACAGTAGCAGGAGCAGATGGAGGATGTCAAGCAGAAACAGGATCAGCAGCAGCTATGGCAGCAGCGGCTCTTGTTGAAATTGAAGGAGGGGAACCAAGTGAATCTTTAGAAGCTGCATCTATGACTATAAAAAATATATTAGGATTAGTATGTGATCCTATAGCAGGTCTTGTAGAAAGTCCATGTGTTAAGAGGAATGCAATTGGAGCTACAAATGCACTTATATCAGCTGATATGGCTCTGGCTGGAATAAAAAGTATCATACCTTTTGATGAAGTAGTAGAAGCAATGTATAATGTTGGAAGGTCTCTTCCAGTTTCTCTAAGAGAAACTGCTTTGGGAGGACTTGCTGCTACTCCTACTGGTAAAAAAATTGCAAAAGATATTCTAGGTAATAATTAAAATTATATAAAGGGGATGTATAAAATGGGTTGTTGTCAAAAAGAAAAATTTATTTTTACAGACATTTCAAAAGAAGACAAGAATAATATTGATTTAATTTTAAAGAAATATGATGGTAGAAAAGGCACTCTTATTAGCATACTTCAAGAAGTTCAAGAAAAATATAATTATCTTCCTATTGATATATTAAATTATATATCACTTAAAACAGGTGTAAAGCCTGCCAAAATTCATGGGGTTGCTACATTTTATACACAGTTTAGATTAAATCCTGTAGGAGAGAATATGATAATGCTTTGTCAGGGAACAGCTTGTCATGTAAATGGTTCTAAAACAATAGAAGAATCAATATTTGATGAATTAAATATAAAAGATGGAGAAACTACTGATGATGGACTTTTTACACTTATAAATGTAGCTTGTCTTGGATGTTGTAGCTTGTCTCCAGTTATGATGATAAATGATGATACATTTGGAAATCTAACTGCTGAAAAAGCAAAACAAATTATTAGAAGTATAAAGGAAAAGAGCAAAAGAAAGGGGGCATAAAAATGAAGATAATAGTAGGGCAAGGTAGTTGTGGTATAGCTGCTGGTGCAAATAAGGTATATGATAAATTATCATACGAGATAAAAAATAATAATTTAGATATAGAATTATCATCTACTGGTTGTATAGGAATGTGTTATTTAGAGCCTATTATAGATGTTATACATGAAGGTAAAAAAATTACATTTGTTAATATGGATGAAAATAAAGTTAGTATACTACTTAATAATATATATACAGATAACATTTCTGTGAATGAATTTACTATTGATAAAAAAGATATAGAAATACTATCAAAACAAAATCGTGTTGCTCTTAAAAATTGTGGTAATATAAATCCTGAAAGCATAGATGAATATATAAATACAGACGGGTACAAAGCTCTTGAAAAGGTTTTAAAGGATATGAGTCCTGATGAGGTAATTGATGAGATTAAAATATCAGGCTTAAAAGGGAGAGGTGGAGCTGGATTTCCTACTTGGTTTAAATGGAACGCAGCAAAAAATTCCCCTGGAAATAAAAAATATGTAGTATGTAATGCAGATGAAGGAGATCCTGGTGCATTTATGGATAGAAGCATATTAGAAGGAGATCCACATAGATTAATTGAAGGTATGATAATAAATGGATATGCCATGGGTGCAGATGAAGGTATAGTATATGTAAGAGCAGAGTATCCACTTGCTATAAAGCGTCTTAGTAATGCAATTAATGAGGCAGAAAAAAAGGGTTATTTAGGTGAAAATATATTTGGAGAAAATTTTAAATTCAGTTTAAGAATAAAAGCTGGTGCAGGAGCTTTTGTTTGTGGTGAAGAAACTGCACTTTTAGAATCTCTTCAAGGTGAACGTGGAATGCCTAGATTAAAACCACCTTTTCCAGCACAAAAGGGATATTGGAATAAACCAACTAATATAAATAATGTTGAAACATTGGCAAATGTAGCTTATATAATATTAAACGGAGGGAAAACCTTTGCAAACCTTGGGACTGAAAATAGTAAAGGTACAAAAGTATTTGCTTTAACTGGAAAAATAAAAAAAGGTGGACTTGTAGAAGTTCCTATGGGAATAACTTTAAGAGATGTAATACATGAAATAGGTGGAGGAATAAAAGAAGATAGAGAATTTAAAGCTGTACAAATGGGAGGACCATCAGGAGGCTGTATACCAAAACACCTTTTAGATACTTCCGTTGACTATGAATCAATATCTAAAATTGGCGCTATAATGGGTTCAGGTGGAATGGTAGTAATGGATGAAACAACTTGTATGGTAGATATGGCAAGATTTTTCTTAGATTTTACTAGAAAAGAATCATGTGGTAAGTGTATTCAATGCAGATTAGGTACTAAAAGAATGCTTGAAATATTAACTAGAATTTGTGAAGGGAAAGGGAAAATTGGAGATATAGAACTTTTAGAAGAATTAGGTACAAAAATAAAAGAAGGTTCACTGTGTGGACTAGGACAAACTGCACCAAATCCAGTACTTAGCACTATAAGATATTTCCGTGATGAATATGAAGCTCACATTCATGATAAAAAATGTCCTTCAAAAGCATGTAAGGAATTAGTTGAATATAGTATTTCAGAAAATAAATGTATTGGATGTGGACTTTGTAAAAGAAATTGTCCTGTAGAAGCTATATCTGGAGAGAAAAAATTAGTTCATATAATAGATTTAGATAAATGTATTAAATGTGGAAAATGTATGGAAATGTGTAAATTTAGTGCTATAAAAATTGGTTAGTTTGTGAAGGGGGCGTAAATTATGAATAAAATTAGGCTGAATATAAATGGAATTGAAGTAATGGGTCATAGTGGACAAACAATTTTAGAAATAGCTAAATCTAATAATATTGAAATACCAACACTTTGTCATGATGAAAGAGTTGAACCATATGGATCATGTGGATTATGTATGGTGGAATTAGAAGGAATGAATAAATTGTTAAGGTCTTGTGCCACAGTAGCATCAGATGGAATGATAATTTCTACAAATACAAAAAAAGTAAGAGAGTCAAGAAAAATAGCTCTTGAATTATTACTTTCTGATCATACTGGTGATTGTAAGGCACCTTGTACTTTGGCTTGCCCTGGGGATACAGATTGTCAAGGCTATGTAGGACTTATTGCTAATGGACAGTATAAAGAGGCAGTAGAACTTATAAAAGAAAAGTTACCACTTCCTGCAAGTATAGGTAGAGTGTGTCCTCATCCATGTGAGACAGCATGTAGAAGAGAAACACTAGATGATCCAGTCTCAATTGCATTTTTGAAGAGTTTTGTAGGAGATATTGATTTAAATGATAAAGAACAATTTATGCCAGAAATAAAGTCATCTACAGGAAAATCAGTAGCAATAATTGGAGGAGGACCTAGTGGACTTACAGCTGCATATTTTTTGGCTAAAGAAGGACATAAAGCAACTATATATGAATCTATGCCAAAACTTGGAGGTATGCTTAGATATGGAATACCTCAATATAGACTCCCAAAAGAAGTATTAAACAAAGAAATAGAGCTTATAAATAATATGGGGGTAGAAATGCTTACAAATATAAAGGTAGGCAGAGACATAAAGTTAGAACATTTAAGGGAAAAATATGATGCAGTATATATTGCAATAGGTGCTTGGAATAGTACAAAATTAAACTGTCCAGGAGAAGATTTAGAAGGAGTAGTTGGGGGAATAGAATTTTTAAATAAATTTGCATTGAATAAACCTATTAGAACTGGTGATAAAATAGCAGTAGTTGGTGGAGGTAACACTGCTATGGATGCTTGTAGAACAGCTATTAGATTAGGTGCAAAAGAGGTATATGCATTATATAGAAGAACAAAAGTACAAATGCCAGCAGAAGCAGTAGAAGTAGAAGAAGCATTAGAAGAAGGGGTTAATTTTAAATTTTTAGTAAGTCCTATAGAGATTATTGGGAATAATGGGAAAGCATCAAAAATACGTCTTCAAAAAATGGAACTTGGAGAAAAAGATTCAAGAGGAAGAAGGCGACCAATTCCAATAGAAGGTGAAGAAGAAATAATAGAAGTGGATTCTGTAATAGCATCAATTGGTCAGTCTGTAGATATAGAGGGATTTGAAGATTTAGAATTTACTAAAAGAGGTACTATTTCTGCAGATGAAAATTCATTTCTTACAAATATAGAAGGTGTGTTTGCAGGTGGGGATGCTACAAATAAAGGACCAGATATTGCAATAGCAGCTATTGGTGAAGCTAAAAAAGCTGTAGAAGTTATAAATAGCTATCTTGAAGGGAAAACTATTAGTTATAAAAAGCCTTTTTATGTTACAAGAGAAGAAGTAAATATAGAAGAATTCTCTGATAGAGAAATAGAGCATAGGCCAAGAATGGAATCTTTAGAACCAGATATAAGAAAGAGAAACTTTGAAGAAATAGTAAAAGGTTATTCAGAGGAAGATGCAAAAAGAGAAGCTATGCGTTGTTTAGAATGTGGGTGTGGTGATTTATTTGAATGTAAGTTACTTCATTATTCTAATGAATATAAAGTAGAACCTGAAAGATTATCAGGTGAAATGCATAACAGACAAAATAATGATAATCATCCCTTTATAATTAGAAATTCAGATAAATGTATATTATGTGGTTTATGTGTTAGAATTTGTGAAGATGTAGTAAAATCAAATGCTTTAGGATTAATAGATAGAGGATTTGATACAATAGTACAACCTGCATTTGGTAAGACACTACAAGAAACAGATTGTGTGAGTTGTGGCATGTGTATAAGTGTATGTCCTACTGGGGCACTTCAAGAAAGGCTTTCAATTGAAAAGTCAGTTCCACTTAAAACAAAATCAACTTCTACTGTATGTTCACATTGTAGTATAGGATGTAACTTAGATTTAAATACTAAAGGCGATTTATTAGTTAAATCATTACCTAAAAATGATTCATCTATTGATAATGGTCTTCTTTGTGCAAAAGGAAGATTTGGATTTGATTTAAAAAATATAGGAAAAAGAATCACAAAACCTTTAATTAGAAAAAAAGGGAAATTAGAAGAAGCATCATGGGAAGAAGCATTACTTTTTACAGCAAAGAAAACTCAAAGTTTAGGATTATTGTATGGTAATGATACAGTAGCAATATCTATTTCAGATAGATATACAAATGAAGATATGTATTTAGCATCTAAATTAGGTAAAGAAGTATTGAATACTAGCAATATAGGATCATTTAATAGTCATAGAGGTGGAATTGAGGAAGTATTTGGATATGATGCATCTACAAATACATTTGATGAACTTTCAGGTGTTGATACTATATTATTAGTTGAATCAAATGTTATGAAAAAACACCCTATAGCAGGATTTAAGATAAAAAAAGTAGTAGAACAAGGTGCAAAACTACTATCTATAAGTCCTAATGAAACTGGTCTTACTAAGTTATCTAGTATTGCTGTTCATACTAAAAATGATGTAAAGTTTTTAAAAGAGATATTAAAATCAATTATTGATGAGAATTTAATATCTGATAAAGATAATTATATAGGATTGGATGATTTAAAAGAAAATTTATCTGATATAGAGGTGAGTAATGAGGCTAAAAAGATAGCTAGTTTTTATGGGAAATCAAAAAATGCTATGATAGTATTTGAACAAAAAACAATTACATCAGATGCAGCAATTTTACTTGCAAATATGGCAGCTATTACTGGACATATTGCAAGACCTAGAAATGGTATAATTCAATTAAAACAAAATACTAATAGTCAAGGTCTTAAAGATATGGGAATAACTAAAGGGTATGATTATCTAAAAGATAATATTGAAAATAAGAATATAAAAGGATTATTAGTATTTGGAGAAGATATGTTGAATGTGAATCTTGAAAATTTAGAATTTTTAATGGTTCAAGATACACATCTTACTGATACAGCTAAAAGAGCTGATGTAGTACTACCAGCAGTTGGATTTGCTGAAACAAGTGGTACAATAACTAATACTGAAAGAAAGATTCAAAGTTTAAAGAAAGCTATAAAACCTTTGGTAAACTATGAAAATTGGCAAGTAATAATGAAGCTTTCAAATATATTAGGTAAGAATTTTGATTATTCAAGTGCTAGAGAAATATTACTTGATATTGAAAAATCAAATTTTAATTACTTTGGACTTACAAAAACAGATGATAAAGATGTATATTGGCCAATAGGGAGTAATAGAGTACTTTATATAGACGGCTTTAATACTAAAAGTAAAAAAGCAGAATTGAAAAATGTAGAAAATGGAATATTCTTTATTGAGGACATAAATACAAATAATTTAACAAAGAGCTTTACTAAATATCTTAAAAAAGAAAATTTAATATAATGAGATAAGCACATTTAAATTTTTAAATTTAAATGTGCTATTTTCATGTATTAAATATTAAAATTTGTTAATAAGTTTAATGTTAGGGTAAATAAATTAAATAACAAAATAGATTCTAGGAGGAAATTAAAATGTTTGAAAAGGGAGAAAACCTGAATCATGATTATAAAAATGATATAGAAATATTTACTTTTGGTGATTTTGATATTCGTATAGGTAATAAATCTATAATTGAAGGTTTAGGTAGAAAATATAAGATCTTAGAATTATTTAAGTTTTTCATCTCTCATAAAAATAAAAAGTTGCTCCCAGAAATAATTATAGAAAATTTATTTGAATATAATGAATCTGATGATTTGAAAAATGTATTAAGAACTCAAATATTTAGACTTAGAAAGTTTATAGAAGAAATAAAAAGACAAATTAATATAAATGAATTATTATTTGATATAGAATTTATAAATGGATATTACATATTAAAGATAAGTGATAACTTAAAAATAGACAATGATATATTTGAATTAAGCATCGAAAAAGCTAATATGATGAATTTAAACTCTCTAAAAGTAGCTAATTATTATGAAAAAGCTTTAAAAGTATATATTGGTGAATATATGGGAGAATGTAGCTGTGGAGATTGGATAATACCTATTAGAAATAGATATAATAGAATATTTATTCATTCAGCAAATAAATTAATAAGTATATATAAAGAAAATAGTATGTTTAAAGAAATAGCTGATATATGTGAAAAGGTTATAGAAATACAACCATTTGATGAAACATTTCATATATATTATATGGAAGCATTAAAGGAAATGGGTCAAATTAAGCATGCTTTGAGTTATTATGAGTATACTACCTATAAAATGTATAAAGATTATGATATGAAACCTTCAATTGCAATGAAGGATTTATATAGGAAATTACAAATAGCAAATGGAGAAAAAATAATAACAGATTTATATTTTATTGAAAAAAGATTAAAGGATAGTGAGGTTCAAGGGGCTATGTATTGTGATTTAGAGTATTTCAAGTTTTTATATAATCTTGAAAAAAGAAAAAGTATACGTGGAAATGTAGACACTTATATTAGTTTAATCACTTTAAATCATAAAAAAAGAACAACAGATAATCTTAAACAATCAAGAAATGTATTGAAAGCTATTTTGTTAAAAAGTTTAAGAAAAGGTGATGTAATAACATTTTGGAATGAAGATCAAGCAATTATAATGATTACAGAAATAAAATCAGAGTTTTTATATTTAATAGAAGATAGAATACAAAAGCAGTTTAGAAAGTATTTAAAAGGTAATTGTAATTTAGAGTTTAAATTTAATAAAATTTCAAATAGCATTATATAGATTTAAAAACTTCAGATTTTATTCTGAAGTTTTTTTATGTTATTTTATTTTGTAATTAAAATGTAATGCATAAAAAATTAATATATAATACATAAAAAATCAATATAAAACTTATTTGAACTTACTCTAAAATTATACTAGGGTATCTTTATAATAACGTAAAATAAATAATGGAGGTGAAAGTTTAGATGAAGAATTTTCGCAACAAAGGTTTAATTATATATATATTAATTTTATCTTTAGTATTTGTAAATGGTTTTTTACCTATAGTTTATGGTGATTCTGAAGAGGTTCAAAAGGAAGAATCAAACCAAAAAGAATCAAACTTAGAACCATTAAATAAGGAAAATATAAAAAATGAATCATTAACTCAAGAAGATAAATCTAAAGAAGATCCTAAAGAATCAAAACCAGAAGAGAAGCTAGAAGAAAATACAAAATCAAAACCAGAACCAGAAGAAAAGGAACAAAAAAAAGAAATGTTGAAAGCTAATTTATCACTTGAAATTAAGACAGATAAAAATTCATATAAGCCATGGGAAAATATAGTATATACAGTTCAAGTTAAAAATGAAGGAAATGTAGATTTGAAAAATGTAATAGTAAAGGATAGTATTACAAATTTAAATCAAAATATAAAACTATTAAAAATTGGAGAAACAAAAGAAATAAAGACCATTTATAATAAATTTTCTTCATTAGAAAAAAGAGTAAAAGTAAATACATTTATAGCAAGCACTAAATTTAATAATGAATCTATAACTCAAAATAAAAAAGTGGAAGTTAAATTATTAAAACCAGAAATAATAAAGAAAAAGAATTCTAGTTCAGCATTTATTGAAGAACATGAGATTGAAAAATTCCCTAAAGAGTATCAAAAATTTTTAGATGAGTTATTTAAAGAAAGCATTGCTAAAAGTAGTATATTTAGTGCATTATCTACTTATCGAAATCCTGATCCTCAATTTGAAGATACAATAACAGTGGATAAAACTGCTGAAAGTGTAGAAGGATGTAGAGAATATTTAGTTACATTAGAAATTGATGGTGAAATACCACAAAAACCAATAGATGTAATACTTGTAATAGATAGATCAGGAAGTATGAATGATGGTTCAGCTATAACTTATGCTAAAAATGCGGCTAAAAGTTTTTCTCAGACAGTATTACAAAATCCTAACAGTAGAGTAGCATTAGTATCGTATGCATATTCAGGAAGCATATATGGTTGGGGTAGTATAAATGATGCAACATTAGATACTAATTTTACCAATAATTATAACTTAATATCTAATGAAATCAATTCATTAGTTGCAAATGGAGGAACAAATGCGGAAGCGGGTTTTAGAACAGCTAGAATTACTATGGCTAATAATTCTAGACCAGAAGCAAATAAAGCTATAGTATTTTTAACAGATGGAGTACCTACAGTAAGTATTGGTAATTGGTATGGTCCTAGTGAACCTACTTATATAAATAATCATGCACAAGCTGCTATAAATGAAGGACAAAATTCACAAAATGTAGCTAGAGTATTTACAGTAGGATTGTTAAATGGAGTACCAGCACAAAGTTTAGGAGTTGCCAGAAGTGTATTACAACAAGCTCAAGATTCAGGATATTATGAAACTTTTTCAGCAGCAGATTTGACACAAATATACAATGAAATATCAGAAAATTTAAATTATATTGCAAAAGATGCAGTAGTAAAAGATAAAATTAATGATAACTTTGTATATGTAGAAGGAAGTCTTTCAAGTAATGAAGCAACATATGATGAAAATACTCATGAAATTACTTGGAATGCCGGAACAATAACGGAAAAAACAACTTTAACATATAAAATAAAAGCTAAATGTTCATTTGAAGGAGGAAATGATATACCTACAAATGATTGGGCAAAATTAAATTATATAGATGTAAATGATGAAGAAAAGACTAAAGATTTTCCTGTACCTAAAGTAGATGTAATAGAACCATTAAAAGTAGATTTAGGACCAGATTTAGAAATGACAGGTGACACTGTTAATCTTGCAGATAATATTCAGATAAACTCTGGTCATCCACCATATACTTATATTTGGACTAGTAGTAGTGATCCAACATGGGTATCATATGATGCTAATCCTCAAGTAAGTCCTAATGAAGATACCACTTACAAATTAGTATTAAAAGATAAATATGGTGAAGAAGGATGTAGTGCATGTATAGCAGAGGATGAAATAGTGGTAAAGGTAATAAGGGGAAGTATAACAATAGAAAAGATAGTAATTAATGAAGACCCTAGTACCAAATTTTCTATATGGATAGATGGACCTGAAGAAAAACAATGGGCATTATATATAAAAGAAGGAGAAACGAAAACTATAGAAAATTTAAAACCAGGAAATTACAATATTAATGAAATTGTACCTATGAATTATGAATTAGTAGGTTATAGTCAGCAAATAGTTACTATAAGTTCTGAAAATCTTCATCAAACAGTTACTATAACTAATAAAAGAATTAATGATAGTTGGTTTTATGATGATGATGAAAAGCCTAATAAGTTTAAAGTTCAGCTAGAACAATAACTTAATATCTATAATATGAGGGGATGAAAATATGGAGGGACATAATGACTATAAAATTAAGAATATTTTTAAAATTATAGAAAACATATTCCTTTATATGGTATTAGTTATAACTGTAATTTTGATTATAGTTACAGTGAGAAGTCGTTTTAAAGGAGAACAGCCCTCTATATTTGGATATAAAATATATGAAGTACAGAGTGGAAGCATGAATCCAACTATAAATGTGGGAAGTTTAATAATAGTAAAACAAATTAATCCTAAAGATATAAAAACAAATGACATAATAACTTATAAAGGTTCAACACAATCACTAGTAACTCATAGAGTAGTTGATATACAAAAAAAAGAAGAATTTAATTTCGTTACTAAAGGTGATGCAAATACAACTCCAGACCCATTAGTTGTAAGAGGAGAAGATGTTTTTGGAAAAGTTATATTTAGCATACCAATAATAGGATATATATTGAATTTTTTGAAGACTAATATATATTTTATTATATCAATAATTCTTTTAATAATTTTAACTTTTATTTATATAAAAAAGCAAGTTAATAAGAAGTCTTTATAGGAGGTGAATCAATTTAAATTTATTAAAAGTTTAAGTCAAATAAGTTCTAAACGACAAGGGCAAACTTTAGGTAAACTTAGAGGACGCAAAACTAAAGGGCCTTTTAAATGGCAGCCAGTTACCGAATCAATTAAAAATTTGAGGAGGTATTGTAAATGAAAAAAAGATTAATAATTACTTTATCATTAGTAGCTATAGCTATACTTGCAATAGGAGGAACAATGGCTTGGTTTACAAGCACACCAGAAGCAATTGATAATACTTTTAAAGCTGGAACGGTAGATATAGAAGTTAATGAAAATGGATTTGAAAATATAACTAATTGGAACCCTGGAGATGAAACAAATAAAGATGTAACTGTAATTAGTAAAGGAACTAAAAAAACTTATGTAAGAGTTCAGTTAACACCTACTTGGAGTAATGAAATGTCAATAGATAATATAGAATTAATGATAAACGATAATGATTGGATATTACATGATGGATGGTATTATTACAAGTATATTTTAGAAGAAAATGAAGAAACAAGTAAATTATTAGATAGTGTTAAACTTTTAGGAGAAGAAACAAGTAATGATTACCAAGGTGCAACATTTACATTAAATGTAAAGGCAGAATCAGTTCAAGCATCAAATGATGCATATAAAGATGTTTGGGGATTAACAGCACTTCCTTCAGGAGTAGAAGAATATTAATAATTAATATGTATAATAATAAATAAAGGCATATGTTATTATTCCATATGCCTTTACAATAAATTTAAAGAAGGAGGCAGGTGATATGAGAAATAACAATAAATTTATTTTGGTAATGATAATTACTTTTTTTATAAGTTTTACTATATTGATAGTATCTAATAATAGCTATGCTGATGATATTGAAGTAATAGGAAAAGACTTAGGATTAGTTATAGAACCTTCTGGAGAAAAATTCTTTGATCTTCAAATTTTAAATCCTGGGGATATTAAAAAAGGTTCAATAACAGTAAAAAATAATTATGAACATCCTTTTAATTTATATATGAGAGCAGAAAGAATTGGTGAAGTAGATAATGTAGATTTATTAAATCAACTTATTCTTCAAATTAATTATGATGGAGAATTGATGTTTGAGGGTCCTATGAATAACTTTGCAAAAGAAAATATTTATTTAGGAAAGTTAGAAATAGGAGATGTTTACAAACTTGATGCTACTGTAAAACTTCCAGGACCTGAAACTGGAAATGAATTTCAAGGCAAAAAAGTAGATGTAAAATGGATTTTCACAGCACAAACTGAAAGAGTATTAGGTGAATCTGATGGACCAAATGAGGAAGTAGTAGATGAACAAGAAGTAGTTGATGATGGAGCTACTTATATACCAAAGATGCCAAAAACAGGAGAAGTGGTTCCATATTTATTATATGGAGTAGGAATAAGTTCTTTATTAATAGGAATAATATTGAAATTCAAAAAATAGTCTGAATTTAGAATCAGACTATTTTTTATTATGTAAATTTACTTTTAATATTTGATTAATTATAATATTATATAGTATAGAACAGGGGTATATAATTACATATAAACTCAATGAGAGGGAGATATATATGAATAAACTTATAAAGTCAGCATTATTTCAAAGAAAATTTGTAATAATACTTATTTTAGCAATAATAGCATTTGGAGTATATACTTATTTTGAAATGCCAAAACAAGAAAATCCAGAAGCAATTAGTCCAGTAGGTATGATAACAACAATTTATCCAGGAGCTAGGACTGAAGAAGTTAAAGAAGACATTACAGAAAATATAGAAAATGCTATTACTGGCATAGATGGTGTAGAAAAGATACAATCTGTTTCTAGAGATAATGTGTCGTTAGTAATAGTACAACTTAGCTATGAAGTAGATAAAGAAAAACAATGGGAAATACTTCGTTCAGAACTTGAAACCATAGAATTACCAAGTGATGTTCAATCTCCCTCACTTGATACAGATCTTATAAATACAACAGGGGTAATGTTAAGCATCAATACTTCTGATAATGAAATAAACGAAATGAAAAATATTGAAAAGCTATCAACAGATATAAAATCAAAATTAAATGATATAGAGCAAATAAGCGAAACAAATATATTAGGTATATTAGAAGAAAATATAATAATAGATATAGATTTAGAAAAATTAAGATCTGCAAATCTAACTCTGGAAAATATAAACGATATTTTAACAGCTCAAAACATTGATATACCATTAGGAAGCTTAAAAACAAAAGAAGGTAATATAAGCATTTCATATAATAAAGAAGAAGATAGTATTGAAGATATAAAAAATATAGTGTTAGGATTAAATCCACAGACAAATACTCCTATAACTCTAGGTAGTATTTCTGAAATTAAATATGAATATACGGATGATACAAGATTTATGCATAATGGAAATTCATCTATACTTATTACATCTTATTTTGATAAAGATAGTAATATATTATTAGCAGAAGAGGAAATAAATGATATAATATCTTCATTTGAAAAAAAATTAGATAAAAATATTCAAATAGATAAAATAATATTTCAGCCAGAAGATGTTAAACATTCTGTAAATGATTTTATGATAAATTTACTGCAAGCAATAGTTTTAGTGCTTATAGTAGTTTTTATAGGTATGGGTTATAAAAATGCATTTGTAGTGTCTGTTACTATTCCACTTTCTATAATGATTACTATTATATCTATGTCATTTTTAAATATCAATATACAACAAATATCTATTGCAGCACTTATTATATCTCTTGGTATATTGGTAGATAACTCAATAGTTATAACTGATGCAATACAAGTAAAATTAGATGAAAATGTATCTATTATGGAAGCAGTTTATTTAGGAACTAAAGAATCAAGTATTCCAGTACTTACATCAACGCTTACTACTATAATGGCATTTGCACCACTTATAACACTACCTGGTGAGGCGGGAGAGTTTGCAAAATCTTTACCACAAGTAGTTATTATAGCTTTAATTGCATCATATATAGTTTCTATAACAGTAACTCCTGTACTTGCAAGTTTACTTCTTAAGAATAGTCATAGAAAAGTAAGAGAACGAAAACACTTTAAAGGATTATTAGAAAATACACTTTTAAAAAGCATGAAATATACTAAAACTACATTTTTAATTGTATTAGTATTAATAATCATAGTAGGTTTTATGCTTGTAAATATGAGGCTTGAAGTATTTCCTTATGCAGATAATAATATAGCATATATTGATATAAAAGCAGAAGAAAATAACATAGATCAAACACAGCAAATTGTAGAAGATGTAAAAGAAGTATTAAATAATAGAGATGATATAAAGGAATATACATCATCAATAGGAGGGCCAATACCTAAATTTTATATAACAAATCCTCCTTATTTTAAATCTCCTGATTTAGGGCAAGTAATGTTTAGATTTAATGAAGAAAAAATTGCTGAATATAAAAATAAGAAGTATTTTGCATATGAACTCCAAAATAAGCTAAATGATAAAATAGAAGATGGAACAGTGACAGTTAATCTACTTGCACTTACAAACCCAGGACCTGATATTGATATAACCCTTTCTTCTGATGAATTTAAAGATATAGAAAATGTAGCAAGTAATATAAGGGAAGAAATGGATGATATGAAGAGTTTATATAATATTACTTTAGAAGAATCCTCTGTAATAAAAGAATATGAGATTATTCCAAATAAAGAAGAAATGTCAATATTAGGACTTACTAGTTATGATATACAAAGACAAGTAAATCTTGCATTGAATAAAACTCAGATTGGTGAAGTAAATATAGATGACGAAAGTAAAAGTATTTTGTTATATGCAAATCCAAATAGTATAGATGAATTACAAAATACACCTATTAAATCACCTAATAGTCAACAAATATTACTTTTAAAAGATGTAGTAGAAATAGAAGAGGATACCAGGTTAGAAGAATTAAATAGATTTAATAGAAAGCCATTTATCAAAATAACAGCTGAAGTAGATCCTGATAAATCTACTTTAGTAGAACAAAACAAGGTTGAAGAAATAATAAATAATAAAAAAACAGATGATATTAAAGTTACATTTGGAGGAGAAAAAGAAATCTTTAAAAAATATTTAAGTGGACTTGGTATAGCCGCACTTATAGCACTTGTAGGAGTATATTTAATATTACTTCTTCAATTTAGATCCATACTTCAACCACTTATAATACTTATAACCGTACCATTATCTGTAATAGGAGTAGTTTTTGGAGTGTTTATATTTAGACTACCTCTTACATTTACAGTAGGACTTGGAGCTGCAAGTCTTATAGGTATTGTTGTTAATAATGCAATATTAATAATAGAATATATAAATAGAGAGAGAGAGAATGGAAGAAGTATAAAAGAGGCTTGTATAGAATCAGCGAAAAAAAGGTTAAGACCAATATTATTAAGTAGTATTACAACGGTAATAGGTCTTATTCCATTAGTTTTATCTGGCAGTTCATTTTTCACACCACTAGCTGTAGGACTCATGGTAGGTCTTATATTCTCAACACTTCTTACTCTTATTGTAATACCAATAGCATATAATAGTCTTGTGAAAGAAAATTAGAATTGCTTTTTTATATAAATTGTAGTATTATATAATTAGTTAAATAATATGAAGTATAATTTGAGGGGAAACAGGTTAAAATCCTGTACGGGCCCGCCGCCGTATGGTATAAATATATACTAAGTCGGAATACCTTAAATTATATAAAAGCACTTGAAACTTCACGTGGAAATGAAGTGGTGTGGTATATAAAATGATTTTATTAACCCTTCCACTTCGATAGTGGAAGGGTTTTTTTAGACACATTAAACACATAAATATAAGGAGGAATTATAGTGAGTAAAAAAAGTTTAATAATTGTTATAGCTTTAGTTTTAGCATTAGGGCTTGTATTTGCATATCAGACTTTTTTATCTCCAGAATCAGTAGAAGGAGCTAAGGAAGTAAAGATACAAGTAATAAATGAAAAAGAGGATGTAGATAAGACGTTTACCTATAACACTGATGATGAATATTTATTAGATTTATTAGAAAATAATAAAGATGAGATTGGTGTAACTCTTACAGATTCAGATTTTGGAAAAATGGTTACTGCTATGATGGATTATGAAGCAAAAGAAAGTGAACAAGAATTTTGGCAAATTCAAGTAAATGGTAAAGATGCAGAAACAGGTGTAGCTGAAATACCACTTACAGATGGAGATAAATATAAATTTGAGTTAACTAGTTATTAATATGAAAGTAAGAGATCTTGTATTAATAGCTATATTAAGTGCCACTTTAACTGCATCTAAAATGGCATTGTCCTTTGTGCCTAATGTAGAAATTGTTACTTTACTTTTTATAATTTATACTGTAGTTTTTGGATTTAAAAGAGCTATTTTAGTTTCAATAATATTTTCTACAACTGAAATATTTGTATGGGGTTTTAATACTTGGCTAATAGGTTATTATTTGATATGGCCAATATTAGTTATAATAACATCAGTTATTAATTATAAAACCCAAAATGAATATATATATGCAGTTTTAGCTGGTATATTTGGTCTCTCATTCGGTTTGTTTTTTGCTTTAACAGAATCTGTATTTTATGGAGTTGGTTATGGAATAACTTATTGGATAAGAGGGCTATTATTTGATATTATACATGGTTTTTCAAACTTTATATTAGTACTAATATTATTTAAGCCTATAAAAAATATTATAGAGAAACAAGGTGCTAGATTTAATTAAAAATCTTTTTCTTATAGTTTATTCTCTTTTGCATAGGGAATATATTCTATAAGAAAGAGGTTTTTTGTTATTTAATATCTTTTTTATAAATTAGCAGTAATAACTAATATACTCAATAAAGATAAAGTATAAATTGAAGTATATAAGTAATAAATAAAAAAATATTGGATAAATTAAAATAAACAAGGTGGTGAAAATATGAGTGATGACTTTAAAGTAAAAGAAGATAATTACAATTACGCTTTATCAATCATAGAAAATATGGATATAGAAAATGTTGAAAATTCTATGCAAAAGATATATAGATTTCAACAAGTAATACAAAAGACACTTGTTGAAGGGCATGATTATGGAAAAACATTTTATGGTTCATCAAAACCTTCTCTATTAAAACCTGGTGCTGAAAAAATACTTATGTTATTAGGAATATCTAGTGAGTATGAAATAATTGATAAAGTACAAAATTATGAGGATGGTTTTTTTGCATTTAGTGTAAAGTCTATATTAAAGAAAAATGAAAAGATAGTTACAGAAGGCTTAGGGCATTCTAATAGTAGGGAGAGAAAATATCTAGGTGGTAGACAAGATATATATATGTTAGGAAATACTTGTCTTAAAATGGCTAAGAAAAGAGCACTTGTTGATGCAACATTGACAGTTGCTTCACTTTCAGATATATTTACTCAAGATATGGAAGATATGACTCAATTTGAAGAAGAAGAAAGAGTAGAGACTATGACATTAAAGGATGCTCAAAATATAAAAGTTACATTTGGAAAATATAATGGCAATACACTTGGTGAAATTTATAATAAAGACAAGGGGTATATTAGATGGCTTGCTGAAAAGTCAAGAGAGGATGGAATATCTAGAGCTTGTAAATTAATTTTATCACCTGATTTTGAGACAGAAGAAGTTCAGCAAAAAGCAAATAAATTACCTCCAGAATAAATAATATTATTATAAAATAAACTTAACTTTTAAAATAGTCAAAATAGGTATATAATAATTATTTAGTGGGTCTAATATTTTAGGCCCGCTTTTATAAATTTAACGGAGATGATTAATATGATAAAAAAAGAAGGAACGGACTTAGGAAAAGAGAAAGTGTCTTCATTATTATTTAAATTATCATTACCAGCCATAATAGCTCAATTAGTTAATTTATTATATAATATTGTTGATAGAATTTATATTGGAAGAATTGATAATGGAGAAATAGCTATGGCAGGAATTGGGGTAGCATTTCCCATAATTATGATAGTTATGGCATTTAGTTCTCTTGTAGGAATGGGTGGCGCACCCCTTGCTGCTATAAAGATGGGACAAAAGGATAATGATGGAGCAGAAAAAATTGTAAGTAACAGTTTTTCTAGTGTTGTAATTGTTGGTTTAATACTAACTACAATTGTGTTGATATTTAAAGAACCAATACTTTGGGCTTTTGGGGCAAGTGAAACAACAATTTCTTATTCACTTGATTATTTAAGTATATATGCCATTGGTACAATTGCAGTTCAAATTGCATTAGGAATGAACCCTTTTATAAATACACAAGGGTTTGCTAAATTTGGAATGATGACTGTAATAATAGGTGCAATAATCAATATTGTATTAGATCCTATATTTATATTTGGGTTTGATATGGGAGTAAAAGGTGCAGCATTAGCAACAATAATTTCTCAAACTGTTTCTGCTATATGGGTACTTATATTTTTATTTGGTAAAAAAACAAAGATAAAGATAAGAAAAGAATATATGATTCCAGATCTAGGTATAATAAAAAAAACAATGGGATTAGGTGTATCACCATTTATAATGCAGTCTACAGAAAGTTTAGTTTTAATATCTTTAAATAATATGCTTATGAATTATGGTGGAGATATTGCAGTTAGTGCAATGACAATAATGAGTAGTATTATGCAAATTATAATATTACCAATGATGGGATTAACACAAGGTGCACAACCAATTATAAGTTATAATTTTGGAGCTAAAAACATAAAAAGAGTAAAAGAAACTTTTATTCTTTTGGCAAAACTGTGCTTTTCATATACAACAATCATGTGGGCAATGCTTATGATTATACCACAGGTATTTGTATCTATATTTAATAATGATCCTGAACTATTAAATATGACTACATGGAGTATAAGGATTTATTTTGCAGGTATATTTGCATTTGGTGCTCAAGTAGCATTTCAACAAACATTCCTTGCACTTGGAAAAGCTAAAGTTTCTTTAATTTTAGCACTTCTTAGAAAAATAATACTTCTTATACCACTTATATTTATTCTTCCAAACTTTATGGATGATAAATTATTTGGCGTATTACTTGCAGAGCCAATTGCAGATATAATAGCAGCATTAGCAACCACAATAACATTTGTTATATTCTATAAAAAAACATTTAAAAAGGAACAAACAGATATAGGTAGAGAAACAACTGATAATTAAATTTAATTATCAGTTGTTTTTATATTTTAAAATTCCATTAACAAATGTCATAGAAATTTTAATATCTTTAATTTTATCTTTATCAATTTCAAATATATTTTCTTCAAGTACTACTAAATCAGCTTTTTTATTTTTTGAAATACTTCCTTTAATATTTTCTTCAAAACTAGAATAACTACCAGCCATAGTATAGTTATAAATTGATTCTTCTATAGAAATTTTTTCTTTAGATAACCATCCACCCTTAGGATTTCCTTGTAAATCACAACGAGTAACTGCAGAGTAAATCCCTTTCATAACGTCAAATGTTTCTACAGGTGCATCAGAACCAAATGAAATTTTTATGTTATTATCTATCATAGTTTTGTAAGCATAGCTTGTTTTAGCTCTATTTTTTCCTATTCTATCATCTACAATATGTACATCATAATTTAAAAATATAGGTTGAACATATGCAATGACATTATAGAGTTTGAACTCATTTATCAACTTTTCATCTGTAATTTGTGCATGAACTATACCATGACGGACATCCCTTCTTGGATTTCTAGCATAAGCTTTTTTAATGCTATTAAAAACCTTATCCATTGCTTTATCACCTATAGCATGAATAGCTACACTTAATCCTATATTATGTGACTTCATAACAAATTTGTCTAATTCATTTTGATTACAAGTAGAGATCCCTTTAGTGGAATTATCATCATGATAAGGTTCTCTTAAATTAGCAGTTCTTGAGCCAAGGGAACCATCTGTAAATAATTTTATTGGTCCTAATTTAAAAAACTCATTACCATTATAATTGTTATAATTATTGTTTATAAAGTCATTTAAATGATCTATTGTATTCATCCTACATTGTTCATAGATCTTAATAGGTAGTTTGTTTTCATTTATCAATTCTTTATATATTTTTATAATATCTTTGTAATCTAGTCCATTGACACTATTTAAATCATCTGTTTGAATACTTGTAATACCTTTAGATAATAATATATTCGCACTTTTAATTATGAGATTTTTTATTTCTGACTTTGAAGGAGTAGGTATTTTTTCTGTAATTAGCTTCATAGCATTTTCTTTTAGAATTCCTGTAGGATTTCCATTATTGTCTAAGTCTATCTCTCCACCTTTTATTTCAGGAATATGATCTAAAATACCAGCTAACTTGAGTGCTTTAGAATTTGCTACCCCAAGATGTAAACAAGTTCTAGTAATAAATATTGGTTTATCAGTTGAAATCTTATCTAAATCATATCTATTAGGAAGTTTCTTATCTTTGAACTTATCCTGATTAAACCCTTCGGCTAAAATCCAATCACTACAATTATCTTTTGTAAAAGAGATTATTTTATTGATTAATTCCTCTATACTATAAATATTTACTAAAGAGCATTTATTTAAACTTAACCCATGATCTATAAGATGCATATGACTATCATTAAAACCAGGCAACATAGTTTTTCCTTCTAAATCAATTATTTCTGTTGAATTATCTTTTGAATTTAATATTTCTTTATTTGATCCAATATTTTTTATAATATCATTTTCTATATATATTGCTTCCACCTTAGGTTGATTAGGATCCATTGTAACTATATTTCCATTGACAAAAATCTTATTCATAACTTTCCTCCTTACAAAATATATTTAATTATATTCTATCATTTATATATAATATTTTCTATTAACTATAAATTTTGGTATAATAAAAGGAAATGATAGGGGTGATTTTTTTGGCTAATATAGATGATTTTTTAAAACTAGATATAAGAGTGGGAGAAATAATAAGAGCAGAAGAATTTAAGGAGGCAAGAAATCCATCATATAAATTATGGGTAGATTTTGGAGAAAAAATAGGAATAAAAAAATCTAGTGCTCAAATTACAGAAAAATATTCACTTGATGATTTAATAGGGAAAGATGTCCTTGGAGTAGTAAATTTTCCCAAAAGACAAATTGCAAATTTTATGTCTGAAGTATTAGTTTTAGGGGTATATACTAAAGATGGTGTAGTGTTAATATCTCCAGATAAAGAAACAGAAAAAGGAGATAAATTGGGTTAAATGAGGTGGAAAGTTGGATAGTTTTTTTATAGACAAACAAATTAAGTATTTCGAAGAGTATTTTAATAATAATCATACAAAAGAAGAAGAATTGAAAATAGGTGCAGAGTTTGAGCATTTTATAATAGATAAAGAGACACTGAAATCAATTCCATATTTTGGACAAAAAGGAGTTGAAGATACTCTAATTAAGTTAAAGGAAAAAGGTTGGAATGAAGTTTATACTGATAATTATCTTATGGGACTTTATAAAAAGAATATAAATATAACCTTAGAACCAGGAGCACAGTTTGAAGTAAGTATTAATCCTTTTAAAGACATCAAAAAAATAGAAGATATTTATATGAATTTTTTAAATGATATAGTACCTATACTTGAAACGAAAAATCAGTATATAGTGTGTATGGGATACCAGCCAAATACTAAAATAGAAGATATTCAATTTATTCCAAAGGAAAGATATAAATATATGTCAGAGTATTTTAAAGACAAAGGGAAGTATGCACATAATATGATGAAAGGTACTGCAGCTCTACAAGTTGCCATAGATTATAGAGATGAAGTAGATTTTAAAAGAAAATTTAGACTTTCAAATTTATTATCTCCTATACTTTCTTTAATGTTTGATAATAGTCCTATATTTGAAGAAGAGATCTATCCTAATAATATACTTAGAACAGATATATGGAATAAATGTGATAATGATAGATCGAAAATTGTGACTGGTGCTTTAGATAAAGATTTTGGATATAGTGACTATGCAAAATATATATTAAATAATCCTCCAATAATAATTAAAAAAGAAGGAGAATTTATATTTACTAAAGAGAAAAAAACAAAAGATATCTTTGATGTATGTAATATCTCAAAAGATGAATTTGAACATATATTAACTATGTTTTTTCCAGATGTTAGAGTTAAAGGATTTATAGAGGTTAGAATGATGGATTCAGTACCTTTTCCTTTGAATTTAGCAGGGGTTGCACTTGTGAAGGGAATAATGTATAGTGATTCAAATATTGATGAATTATTAGATGTTTTTAAGGATTTTGATGATAAAAAAATTAGCATAATGAAAAAAAGAATAATGGAATATGGTTATAATGCTGATGTAGAAGACTTTAATTTAAATAATATAGTAAATAAGATATATAATTTAGCTTATAATTCATTAAATGAATATGAAAAAAGATATTTAATGCCGTTAAAAAAATTAATAAGTGAGAAAAAAACACCAGCTATGAATATAAAAGAAAATATGAATTATGGATTATATCAAGCAATAAAAGAAAATATATTAAATGATATAGTTTTGGAGGCGAAAAATGAATAGAAAGATAATAGACAAAGAATATAGAGATATGATTTTAGAAAATATTGATGAATATCAAAAAGATTATTTTGATATGAAAGAAAAAGTAAGAAATTCTAAGGCTACGTATAAAGGGGAACCAGTTCCCTTTTTATATATGCCTAAATTTTATACAGATAATGATATAGAAAATTTTAAAAAATTAACAAAAACAATGAGCCAAATATTTAGAAAGATTATAGAAAAATTTTTAAATGATCCTGAGTATAGGAAAAAATTTGGATTTCCTAAGTGGTTAAATGAACTTATACTTTTACCTACAAACTATAGTTCCCCTTTTCCTATGGCAAGGTTCGATATATTTTATGATTATAATGGTTATTTTAAATTTTGTGAAATAAATACAGATGGTACTTCTGCTATGAATGAGGAAAGAGAATTATCTCGTATATATTTAGAAACAAAAGCAGCAAAACAATTTGGGGGGGGATATGAATTTCATCCATTTGAATTATTTGAAACATGGATTGATGAAATTTTAAATATTTATATGGAGAATCATCATGAAGAAAAGCCTTCTATAGCTATTGTGGACTTTATAAGTAAATCTTCAATGGATGAATTTATTGAATTTCGAGATAGATTTAGAAAAAGAGGGTTATGGTGTGAAATAATAAGTCCAGATAAGATAGAATATAATGAAGATGGATATTTATACTTTGAAAATGAAAAAATTGATATAGTATATAGAAGACTTGTAACAAAAGATTTATTAGACAATAAAGATAAAATAAAAGATTTTATAAAAGGAATAAAAAAAGGAAAAACAGAAATAATAGGACCTATAAAATCACAAATAATTCATAATAAAATAGTATTTAAAATATTACAAGAGAAGGAAACTTTAGAATTTTTAGATGAAAATGAAAGAGAATTTATCAAAAAGCATATTCCATATACTAAAGAGCTTATCTTAGATAATTTAGATGTTCATGAAGTAATTAAAAATAAAGATAATTTTATCATAAAACCAATGGATTTATACGCTTCAAAAGGAGTATATGTAGGGAAGGATTATAGTGAACAAGAATGGGAAAATCTAATTAAAGAAAATAATAATAATAACTATTTATTACAAGAATATTTTAATCCTCCAGAAACGTTAATGATTGATTTTGAATCAGAAAAACGAGAAAGATACTTTAAAAATATTACAGGGTTATATATATATAATGAGAATTTTTACGGAGTATATTCACGTGTAGGCAAAAAGTCAATAATATCTGGTATTCATGATGGATATACTTTACCAACACTTCATATAGGAAAGCAGTGATAATTTGAGTGAAAAAAAAATAGTATTGGTACATGGCTATCTTAGAACTCATAGAGATATGAGAAGACTAAAAAAGTATATGAAAGAATTAGGATACGATGCTATTTGTGTGAATCTTCCACTTACTTTCGATGAAATAGATAAGGCAGTTGAAGAATTTAAGTTGTTTTTAGAAGAGAAAATTATGAAATTAAAAAACGAAGAAAAGATAACACTTGCAGGTCATAGTACAGGGGGACTTGTTATAAGAAAATTTATAATAGATTACCCTAAACTATCAAAATATATAGATAAAATAATACTAATAGCTACCCCTAATACTGGTAATGAACTAGCAGAATTTATTACTGAGTACTTCTATATCATTCCACGAATATTTAAGACTCTACGATCTTTACATCCTGAAAATGTAAAGAAAATAAGCTCACTAGACGGTACTCATATAAATATAGGAGCAATAGCAGGAAATGAACCTGGAATCATTACGAAACCATTTTTTAAAAGTGAAAATGATGGTAAAGTAAGTGTAGACTCTGTTAAATATGAAGATATTGATGATTTTATTGTTTTACCATACAATCATTTTGAAATTCATAAAAGAAGAAAAACAGCAAAATATATTTCAAATTTTATAGAATATAGTCGTTTTAGGATATAAATAATCACCTCTGGAAATACTAGTTTTGAGGTGATTATTTATGAAAAGAAAAGTATTAATATTGTGTTTAATAATTTTGTTTTTACTTTCTTCTTGTACAAAAAAAGAAGAAAGCACTGAAATGAAAGAAAATAAAGAAAAAATACCTGAAGAATTAACACAGGTTCAAGAGAATGTTGGTAAAGTCATAGAAGAGATAGAAAAAATAATGAAAGAGGAAGAAAAACCTATATTTGTAGAAGAAAAAGACAAAAAAGAAGAAGAAGACTCTGAAAAAGAACAAGATTCTCAACAACAAGGCCAAGGCTCAGACTCAAGCTCGGGAGGACAATCAGAGGGGCAGTCAGGAGGCTCACAAGGTTCAGAAAATCCCCAGTCAGTAATACCACCTGAAGAAAAAACTTACGAAGAAAAAAAAGAAGAAGAAAAGATAAAGAAATATGAAAAAATAGAGAAAAATTGGATGGATTTATCAAAGACAATAGAAAAGATACATACTAATTGGGGTAAATACAAGGTAAAGGCCATGGAGAAAGGTATAAATACTGATACTATAAGTCAAACTGAAAACCATTTAAACAATCTAACAATAGCTGTAGGAAAAAAAGAAAAAATAAATTCACTTAAACAATCAGATAAGTTAATATTTTCTTTAGGTAATTATTTTGATTTATATAAAGGAAATATAGAGGGGGACTTAAATAGAATAACATATATTGCTCGTGAAATATATCTTTATGCCTTAGAAGAAGATTTTGAAAAGGCTAAACAAGTATCAAAAGAATATGAAAGTTATTTTTCTATGTTAAGACAAAAAATAAATATTGAAAAAAAAGATGAGAAGCATTTATACACACTTGAAATATCAATAAAAGATCTGATAAATTCTCTTAATTATAAAGATATTAATTTAGTAAAAATAAAAAGAGATGTAGTATTAGATAATATTGAAAAAATAAAAGAAGTAGCAAATTGATATTACTATAAATTTTCGGGTATTTATGATTAAAAGGTAAAAAAGGGGTGTAAATACCATGACTGAATATAAATATATATTAAAAAAACAAAGAGAATATTTTGCTACAGGTCATACTAAAGATATAGAGTTTAGAATAGGACTATTAAATATATTAAAACAAAATATTAAGAAATATGAAGATGATATATCTGATGCATTATATAAAGATTTGGGTAAGTCAAAATTTGAATCTTATGCAACGGAAATAGGAATTACCTTAAGTGAGATTGATCATATAACATCTAATTTAAGAAAATGGGCAAAGCCTAAAAAAGTAAAATCTCCACTATTCCAATTTCAAGCAAAGAGTTATATATATAAAGAACCATTGGGAGTAGTATTTATAATATCTCCATGGAACTATCCATTTCAACTTACACTTGAACCATTACTTGGAGCAGTGGCAGCAGGGAATTGTGCTATACTTACAGTGTCCCAAAAAGTACCTAATACAACAGAAATACTAGAAAAAATAATAAAGGAAACATTTAATGAAAATCATGTAAAGTTTATTCCTGGAGGGAGTACTGTATCCAAGGAACTTTTGAGAGAAAAGTTTGACTATATATTTTTTACAGGGAGCGTAAATATAGGTAAGAAAATAATGGAGGCTGCAAGCAAAACCTTGACTCCTGTAACGCTAGAACTTGGTGGAAAATCTCCTACAATAGTTGATAAAGATGCAGATATAGATATAGCAGCTGAAAGAATAGTTTGGGGAAAGTTTTTGAATTCTGGTCAAACTTGTATTGCACCTGATTATATATTAGTTCAAAAAAAGTTAAAAGCAAAATTAATAGAAAAACTAAAATATTATATAGAGAAATTTTATGGTGAAAATCCAATAGAAAGTAATGATTATCCTAGAATAGTAAATGAAGATCACTTTAATAAAGTGTCTAAATTATTGTTAGATGGTAATATATTACATGGAGGAAAAACAGATAAATTGGATTTATATATAGCACCTACAATAATGGATGACGTTTCTTGGGATGATAATATAATGAAACAAGAAATATTTGGGCCTATTCTTCCAATATTAACATATGAAAATATTGAAGATGCTATAAATATGATAAATTCTCATCCTAAACCATTAGCACTATATTTATTTACAGATAATGAATACATAGAGAAAAAAGTTATAAAAGAAGTCTCCTATGGGGGAGGATGTGTAAATGATACAATACTTCATTTGTCATCATCTGAGCTTCCATTTGGTGGAGTGGGAAATAGTGGGATGGGACATTATCATGGTAAGGCTAGCTTTGATACTTTTACACATGAAAAAAGTATATTTAAAAATTCAAAGTCATTTGATTTTAACTTTAGGTATCCACCCTATTCAAAAACTGCTTTAAAATTAATTAAGAAAGTTTTAAAATAAAAGCATAGGCATTTGTCTATGCTTTGGTAAATGTATAGAATATATATGATATAATATTATCAACGTTTAAAAGGGGTGAGTAAAATGGAAAATATAATAAAAATAAAAAATTTAAATAAATATTATGGGGGTAAAAGGGTATTAAATGATATTAATTTAAATATAAATAAAGGTGAAATAATAGGTTATATAGGAGCAAATGGTGCTGGGAAATCCACTACAGTAAAAATCATGTTAGGACTTGTAGAAGAATATAGTGGCAGTATAGAAATTTTTGGAGAAAACATAGTAGAAAATCCTGTAGATTATAAAAAAAGAATTGGATATGTACCTGAAACAGCAGATATGTATGAAAATTTGACTGCTCGTGAATATCTTACTTTTATAGGAAGTCTTTATGGTATGGATTATAGTGAAGCAGATGAAAAAGCACAAAAATTAATGGATTTATTTAGTATAAAAGATGTATATGACGGAAGAATAAACTCTTTCTCAAAAGGAATGAAACAAAAGGTTCTTATAATATCAAGCATAATAAATGATCCTGACATATTATTTTTAGATGAACCATTAAGTGGTATAGATGCAAATAGTGTACTTGTATTTAAAGAAGTATTAAAAGAACTTGCAAAAAAAGGTAAAACTATTTTTTATTCATCTCATATTATGGAAGTAGTTGAGAAGTTAAGTGATAGAATTATACTTTTAAATGATGGAGAAATAGTTGCAGATGGAAATATGGAAAGCTTGAATACGGAACTTAAAGAAGGATCTCTTGAACAGATATTTAATAAATTAACTGGCTTCAATGAACATGAAAATATAGCAAAAGAAATAGTAAATACTATCTCTAGAGGTGAAGTTAATGAAAGAATATAATATACTTAAGATTTTAGATAAGTTTAAGATATTATTTACAAAAATGGGTATAGATTATTCTATAATGAGAGAAATACTAAAGATAAAACTTACTCTAGATACAAGAAGACAAACAGGAATAAGTCAATCAAATAATACATCAAACGCGGATAATGAAGGAAAAAATCAATTTTTACGTTCACTCCCTGTATATGTACTATTAGGATTACCTATAATATTTTTTATATTTGTAGATTCATATTATTTATTTCCAATGAGTATAGTGTTTGGACTTTTTATGTTTTTTATGATGACATCATTAATATCTGATTTTTCTTCTGTGCTTTTAGATGTTAGAGATAAAAATATAATTCTTACAAAGCCAGTAAATAGTATAACACTTAATATGGCAAAGGTTCTTCATATATCATATTATGTTTCAATGGTGACAGGAGCATTAGTATTACCTTCACTTGTAGTTTCAATATTTAGAAGAGGAATAGCTTTTTTTCTATTATATCTATTTACTCTAATACTATTAGATTTATTTATAATAATGATTACAGCTCTTTTATATCTAGTAATACTTAAATTATTTAGTGGAGAAAAATTAAAAGATATAATTAATTATGTTCAAATAGGGCTTGCAATAACAATAACACTTTCATATCAAATAATAGGAAGGTTATTTAGTATAACAGAATTATTAGAGATAAATTTTGACCCTACATGGTGGAGTGGATTTTTACCTCCAGTATGGTTTGCTTCACTTTTTGAATTTATATTTAATAATAGTAGAGATCCGATTATAATTTTATATTCAATATTTGCCATAGTAATTCCTATAATTTCAATAATAATATATATAAAATTAATACCATCCTTTGAAAGAAATCTACAAAAATTAAATGCAGAAGATACAAATACAAAGAAAAAACATAGATTTACTCATTTAATAAGTAATATTATATGTAAAACAAGATCTGAAAAAAACTTCTTTAATTTTGCTAGTAATATAATGAGAAATGAAAGAAATTTTAAGTTAAGAGTATATCCCAACTTGGGATTTAGTATTATATTTCCGTTTATAATGTCATTTGGTTCTGGGATATCATCTATTTTAAGTATATACTTTATAGGTTTCTCGTTAGTCACTATATTACAATTATTAAAATACTCAGATAGCTATAAAGCATCTTGGATTTATAATTATTTTAGAATAGACAAAGAAATTATTTATAAAGCTACACTTAAGTCAGTATATGTAAATTTTATAACTCCAATATTCATTTTGGTAAGTATAATATTTTTTATAATACTTAAAGAAAATATTATAATAGATTTAATAATAGCATATACTGGACTTTATTTAGGATTATTTATATTATTTAAAACAGGAAAAAAGACATTGCCATTTTCAGAACAATTTGGGGCTGTAAAAGAAAAGGGATCTATATTAGATGCTTTCAAACTTTTTCTAACAATTGGAATATTAGCAGGATTACATTACTTATCAGGAAAGGTAGTTTATGGAAAATATGTTTATATAATAATATTATTAATAGCTAATATTTTTGCTTGGAAATATGGGTTAAAAGAAGATAAAAATTATACTCAGCAATATAATTGATAAAAATTCTCAATTATATTATAATGTTATTTGATTATAAAAAGGATTTATTGGAGGAGAAATGATAACAGAATACATATTAAAAAAAACATTGAAAAATAATAATTATAACAATAAATATACAAGAGAAAAAGTAGGTTATATTTCTGGAATAGTAGGAGTAATTGTAAATACACTACTTGCAATATTAAAACTTGTAATAGGCATAATAATATCATCAATAGCTGTAACAGCAGATGCATTTAACAATTTAGCAGATGCAGCTTCTTCCATTATGACAATAGTAGGATTTAAACTTTCAAATACGCCACCTGATAAGAATCATCCCTATGGTCATGGAAGAGTAGAACATATAACTACTCTTACTATTGCAATACTTATAATGTTTGTAGGTGTTCAATTTGTAAAATCATCATTTGATAGAATAATTGATCCAAAACCAGTAGAATTTAGATTATTATTATTTGTATTTCTTATTATATCTATTGTAGTAAAAGTATGGTTGAGTTCATTTAACAAATATTTAGGTAAAAAAATAAAATCTAATGCTCTAAAAGCAGTATCAATAGATTCACTTTGGGATTCACTTGTAACACTTATAGTAGTATTATCACTTGCATTATCATTTGTAACTGACTTTCCCATAGATGGATATATTGGAATAGTTGTAGCAATTATGATATTTTATTCAGGATTTACCCTTATAAAAGAAGCAGTAAGTGAACTTATAGGAGAAGCTCCAAGTGAAGATCTAATAGAAAAAATATTAGAAGGAGTATTATCATATGATAATATATTAGGGGTACATGATTTAAAAGTTCATCAATATGGAGCAGGAAAAACAATGGCTACAATTGATGCAGAGATACCACCTGATATAGACGTAGTTACAATTCATAATATAATAGATCAAGCTGAAAGGGAACTAGGAGAAAAATATGATATTGATCTTGTTATTCATATGGACCCAATAGGTCTAGAAACAGAAACAAGAGAAAAAATAATAGAGGAAATAAGAAAAGAATTAAAAGATAATTACCTTATAAATT
The DNA here is from genome assembly GCF_009911265.1 of Senegalia massiliensis. NCBI lineage: Bacteria > Bacillati > Bacillota > Clostridia > Eubacteriales > Clostridiaceae > Senegalia > Senegalia massiliensis. Next base: position 275,401 of record NZ_QXXA01000004.1, on the reverse strand, counting down.
CAATACATGATTTTAATATAATAGATAAAGGTAATTATAAATGTATTATATTTGATGTATCACTTGATGGTAATAAAATAGGAAAAAACTTTTTTGAAGAAGAATTTAAAAATGATTTAATAGATGTTATTAAGAATATAGATAGAGATTTCTATTGTAAAATAAATATAACAATAGATTATCAAGATATTGTTAGATAAAACTTTGAAGATACTGTCTTCAAAGTTTTTTTATAGTTAATTTTAAAAAGAATGAAATTTATTCATGATAATAAAAATATAATTTGTTAATTAATAAAGTTAATTGCTTATAATACTAATTTTTGTTATAATTTGTATGGTGATATAGATTAATGTTTAACAAAAGGGGGATAGCTGTTATGAGTAAAATATTAATCGTAGAAGATAATGAATTAATTAGAAGTTCAATAATAAAAATAATAAGAGAGATAGATGATTCCATAGAAATTATATCTACAGAATATTCATCTAAAGCTCTTGATATTTCTATAAGGAGTAACATAGATATATTTATATTAGATATAGGTTTAAAAGACTATTCTGGTATTAAATTAGGACAAGAGCTAAGAAAATTAAATAAATACATAATTACTCCTATAATATTTATAACATCTATGATAAATGAAGAATTAGAAGCATTTAGAGAAATTCATTCGTATGCTTTTATTACAAAGCCTTTTAAGAAAGAGAAAGTAAAGAACATTTTTGCCCCTATTATACAAAGCTTCACAGAAAATCACCAAGAAAATAATTTAACTATAAATCAAAAAGAAGAAACATATATTATACCAATGAATGAAATTATTTATATAGAATCTCAACTTAAAAGAATATATATACATACTTTAAATGATGAATATGAAATTAAGACCTATACATTAAATAAATTAATAGAAATATTAAATGATGATTTTATTAGGGTCCATAGGTCCTATATTATAAATAAAAAATATATTACTAAAATAGATAGAACTAAATGGGTTTTACATTTTAAAAATATCGCTAAATATATGCCTGTAAGCAGAAAATATAAAAACCAAGTAATGGAGTTATTACAATGACAGTTTTTGAATCATTTATATTATCTATTTTTGATGTTTTAGGGTTTATAATTATTTCCTTGGGTTTACTTAGAGAAGAAAATCAATATAAAATATTTAAAAAATCACTTATTTATATTTTTTTATACTCTTTAATTATGTCAGTTATAGAAATTATTATTCCTATTGAATATATTCCAATTCTTGTTCTTATATTTTTATACATCGTTATATATTTAACTTATAGAAAGGGGTTAGTATTTACATTTAAAATTTGGTTTCTATCTACTGTATTAATATTAACTATACAATACATATCATTAATAATTTTAAATATAATTATTGGTAATATAGAATATAAGTTTTTTTATGGATTAATTTCTCAGATAATATTTATTTTTATAGTGATATTTACTTTTTATAAGATTAAAATACATGTATTATTAACATATATAAATCAACAAAAGAAAATTGCTATAATTTTATTAGCAAATATATTTATGATTTTAATTATTATTTTAATGTATTGGAGATTAGATATAGATAATTTATTAAATAATTTTCTTGATCTTTCTATTTTATCTTTAAGTATAATATTTATATATTTTATAGTAATTAAAAATGGTATAAGAAATGAATATGAAGCTAGAGAACTAGAAATGTATAAGAGAAATTTGCCTATTATAGATAATCTAATTAGTGAGGTAAGAAGAAAGCAACATGAATTTGACAATCATATCCAAGCTATAAACTCAATTATATATTCTAATAGTAATAATAATGAAGTAGTTGAATCTCTTAAACAATATACTTCAGAAATTGAAAATATAAATGACTTAGGAAATCTTATAAAATTAAAAGATAAAATATTAGCAGGATTTTTGTTCAGTAAACAAAAAGAATCAGAAAAAAATAATATTCAATTTAACATTGTAATAGAAAATCCTATGATAGATACAAAATTAAAAAGCTATGAATTGATTCAAGTATTAGGAAATTTAATTGATAATGCATTTGAAACAGAAGTAGAAGACAATGTAGTTGTAGTGAAATTTTTAAGAAAATATGGTAATGATATTATAGAAGTTAGTAACAAACATCCTAAAGTAGAAAAAGAAAAAATAGAAAAATTCTTTGAAAAAGAATTCTCCACTAAAAAGAAAAAGGGTAGGGGATATGGTCTTTATAATGTGAAAAAGAGATTAAATAAATATAATATAAGAATTTTAGTTGAAAATGAATATAGGAATGAATATACTTCTAATTTCATTAAATTTAGGATTATGTTTTAATAGAAAATTTTATAAATATTGAGACTGCTATAGCTATAGCAGTCTCAATATTTATATGAAAGGGAAAAATCAATAATTGTTAATATTCTTATCTAATATTTCAAAAGTTTTGGGTTCACTCCATAAATATGAAAAATCTATAGATGACATTTTTTACTCTTTAGAAATGTTATTTATACGGATTAGATTACTATTTATCCATTTCCTATGTACAAGTTATTTTTAAATTGGTAGGATATGTATAGATAAGAAATTAAAAGTTATGTAATTGTTTATAGTTAAGATGTAAAAAGGAACAAATATAAAGGGTATAGTTGAAGGGGCAGAAAAATTAGGATTAGAATCTAAAGCAATAAGAGTAGATAGAGAAGCTTTTATAAGTAAATTTACCCTGCCAACAATAGCTCATATAATTACAGATAGTATTAAATATAATATATTATATTATCATTTTTATAGCATTATAATATATCAATACTTGAATTATATTAAATTGAATCTTTTTTACAAAGATAATAAATTAGCTAATAAAGTATATTTTAGAGATGGTATTTTACTCACAATTGGATTATCTATTCTATATGTATCTGAAGCTATAATCTATATAAATATGAGTGAATTTAATATAAAAAGCTTTATATTTTCAGCTTTATTTATCTTACCTTCTATTTTAACAAATAAAATGATTTCTAAAGAATTCCATACAGTTAATAAAGATATACTTGAAAATAAAAGGTAGGTTAATTTTTTATAAAAGCTTAATATAGGTGGTATTTGAATGAAAAAGAATAATTATGATATATTTTTTAAATTGTTTCTAATAGTATTAATAATAATTTCTTCAATTACTCTACAATCTAGACTTAAATTATTAATTTTATTTCTTCCATTGTATTTGATAATAGAATATTTGATAAAAGATAGGAGTAGAAAGTAGGATTAAATATGATAGATGAGGATTTAAATTAATAAAATATGGAGGATAAACATGAAAAAGAGTGATATAATTTTTATTCCTTATATTGGATTTCTAGCTTTTATAGCTCCAGAGTCATTTATTCCAAGGGCAATTGTAGTCATGGGTGGAGTTGTGCTTTATAATTTCATATATGATTTAATAGAAAAAAGAAAAAACACTCCAAAATAAAAAGTTTGGAGTGTTTTTATACTCAAATTGTCATTCATACTGATAAAATTGTCGTTCGTCCATTATCTATTGTAAAATATATATCAATATAATACTATGACTATATATAGGAAAAATAAGGATGTGCTAAATTTGAATTTTAAAAATCACGATATCATAAGTATTTTAATAAAGTTGTTAAGCATATTTGCAGTATTTCTATTAGTTATATTTATATTCCATCTGTAAAATACATTATATTACAATTATATTAAAAAGATAACAAATTAAAGGAATAATGGAATAATTATAGAACTAATATATAGTAATAAATTGTTAATAAAAATTAAAGGGAGTGTATTGGTATGAATGAAGAAAATGAGAGAGAATTAATGATGGAGGATGAGAAAGTTAGTTTAGTACAAAAGATTAAATGGTACATAGTAAAGCCAAGCAGATTTTTTGAGGAATTTAAGAAAAATCCTAAGGCTTTGATTCACTTTATAATGATTACTATTTTATCAGCGATTACTGCTATGATTACAAATTCAAAAACGGATGAAATAAAAAATCAAGCTTTAGAAGGATTGAGTGGAGAAGAATTAGAAATTACAGAAAATATTGTTGGTTTTTTTTCTTCACCAGTTTTTGTTATACTTGGTGCAGTTCTAATACTCGGACTTACATATTTAATTTCTGCTTTTTTTAGATATGTATTTATTAAGTTATTTAAAGGTGAAGGAAAATTTAAAGAAATGTTTGCAGTAGTTATAGTAGCATCTTATCCAGTATCAATAGCTGGATTAATTCAAAGTTTGTTTTTAAATCCATCTGCAGATACTACTACTATGGATAGTATATTATCTGTAGTTAACATTTGGTCTATTTGGCAATTAGTTCTTTTAATCATAGGTATAAAAGTGATGTTTAATTTATCAATGAAAAAAAGTCTAATAATAAATGTAGGAATATTTATTGTTACTACATTATTTACAGTAGGATCTGCAATGATAAATAGTAATTTATCTAATATGGTTCAGTAAAGGTGATTTGGTGGAAAATATAATAGAACTTAAAAATGTATCTCAGCATTATAAGATGGGAAAAAGCATAGTAAAAGCACTTGATGAGGTAGATTTAAATATAATTAAAGGTGAACTTACAGCATTAATAGGTCCTTCTGGATCAGGAAAGTCTACATTATTAAATGTGACAGGAGGGCTAGTAAAGCCTACAAAAGGTAAAGCTAAAATTAGAAATAAAGATATTACAAATTACTCTGAAAATGATTTATGTTTATTTCGTAGAAATAATATAGGTTTTATATTTCAATCCTTTAATTTAAATCCTACATTATCAGCTCTTGAAAATGTGATGATGCCTCTTATATATGCAAGAGTAAAACAAGATAAAAGAAAAGATATGGCAACTCATGCTTTAAAACTTGTAGGACTAGATGATAGAAAAAGTCATAAACCTGGTGAACTATCAGGAGGGCAACAGCAAAGAGTGAGTATTGCCAGGGCAATTGTAAATAATCCTGAAATAGTTTTATGTGATGAGCCTACGGGAAATTTAGATTCAGAAACAGGTAAGGAAATATTATCTCTTATAACTAAAATGAATAAAGAAAATAAAGTTACTTTTATTATTGTAACTCATGATATAAATGTTGCAAATAATTGTGATAGAATCATATCTATTCATGATGGAAAAATAATAAAAGATGAAAGGAAATGATATGTTGAAAAGAAATGTAGTAACTATTTTAATAATTTTAATGACAATTCTTTTAGTATCAACTAATATATATGCAGCACCTAAAAGTCCTGCAGTAGTAATTTCAGAATATAAAATAGAACCTGAGGAAATTAGCCCAGGAGAAAATTTTAAAATAAAACTAACATTAAATAATTATGGTGAATATCATGCAAGAAAAGTTAAATTAACATTAAAAGATAAAGTAGAAGAAGAAATACAAGATATGCAATCAGGAGAAATACAATCAAAAGAAGAACAAGTGAAATTAAATAATTTTTCTCCTATAAATCAAAGTAATGTAAAATATATTTCTCTCATAAAGGCTGATAAAAAAGAAGAAGTAGTGTATGATTTATATTCTTCACCTAATATGAAACCAGGAAATTATAATTTAGTGGTCTCTTTATCTTATATGGATTCTAATGGGAAAGTTTATACTGAAGATCAAATTATAGGGATATTATTATCTGAAAAAGAAAGTATAAAAGTTTTAGGTAAAGGTGATTATGGAGATATATCTATAGGAGAAGAAGTAGAATCAACTATAAATATAGTAAACAATTCTATAACTGAAGTTAAAGGAGTAACTGTATCTGTAGAAGGAGAAGGACAAAATAACTATACAGAATATCTAGGTAATTTTAATAGTGGTGATTTTGATAGTTATACTTTTAATACAGTATTTGATAAAGAGGGTAAAAAGAATATAAATGTAAAAGTAAGCTATATTGATGGACTTAATAAAAATACAGAAATAGAAAAAAAGATAAAATATAATGTGAAATCAGGGGAAAATATTGATAATTCTAATAACAAAGAAGAAGGTAATGCATTTATTAGATTTATCAAAGGATTATTTGGATTTTAGTGGTGGATAATATGATAGATAAAGATATAATAAAATTTGCATGGACGAGTTTGTGGAGAAGAAAACTTAGAACTATATTAACTCTTATAGGGATTATGATAGGTACAGCAGGAATAATAACTATGGTTTCTTTAGGAGTAGGACTAGAGGAAAGTGTTACAGGAGAATTTGAAAGTGGAAATATGACTAATATTGAAGTTTATCCTGGAGTTAATATGGGACCTAATGAAGGAGATAGTGTAAAGATATTAAAAAAAGAACATGTAAATGAATTAAAGCAGTTAGAAGGAGTAAAAGCAGTTACTCCCATATATCAGACTTATGGTGAATTAAATATAGGTAGAGAAACTATATCAGCTACTTTTACAGGTATAGATACAAAGGAGATAGATGAATTAGGATATGAATTAGAAGAAGGACGTTTTCCAAGGAATAACTCTATTCTATTAGGCTCAAGCCTTTCAGAACAAATATCTAATGAAAGTGAAAAAGATTTACTTAGAAGTTCTTCTTCCATTAGCTTTTCAGATCGCATCTCAGAAGTAGAAGAGGAAACTTCAAAGAAATATAGAACTAGAATTACAGGAATATTAAAATCTACTGGAGGAGCAGAAGATTATTCTGCTGTAATGGATATAGATGAACTAGTAGATATTGTAGAAGAAAAGCAAAATGCTAGAGATATAATAGAAAAAGAAGGCTATTCTAATATTAGAGTAGTAGCTAATGATATGGATGAGATAGATAGACTATCAAAAGAAATCAATGATAAAGGTTATATGGCTTATTCTACAAAAGATATGATAGAACAAGTAGGTAGTGTGTTTAAATTTTTACAACTGTTTCTTGGAGGAATAGGAAGTATAGCTCTTATTGTAGCAGCTGTAGGTATAACTAATACAATGATAATGAGTACTTATGAAAGAACAAAAGAAATAGGGGTAAACAAAGTAATAGGAGCGTCAGTAAAAGATATACGAAAACAATTTTTATATGAAGCTACGTTTATAGGATTATTAGGTGGAATAGCAGGGCTAATTCTAAGTTATATATTATCATTTATAATCAATACTGTAGCTAAAATATTCATGAATGGTCTTGAAAATAATATTACATCTATTCCAATATGGCTAGCATTATTTGCAATTATTTTTTCTGTAATTGTAGGAGTATTATCAGGATTATACCCAGCAAACAAAGCAGCAAAAATAAGTGTGTTAGAGGCACTTAGACAAGAGTAATTATAAAGGGAAGTGATACTATGATAAAACCAAAAAAAATTATATTGAGCTTAGAAATAATTTTAGGGTTATCATTCATAACATCATTTATAGCAGTAACCCTTAATTATATCACATATGATGAAATAAAATACTTTGTATATGCTATATTAATCTTATCATCTGCTATAGGAATATGGTTTTTAAAGTTAAATAAAAGGAAATAGTATGCCGGGATGTGATCTATTATGATAAAAAATCTATTATATAAGTTATTTAATCATAAAAATAATAAAACTAATAAAATTAATGAAAATAAGGTCGTTATATAGAAAAAGATATAGAATTTTTATTTGAATATAATATTGTTTTATTTGTTATATTCGTTATATCTTTAATAGCTCAGGTGGAATATGATTTAAGAAAAGAGTTTAAATAATATATTAAAGAACCTGTGGTCAAAATTGACCACAGGTTCTTTAATAAACTACATTTACATCTTTACTTTTAAATATATGAGCTGCTCTTTCTACCATTTCATCTGATGGGGTAGGGGTATTCTTTAATTTATATTCATATCCAAGCTCTTCCCATTTATATTCTCCCATTTTATGAAAGGGAAGTAGTTCTACTCTTTCTATATTTTTAAGAGGGGAGAGGAATTTAGCTGAATTTTTTATATCTTCATCCTTATCAGTAAGACCTGGAACTAATACATATCTAATCCAAGTAGGTTTATTTATTTCTGATAAATACTTAGCTAGTTTTATAGTAGGGTCATTATTTACCCCTGTTAAATCTTTATATAAAATAGGATTAAATGATTTAATATCAAGTAATACTAAGTCAGTATATTCAAAGACTTCTTTTGTTTTATCAAGTGGAATAAACCCTGATGTATCTATGGCTGTATGAATTCCTTCTTCTTTACATCTTTTAAATAATTCTTTTGAAAATTCTGGTTGGAGTAGTGGTTCGCCACCTGTTAAAGTGACACCACCACCAGAATATTTCATATATGATTTATATTTAATTATTTTTTCCATAAGTTCATCTACTGATATTTTTTTGCCATCATTTACTTTCCATGTATCTGGATTATGACAATACTGACATCTTAAAGGACAACCTTGAGTAAATACTACAAATCTTACACCAGGTCCATCTACTGTACCACATGTTTCTATTGAATGAATGTTGCCTTCTATATTCAAACTTACACCTCCTATTAAGAGATAAAGATATTAACTTTAAGCTCTTTTATGGAATGTTCTATTTATTACATCTAATTGTTGTTCTCTTGTAAGTTTAATAAAGTTAACTGCATATCCTGATACTCTTATTGTTAATTGAGGATATTTTTCTGGGTGATCCATTGCATCTAATAGAGTTTCTCTATCAAATACATTTACATTTATATGATGACCTTTATCATGGAAATATCCATCTAATAGGCCTGTTAAGTTATTTGTTCTATCATCTATTGTTTTTCCAAGAGCTTTTGGCACAATTGAGAAAGTATAAGAAATACCATCTTCTGAATGTTCATAAGGTATTTTTGCAACTGATGCCATTGATGCTATAGCTCCATTTGTATCTCTACTATGCATTGGGTTTGCACCTGGTGCAAATGGCTCTCCAGCTTTTCTACCATCTGGAGTACTTCCTGTTTTTTTACCATATACTACATTTGATGTAATAGTTAATATAGATAAGGTGGGGATAGAATTTCTATAAGTTTTATGCTTTCTAAGCTTATTCATAAAATCTTTTACTATAGAAGTAGCTATTTTATCTACTCTGTCATCATTATTACCAAATGCAGGATATTCACCTTCTATTTCGTAATCTATTGCAAGACCTTCACTATTTCTAATAACCTTAACTTTAGAATGTTTAATTGCAGATAATGAATCTGCTACAACTGATAATCCTGCTATACCACAAGCTGAAGTTCTTACTACATCTTTATCATGAAGTGCCATTTGTATTCTTTCATATGAATATTTATCATGCATATAATGAATTATATTTAGAGTATTTATATATAGTTGTGATAGCCAATCCATTACAAGATCAAACTTTTCTGCAACTTCTTCATAATTTAGATATTCTGAAGTAATAGGTTCAAATCTTGGGCCTATTTGAGCACCGCTTTTTTCATCTTTACCACCATTTATAGCATATAGGAGAGCTTTTGCAAGATTTGCACGTGCTCCAAAGAATTGCATTTGTTTGCCTATTTTCATAGCTGAAACACAGCATGCTATTCCATAATCATCACCATAAGTTTCTCTCATTAAATCATCATTTTCATATTGAATCGAACTTGTATCTATAGATACTTTAGTAACAAATTTTTTGAAGTTTTCTGGTAGTCTTTCTGACCAAAGTACAGTTAAGTTTGGTTCTGGAGCAGGGCCTATATTATATAATGTATGAAGAATTCTAAAGCTTGTTTTACTTACAAGAGTTCTTCCATCTATACCCATACCACCTATAACTTCTGTAACCCAAGTAGGATCTCCTGAGAATAACTCATCATAAGAAGGAGTTCTTAAAAATCTTACCATTCTTAATTTCATAACAAAATGATCCATAATTTCTTGAATTTCTTTTTCTGTTATAGTTTTATTTTTTAAATCTCTTTCAAAATATATATCAAAAAATGTAGATACTCTACCAAGTGACATAGCAGCACCATTTTGTTCTTTTACTGCTGCAAGATAACCAAAATATGTCCACTGTACAGCTTCTATAGAATTTTTAGCAGGACGTGATATATCAAATCCATATTTAGCTGCCATTTCTTTAAGTTCCTTTAAAGCATATATTTGTTCGGAAATTTCTTCTCTAAGTCTAACAACATCTGCTGACATAAAGTCCATATTTAATTGTTTCTTTTCATTTTCTTTTTCTTCTATTAATCTATCTATACCATATAGAGCTATTCTTCTGTAGTCTCCAATTATTCTTCCTCTACCGTAAGCATCTGGAAGACCTGTTATAACTCCTGAACGTCTTGCACGTCTCATTTCATCAGTATAAGCATCAAATACTCCATCGTTATGTGTTTTTCTATATCTATTATCAAATATAGCTGAAGTTTCTTTATCTAATTCATATCCATAAGCATCTAAAGATCCTTTTACAACTCTTATACCACCAAAAGGCATAATAGCTCTTTTAAGAGGTTTTTCAGTTTGAAGCCCCACAATACGCTCCAAACCCTTATCAATATATCCTGAATCATGGGAAGTTATAGTAGAAATTATTTTTGTATCTGCATCTAGTATTCCTTTTTCTCTTTCTTCTTTCATAAATTCAGATACTTTATCCCAAAGTTTTATTGTATTTTTTGTTGCCCCTTCTAAAAATGAATCATCACCCAGATAAGGGGTATAATTACTTTGTATAAAATCTCGTACATCTATTTCATCTGTCCAATTACCAGTTTTAAAATCTTGCCATTCTTTATTCAATATTAAAACCTCCAGTAAATTTATTTTTTGGATACTGAATATTGTATACAATAACTTTTGCTTTTATTATAGCATATGAAAATCATTTGTAAAGGGTATTTTTATTATTTTGTACTTATAATATATTTTGTGTATGTAGAGTTATTTTATTCAATATAATATATGGTTTTAGATTTTATATTATCAATATATTTGGTATACTAAAGGTATAAATCAAGTAAAAAAGGTGGTAGTGTGAAATGAATATAGAAACTAACAAAGAGTTCTTTATTTATAACAATGAAGTGTCTAATAATAAAGAATTAAAATTAAAAGAAGGAGAAAAAGTATATGAGGTTATTAGAGTTATTAATGGAGTACCTCTTTTTCTAGAAGAACATATAGAAAGATTAAAAAAATCTATTGATTTGATAGGATATGAATCTCAAATAAATGAAGAAAGCATAAGAGAAAATATTTATAAACTTATAAGCAAAAATGATGAATTCAATATGAATATAAAAATTATATTAAATTATTATGGTGATAATTTTGAATCTGTATTCCTTTTTATAAAAAGTAATTATCCAGAGGAAAGAATATATGATGAAGGTGTAGCTACTATTACAATTAAGGCTATGAGAGATTTACCTAATGTTAAGAAAGTAAATAATACTTTTAAAACAAAAGTAAAAGAAGAGTTAAAACAAAAAAATGCATATGAAGCATTACTTATAGATGAAAAAGGATATATTACAGAAGGAAGTCGTTCAAATATGTTTTTTATAAAAGAAAATGAAGTTTATACAGCTCCAAAAGGAGAAGTACTTTTAGGAGTTACAAGGGCTAATATATTAAAAGCGTGTGAAAGTTTAGATGTAAATATAGTTGAAAAAAATTTAAAAATAGAAGAGCTTAATAATATTGATGGTATTTTTATGAGTGGCACATCTGTCGGAGTATTACCGATAAAAGTAGTTGATGATAGAAAATATAATTCAGCTAAAAATAGAGTAATAAAAAATATAAGGAAAGAATATAATAAAAGAGTAGATGAATATATAAAGAAAAATAAAAATTTTCTAAAAAAATAGTTGTAATAGGAAAATTTATGTGATACAATTATAACAAATAAATTAAAGGAGGTCGTTTAGATGATGATAAGAAATGAATTAAAAATTAAAAAAATTGAATATAAAAAACGACCTGCGATTTATAATTAAATTAGCTTTACATAAATTATATTTGTAATAAACATCGCAGGAATACTGCGATTTATTTATATACTTTTACAATTAGATATTTAAATAGCCGCAGAACTGCGGCTATTTTTGTGTCTTTAGAAGAAACCGCAGTTAATACTGCGGTTTTTTGTTGTCTATTTGTAATAAATGTAACAATCTATTGTTGTTACACATATTAATAAAGAGGTGAGGTGATATCATGTTTTTAGTATTTGAAACTAGCAATATTGTAAATGTTTCAAAAGAATCAACAGAATTAGATTTATTTAAAAAAATAGAATCATGTAAGTATTAGCCATTAAAGAGTATAGGTGGTGATATTATGTTTAAGGTTTATGATGGTATAGAAGAAGAATTAGGTTATAAAATTGATTCTTATGAAGAAAAGTAAAAAATTAAGTTATATAATAGGAGGTGAAATTATGCATAATACAATTGATAGACTAATAAATATGAGTTCTATAAAAAGAGATTGTGGATTAGATGAATATATTAAAATAGAATTTAATAAATAAATTTTAAGGTAAAGGAGGTTAGTAATATGATATTGATTAGTAAATATTTAGTTGATACTAAGGAAAATATTGGTATGAAGGAGCAATTGATCATAGAATCTACAATTAAAACTTAGTAAAATGCGACAATTGTCGCATTTTATTTTTATATTTTAATATTTATTAAATTAAAGTATAATATATAATAAAGAAAGGTGGTTACATGACAAAAGAATATATATTAGAAGGAAAATTATCTATAGAATCTGCTATAAAAGCAAAAAGTAGAAGAATTAGTCGGATTTATGTTGATAAAAATAAAAAGAGTAGAAGAATTAAAAGTTTTATTAGTTGGATAGATAGAAAAGGTATTAAAATAAAAAAAGTAGACAGTGAAGTAATTGATGATATGACAAAGGGGAAAACTCATGGTGGTATTATAGCTAAGGTTAGCGAAAAGAAATTTTTAACTTTAGAAAACCTTATTGAAGATAATAATAATCCTTTTATTGTAATGTTAGATGGTATAGAAGATCCATATAATTTTGGATATGCAGTAAGAAGTCTTTATTTAGCTGGAGTAGATGGGGTAGTAGTAAAGCCAAGAAACTGGATGGAAGCTACTAGTATTGTTGCTAAAGCTTCAGCAGGTACTACAGAACTTATGCCTATGGCTATAGCAGAAGATATAGATTATGCTGCAGAATTTTTTAGTAGAAATGGATTAAATATAGCAGCTACTGCAAAGAAAGATTCGCAATCATTATATGATGTAAATTTAGATAGACCTACATTTTTACTTATTGGTGGGGAAAAAAGAGGAATAACTAGATCGTTTTTAGATAAAGCAGATACTATAATTAGTATTCCTTATGGTAGGGATGAAGGAATTTCACTTGCAGTTACTTCAGCAACTTCAATAATTGCATTTGAAATGATGAGGCAAAAAAGTAATAAAATGAAATAAAATATTAATTATCTTTTTGAGGAAAAATATAATATAATTACAATATAGAGTCCAATGGAAAACTTTAGAAAAAAACTTGAATTAAGTTAGGGGGCTAAAAATGGGTATATTAAAGAAGTTTATGGGGAATGAAAATACATGTTATATTTGCCAGGACAATCCATTGGATAAAGAATTGATTTATGACGTAAAAATCAAAAAATCCTATCATATGGAATGCCTCAAGGAACAATCTATAAAAAAGATTCAAAATGCAATGACATCAGTTGATGATATTTAATATTAAAAGAAGTATAGAAAAATCTTTCTATGCTTCTTTTTTGTTATTAATAATTGTAATATTATTGTAACCAAAAATCTACTATATCAAAATAATAAGTGGGTATAAATAAAGTATGGTATAAAGTAAAACTAGATTAAATATTATAAAATGGGGGGTGAAAATATGAAAGACAAAAAAATTCTTTTGTTTTTTTGTATTATAACTATAGCGCTTATAATTTCACTTACTTTAGATGAAAAAGATATAGAAGGAATAAAAAAAATAATTGTAATAGAAAAAGAGGATGAAGAAAACAGTAGAAACAATGAAGAGAAAGAAAATAAAAAAACTAAAGATTCTAAAAAAGAAAATGAAGAAAATAAAGATGAAAAAATATATATAGAAAAACAAGGTGATAAAACATATATAAAATCAAAATTAGAATCAATAAATCCTATAACAGATTTATCTTGGACTAATAATAATTCTTTTAGTTTTAATTTGACATTTGAAGATGAAAATATTAAAAATATAATTTACAAATATAATGCAGAAGATCAAAAGCTTGAAGAAACATTCCATATTGATGGAGTTATTTGGGAATGGAAAAGAGCAAATGAAGAAGGTATAGTATATTCAAATGATGGATTTGATGGATTATTTTATATGAAAGATAAAGATAAGAAGAAAAAAATATCTGAATCTCAAGAATGGTATAATGTTTCTCCAGATGGTAAAAAAATTATTGTAAATGGAATACCGAGAAATAGTAATCTAGAAAGTAATGAAAGATTTATATACTATTTAGAAAATGATAAATTTAAAGATGCAAATTATATACCTGATATTGATTATGTGTATTCATATCTTGCAGCTAGCTGGAGTCCTGACTCTATACATATTGTATCTCAAATACCAGGTAGAGATGATATTATAAATGTAATAGATATAAATAAAGGAATAGAAAAAGAATTAAAATTTGGAGATAGTAAATTAACTCTTCCTACTTGGTCTCATGACGGTAAAAAACTAGCATTTTTAATTCAATCATCTAAATATGATGAATATATATTAAATGATTTAGAGATGAATTATCTTTTATCTGATAAGATAGGAATATATAATACTGACACTAAAAAATTGAAAGTAGTTGATTTAGAAGGGAAATTAACTACTTCAAGAATTTATTGGACACAAGAGAGTGGTTCAATTATTATAGAGACTGCAGAAATAAAAGAGCTAAATGATATTATAAATAGAAATGTAAAAAAAATAGATGGTAATGTAGAACATATATCTATATTAAATGAAAAAAAACATACAGTACTTAAAGATCAAATTGATATAAGTGAAGACTATCCTGTGCACAAAATCACGCCTTTAAAATTACTTGAGAATGGACTTTTTTTATTCATGGATATTGATAAAGATGTTAAAAATATAAATATTATGGACATTAATAAAGGGAAAATTTTATCAGAAAATATAGGATATGTATATGATATTAGTTTTAATAATAATGATATATATATTGTTACTGATGAAGGAATATTTGTTGTCGATGAAAATTTAAATATAAGTAACTTGGTTAATTTCAAGGAAAATTATGGGGAAAATATTTTAAATGTAGATGCTAAGATATCACCTGATTATAAAAAAGTTTCATTGTATGTTCAATATGATATGAATTCTGAAGATAAAACTTTCATAGAAATAAAAGATTTAAAATAAATGTTTAATAAAAATAAGAAAGGGTAATATAAGAATAGGATGTTAATGATAATAATTATCATCTAATAATAATAAGTTAATATTTGATATTTTAAAACTTAAATTCATTTAAACTCCCCCTAAATAGACCAGCAACGCTGGTCTATTTTTATGCATAAAAGGTGAAAATTTCTTCTTGCTGTGGTAAAATATACTTAAAGAAACGGAGGACAATTATGAAGAAGAAAAGGTATAGTAAGATTATAAAAAATAGATTAATAATATCTTCATTAATCTTGTCGACCCTAGTATTTATTTTTATAATAAGACTAGGTTATTTACAGATTGTGCAAAGTGATAGCTTAAGTAGTAAAGCTATTCATCAATGGACTAGAGATATAGAATTGAAGCCTAATAGAGGAGATATATATGATAGAAATGGTAAAAAATTATCTACTAGCATTTCTCTATATACTGTATCTATTATGCCTCAAAACATATCTGAAGAAAAACATGAAGATTACATAAATAAGATTTCAAAAATAATAGATATAGAAAAAGAAAAGGTCGAAACGGCATTAAGATCAGACAAAAATTGGTATGAGATAAAAAGATACGTAGAAACAGAAAAGGCAGAAAAATTGAAACAAGAAAGTTTAATAGGAGTTAGTGTTGATGAAACAAGTAAGAGATATTATCCTTTTGATGATTTTCTATCTCAAGTTATTGGAAACACTAATAGAGATGGAGTTGGTCAATATGGAATAGAAAAATATTTTAATGAAATATTGATGGGTAATCCTGGTAGATGGATTAAAACAGTAGATGGGAATAGGATGGAACTTCCATATAATTATCAAAAAAAATATGAACCTGAAAATGGTAATAACTTAGTATTAACTATAGATGAGAGAATACAACATTTTGCTGAGAATGGAGCAGAAAAAGCTTTAAAAGATAATAAAGCAAAAAGAGCATCAGTACTTGTAATGGACCCTAAAACTGGTGAAATTCTTGCTATGGCTTCTAAACCTGGATATAATCCAAACGATAGAATGGTTTTAAATTATGATCCTCAGTCTCCTTGGATAGATTTAGGAGAAGAATATAAAGAAAAATTTAGTGAAAAAAGTTGGGAAGAAAAAGAAAACACATTATATGATATGTGGAAGAACACTCTTGTATCAGATATATATGAACCAGGTTCAACATTTAAATTATTAATTGCAGCAGCAAGTTTAGAAGAAGGTCTTGTAAATACAAATGAAAAGTTCTTCTGTGATGGTAAAGTTACTCAAGTTCCTGGAAATATAACTTGTCTAAAAGCACATGGAGAACAAACATTAGAGGAAGCACTTGAAAATTCATGTAATGAGGTACCAGTAGTATTAGGTTTGCGATTAGGGAAAGAAAAAATAGTAGAATATGCAAAAGCTTTTGGAATGGGAGACTTGACAGGTGTAGAGTTGCCTTCTGAAATTGGAGGATTAGTTAAAAGTGAAAAGACAATGAAAGATATTGATATAGCTACCATGTCGTTTGGACAAGGTATAGCTGTAACTCCTATTCAACTTATAAATGCAGTTTCTTCCATAGCAAATGATGGTAAGTTAATGACTCCAAGAATTGTAAAGAACATATTAGATGATGAAGGGGAAGTAATAAAAGAATTTGAGTCAACTTATAAAAGGCAGATTATATCTAAAAAAACAGCTGCAACTATGATGGATATGATGGAATCTGTAGTTTCTAATGGTTCTGGAAAAAATGCGTATATAGAAGGGTATAGAGTAGGTGGTAAAACTGGAACTAGTCAAAAAGCCATTGATGGAAAATATGTAAATGGTAAACATATAGCTTCTTTTGTAGGAGTTGCTCCTATGGATGATCCAAGGCTTTCTGTTTTGACTATTATAGATGAGCCAAAGGGAAGAGTTCATTATGGTGGAGCATTAGCCGCACCTATAACTAAAGAAGTAATTGAAGAATCATTAACATATCTCAATGTACCACAAAGAAAAGTAGAAGATTAAATATAAATTGAACAATTTAATTAAAAATAAATAGTATAGTTAATATAATTAAATCTAGCTAAAAAGTATTAATCATTGATTATAGTAATATAAATAATAACAAACAAAATAAATGTTGGTACGTGGAGGGCTTAATATGTACGATATATTAAATGTAGGTTTAGATATAGGATCTACTACTATAAAAATGATAGTTTTAGATTCTAAGTTTAATATACTCTATAAAAATTATATAAGGCATTTTTCTGATATTAAAAAATCAGTTATATCAATGTTTTCAGATGCTCAAAAAGTATTACATAAGAAAAGAATTACAGTTTTAATAACGGGTTCAGGAGGTCTTTCAATATCTAAAAACTTAAATGCTGAATTTATACAGGAGGTTGTAGCATGTACTAGTTCTATAGAAAAATATATTCCACAAGCAGATGTAGCTATAGAATTAGGTGGTGAAGATGCTAAAATAACTTATCTTGGTGAAGGATTAGAGCAAAGGATGAATGGAACTTGTGCAGGAGGAACAGGTGCGTTTATAGATCAAATGGCTTCACTATTAGAAACTGATGCATCTGGATTAAATGAACTTGCAAAAAAATATAAAACAATTTATCCTATTGCATCTAGATGTGGAGTTTTTGCAAAAACTGATATACAACCTTTATTAAATGAAGGTGCAAGAAAAGAAGATATTGCAGCTTCAGTTCTTCAAGCGATAGTAAATCAAACAATAAGTGGGTTATCACAAGGAAAACCTATAAAAGGAAGTGTAGCTCTTTTAGGTGGTCCATTATATTTTATGTCTGAACTTAGAAAAAGATTTAAAGAAACATTAAAATTAAAAGATGAAGATATAATATTTCCTGAAGATTCTCAGTACTTTGTTGCAATGGGAGCGGCTCTTTCTTCTAGAAAACAAGAACCTGTTCAATTTGAGTGTTTGTATGAGAGAGTACCAGGAATATATAAAATGAATAGAGGAGAAGTACAAAAAATTAAGCCATTATTTGAGAGTGAAAATGAATATAAAGTTTTTAAATCACGTCATGACAAGAATAGAGTTGAGAGAATAGAATTAAAAGACTATAAAGGAAATGCATTTTTAGGAATAGATGCAGGTTCTACCACGACCAAATTGGCATTAATAGATGAGAAAGGAAGGCTTTTATATTCTTATTATGGAAGTAACACAGGTAGTCCTTTAAACTCCAGCATAAGAGCTTTAAAAGACTTGTATAATAAATTAAATGATAATATCCATATAGTTAATTCTACAGTTACAGGATATGGAGAACATTTAATAAAATCTGCTTTAAAAATCGATATAGGGGAAATAGAAACTGTAGCACATTATAAGGCAGCTGATTTTTTCCTTCCAGGTGTAGATTTTATATTAGATATCGGTGGTCAAGATATGAAAAGTTTGAAAATTAAAAAGGGTGTTATAGATTCCATTATGTTGAATGAAGCGTGTTCTTCTGGATGTGGATCTTTCATAGAAACTTTTGCAAAATCTTTGAATATGGATATTAAAAATTTTGCAAAAGAAGCCTTATTTTCAAAGCATCCTGTAGATCTAGGTAGTAGATGTACAGTATTTATGAATTCAAGAGTTAAACAATCACAAAAAGAAGGGGCAGATATAGGAGATATATCAGCAGGTATTTCAATATCAGTTGTAAAAAATGCATTATATAAAGTTATTAGACTTCGTTCACCTGAAGAATTAGGTGAAAAAATAGTTGTTCAAGGAGGAACATTTTATAATGATGCAGTTTTAAGGGCTTTAGAGATTATTTCAGAAAGAGAAGTTGTAAGGCCAGATATTGCTGGTATAATGGGAGCATTTGGAGCAGCTCTTATTGCAAAAGAAAAATATAATTTTAATCACAAATCTACATTAATAACAAAAGAAAAGATTGATGATTTTAAAATAGATATTAATATAGATAGATGTAAACTTTGCGGGAATAACTGTCTACTGACTATTAATAATTTTTCTGATGGCAGGAAATATATATCAGGAAATAGGTGTGAAAGAGGAGCAGGATTAGAAAAAAAGAATAATGATATTCCAAATTTATATGAATATAAATATAAAAGATTATTTAAATATAAGCCTCTTTCAAAAGATGAAGCTATAAGAGGTGAAATTGGAATACCTCGAGCATTAAATATGTATGAAGATTATCCTTTTTGGTTTACTTTATTTACTGAATTGGGTTATAGAGTTAGAATATCTCGAAGATCTTCTAAAGAGGTTTATGAAATGGGAATGGATAGTATACCTTCTGAATCAGTTTGTTATCCAGCTAAATTAACACATGGTCATATAATGGATTTGATAGACAAAGGAGTGGATAAAATATTTTATCCTTGTATTCCTTTTAATATTAAAGAAGATAAGAATTCCGACAATCATTATAATTGTCCTATTGTAATTTCTTATCCTGAAACATTAAAGGCAAATGTAGAAGATATAAATGATAAGAATATCAAATTTTATAATCCTTTCTTACCATTAGATAACAAAGATAAATTAATTAAAAGATTAATAGAAGAATTACAAGAAGAAGGTTTATCTAAAAAAGAAATAAAGTATGCAGTAGAAGCTGCATATAAAGAATTAGATAAATTTAAACAGGATGTTAAAAAGCAAGGTAGAAGAACTTTAGAATACATTGAAAAAAATAATATTAAAGGAATAGTTTTAACAGGTAGACCTTATCATATAGATCCAGAGATTAATCATGGAATACCACAAATGATAAATTCCTTTGGTATTGCTGTAATTCCAGAAGATGCTATAGATGATATTGAAGAAGTAAAAAGACCAATTAGAGTGGTAGATCAATGGGTATATCATTCTAGAATGTATAGAGCAGCAGAGTTTGTAGCAAAAACAAAGAATTTAGAACTTGTTCAATTGAATTCTTTTGGTTGTGGTTTAGATGCAGTAACTACTGATCAGGTAAATGAGATTTTAGAACAATATGGGAAAATTTATACTGTTTTAAAAATAGATGAAATAAATAATTTAGGTGCTATTAAAATTAGAATTAGGTCACTTATAGCTGCTATGGATGAAAGAGACAACCAAAACTTCATTCCTAAAAAAGTATATGATAATGATAAGAGAAAATTGTTTACAAAAGAAATGAAAAAAACTCATACTATATTAGCACCTCAAATGGCCCCTATTCATTTTGAGTTATTAGAAGCTTCAGTAAAAAGTGTAGGATATAATTTAGAGATCTTACCATCAGTGGACTATAAAGCTATAGATGAGGGACTTAGATATGTTAATAATGATGCATGTTATCCTTCTATTATAACAATAGGTCAAATTATGAATGCTTTAAAGTCTGGTAAATATGACTTAAATAACACTTCAGTGATAATATCTCAAACAGGTGGAGGGTGTAGAGCTACAAACTATATAGCTTTTATAAGAAAGGCTTTAAAAGATGCTGGATTAAATCATATACCAGTAATTTCACTTAATGCATCAGGATTAGAGGAACAACCAGGATTTAATGTAAGTTTAAAAATGGCTATAAAAATGGTAAAATCTCTTGTATATGGTGATTTGCTTATGAGGGTATTATATAAAGTTAGACCATATGAAAAAGTTAAAGGATCATCAGATAAGTTGTATAGATATTGGATGGATAAATGTAAAATTAGTTTATCAAGTGAAGATACAGATGATTTTAAAAATAATATTTATTCTATAGTAGATGACTTTGATAAATTAGATATAAATGAAGATATGCTTAAGCCTAAAGTAGGAGTGGTAGGAGAAATACTTGTTAAATTTCATCCAACTGCAAATAATAATATAGTGGAATTACTAGAAGAAGAAGGAGCAGAAGCAGTAGTGCCTGATTTATTAGATTTCTTTTTATATTCTTCATATAATAATAATTTTAAATATGAAAAATTGTCTGGTAGTTTAAAAAATAAATTTTTAGGCAATATTTCAATAAAAGCTATTGAATTTTTACGTAAAGATATGAAAAAAGCATTGAAGAAAAGTAAAAGGTTTAATGAACCTAAAAAGATAATAGAACTTGCTGAATCAGCAAAAGAACATTTATCACTTGGACATCAAACAGGGGAAGGGTGGTTTTTAACTGCTGAAATGGTGGAATTGATAGAAGAAGGAGTAGAAAATATAGTTTGTTTACAACCATTTGCATGTCTTCCTAATCATATAACAGGAAAAGGAATGATTAAAAAATTAAGAAAGTCATATCCTAAATCAAATATAGCAGCTATAGATTATGATCCTGGAGCAAGCGAAGTAAATCAATTAAACCGTATAAAGCTTATGCTTGCTGTAGCATTTAAAAATTTAGAAAAAACTAAAAAGGAAAATAAAGAAGTTTTTGAAACAAATGAATAGCAAAACTTTAAGGCCCGAAATTAGGGCCTTATTCTTTAGATTTTAAGTTAAATTAGTGCTGAACCTGCTAATATTGCTATTAGAAGTATTAAAGCACCTATCAATAGATATAATGTTTTTTTTCTAATGAAAAAAATTTTACTCATTAAATCACCTCTTATTTATCTATATGATGGAAAGAATTATAACCTTATAGTATAATTTATTTAAGAGCAATAATATATATTACTAATAATAAGATATAAATTTTTAGGAGTGATGAAATGGAGTGGATAATAAAAACTTATGATGAATTAACTAAAGATGAACTATATGAAATATTAAAAAAGCGAATAGATGTTTTTGTTGTAGAACAAAACTGTCCTTATGATGAAATAGATAATAGAGATAAAGACTCTTATCATATCTTTTTAAAAAAAGATATGAATGTTATTGCATATTTAAGAATATTAGAGCCTGGGATATCCTTTGAAAATATTTCAATAGGAAGAGTTTTAGTAGATAAAAATCAGAGGGGTAATGGTCTTGCTATAGAGATGATGAATAAAGCTATTGATTTTATAATAAATAATTTAAGATATAATATAATTAGAATTTCTGCTCAAGAATATTTAATTGGTTTTTACGAAAACTTAGGATTTGAAAAAGTTTCAAATGTATATTTAGAAGATGATATACCTCATGTTGAAATGGTGTATCAAAACTATAAAAAATAGGAGATGATTATATGACTGTAAAAATAATTGCAGATAGTGGATGTGATTTACCAAAAGAAATAATAAAAGAATTAGATATAGAAATATTACCTTTATCTGTGATAATAGATGATAAAGAATATGGCGATGGTGTTGATATGAATCCTAAAGGGCTTTATAAACTCATGAAAGATGGAAAAGCTCCAAAAACAGCACAAGTATCTCCAGGAACATTTAAAAATACTTTCATTAAATATGCTAAACAAAATAGAGAAATTATTTATATAGGATTTTCATCACAATTATCAGGTACTTTTAATACCGGTTATCTTATGAAAGAAGAGGTATTAGAAGAATA
This sequence comes from Senegalia massiliensis, assembly GCF_009911265.1. NCBI lineage: Bacteria > Bacillati > Bacillota > Clostridia > Eubacteriales > Clostridiaceae > Senegalia > Senegalia massiliensis. The sequence goes on along the minus strand of NZ_QXXA01000004.1, from coordinate 252,445 downwards.
TCCTGAATCAAAAATAGAGGTTTATGATACACTTGCTGCTTCACTTGGTTGTGGTCTTATAGTACATAGAGCAGCATCTTTAGCAAAAGAAGGAAAAACTATAAATGAGATTTTAGAACAAATTGATTTTTACAGTAATCATATGGAGCATGTCTTTACAGTAGATAATTTAGAATATCTTTATAGAGGTGGTAGAGTAAGTAAAACTCAAGCATTTGTAGGTGGACTTTTAAGCATAAAGCCTATATTAAATGTAGAAGAAGGTAAACTAATACCTATTGAAAAAGTCAGAGGTTCAAGTAAGGTTATGAAAAGAATGATAGAAATAATGGATAAAAGAGGAGTAGATTTAAAAGATCAAACAGTTGCTATAAGTCATGGAGATGATTTAGAAAAAGCTAATGAATTAAAAAATATGATGAAAGAAAAGTTTGGAATTAAAGAGTTTGTAATTAATATGATAGGGTGTTCTATAGGAGCACATTCAGGACCAGGTACCCTTGCAATATTTTTCTTAAATAAAACAAAATAAAATAATAGGCTAAATTTAGCCTATTATTTTATTTTGTTTGGTTCATTAAATTCATATCCATTTAAATCGATAGTCATTGAATTTATTTTTGGCTCATCTAAAGGTCTGTCGTTGTATCCGGTTTCCATTTCTGCTATTTTATCTATTATTTCTATTCCTTCTATTACTTTTCCAAATGCCGCATATTGACCATCTAGATGTGGAGAATCTTTATGCATTATAAAAAATTGACTACCAGCTGAATCAGGATGAGCTGATCTTGCCATAGAAATAATTCCCTTTTCATGTTTAAGATCGTTTTTAATACCATTACCACTAAATTCACCTTTTATACTATATCCAGGTCCACCTGTTCCACTACCTTGAGGACAACCACCTTGAATCATGAATCCTTTTATAATTCTATGAAAAATAAGACCATCATAAAAGTTTTCTTTTATTAAAGAAATAAAATTATTAACTGTATTTTTAGCTATATCAGGATATAGCTCTAGTTTAATTTTATCTCCACTTTCCATTTCAATAGTTACAATTGGCTTTTCACTCACAATATCATCTCCTAATAAATTTATATCAATTATATTATACACTAACAACATATATATATCCTAATTATATTTTAAATAATCATAGTATATTATTAGATTAATTATTAATTATAGGGTAATATAGTATTATGAATAAAATTTAGAGGTGATTTATATGACAAAATTATATTTAACAAGACATGGTCAAACTCAGTGGAATATTGAGGCGCGATTTCAAGGACAGATGGGATCTCCGTTGACAGAAAAAGGAATAAAAGATGCAGAAAATTTAAGAGAGAGGTTAAAAGAAGTTGAATTTGAAGCAATATATTCTAGTCCTCAACCACGTGCATATGATACTGCAAATATAATAAAAGGAGATAGGAAAATTAATATAGTCACAGATGATAGATTAAAAGAGATGAATTTTGGTGACTGGGAAGGCATTAAAGGAGATGAAATAAAGAAAAAACATTTTAAAATGTTTGATAATTTATGGAACTCTCCAATGGATTACAAGCCTAATAGTGGAGAATCATATGAAGATGTATATAATAGAGTTGTTCCTGCAATAGAAGATATTAAAAAACAACATGATGGCAAAGTACTTATAGTAGCTCATGGGATAGTACTTGCAATTATAATGATGTATGTTGAAGGTAGAACTATAGATAACTTATGGAAAGAACAAGTATTACCTAATACTAGCCTTACAATAGTAGAAGCAGAAAATGATAAATTTGATATAAAAATGTATGGGGATACAAGTCATTTTAGTTAAAATAAAAAATTTCAAAAAAGTACTTGATAATAATTATCAACTGTGGTATTATATTTATAGAGTTGAGAATGAATCTCAATTAAACAATAAAGTAAATTAAGGTGTTGAATAATAAATTACCCCCATTATCAATACCTACCCGTTTAAGTAAATTCATAATTTACACAATTCCATAGTAATATTTAAAAGTATATCTTGCCGATAATACTTTAATGAAACCTCCCAATGTGGAGTAACCCCTAGAAACGGAATCTAGGGGTTATTTTTTATAAAAATTTGTGTATAAGCATATAATTAGAGTATAATATACATATTGTATAATATATGATTGAAAGGAGATATTTTATGAAGAAATCGTTGTTGATAGTATTAGTTGTGATAATTATTATTTTAGTAATTCCTATTATGTTTTTAGCTGGGAGTTATAATGACTTAGTATCATTAGATGAACAAGTGAATGGTTCATGGGCTCAAGTAGAAAATCAATTGAAGCGTAGAGCAGATCTTATACCTAATCTAGTAGAAACAGTAAAAGGTTTTGCAGATCAAGAAAAAGAGGTATTAATTGGTGTTACTGAAGCAAGAAGTAAAGTTATGAAAGCAGATTCACCTGAGGAGTTTGCTGATGCAAATAATCAGCTTACAAATGCCTTGCAAGGACTTAATGTAGTGGTAGAAAGATATCCTGAGTTAAAATCTAACCAGAATTTTATTCAACTTCAAGATGAATTAGCTGGTACAGAAAACAGAATAGCTGTTGCAAGAAAGGATTATAATGAATCAGCTAAAATTTTAAATAGTAAGATAAGGAGATTTCCAACAAATATTGTAGCAGGAATATTTGGAATAGATAAAAGAGAATATTTTGAGGTATCTGAAGAAGATCAAGAAGTACCTGATGTAGAATTTGAATAGGTGATAGAATATGATCAAAAAGATGCTCACTATATTACTATTATTTTCCATATTATTTAATTTTAATATATCTATTGCCGCAGATTTTGAACTTCCAGAACCTAGTTATGAATACTATGTTTATGATGAAGCAAATATTATAGAATCTGATGTGGAAGAACATATTATAAATAAAAACAAGAATTTATATAGTAAATATGGTGCACAAGTAGTTGTAGTTACTGTTAATTCACTACAAGAGAGTTCTATAGAAGAATTTGCTAATGAATTGTTTAGAGAGTGGGGAATTGGTAGTAGTGAAGAGGATAATGGAGTACTTTTATTAGTAGCTCCAAATGAAAAAAGACTTAGAATAGAAGTAGGATATGGACTAGAAGGAGCACTTCCTGATGGAAAAGCAGGACGTATTCGAGATGAGTATTTAAACCCTAATTTTAGAAATGGCGATTATAGTAAAGGTATACTTTTAGCATTTGACAATATAACAAATGAAATAGAAAATGAATACTTAGGTATAAATCAAGAAGATAATATAGAAGAAAATAAACCTGGTGAACAATCAAATGGCTTTAGTACACTTCAGAAAATATTTATAGGGTTACTCATTATTATATTAATATTTATAGATTTTAGATTCTTTGGTGGTTTCTTGACTTATATGATAATAAGAAGTATAGGAAGAGGAAGAGGAGGATCAGGAAGAGGAGGATCAGGAAGAGGAGGTGGCGGCTCTTCAGGAGGAGGCGGCGCATCCGGTGGCTGGTAAAATTAAAAGTAGTATAGGGCAGATATTAATATCTGCCCTATACTACTTTTAATAAATTATTCTCCATGCTAAGACTTAATGAAACTTTCTTTTTGCCATATTTCTCAAATTTAATTGTGAGTATATCTTTATCTATATCAAGTACAATTCCTTTTCCAAAAGATTTATGAACTATATTGTCCCCGTTATTTATACCTAAAGATTGATTTGAGATTATTCTTTCTAATTCAGCTACAAATCTTGATATCAACACTTCTTCTCCATCACGAGATTTATATGTAAGAAGCTTCAGATCTTTTTTAGCACGAGTCATACCTACATAAAAGAGTCTTCTTTCTTCTTCTAGTGGTTTTTTATTTCCCATTTCATACTCATCAATACTATTACTATTAGGAAATTCATTGTCAATTAAATCAATCATAAATACTCTTTCAAATTCTAATCCTTTTGCTGAATGAAAAGTTGATAGTCTAACTTTTTCCTCACCAAAATCTCTATTTTCATATAGAGATTTTTTTATATAATTTAACCTATCTATTAAAAGAATTGGAGACTCTAGATCTCTACAAATAAGTTTTATTGTAGAGATTATTATTTTTATATTTTCATAAGATTGTCCATATCTTTTAGAATTTTTTCTTAGGAATTCATCATATTCTAAATCATATAATATAGAATCAATTGCTGTTTTTGCATTTAATTTTCTAATGACTTTAAATTTATCTCGTATTCTTTTAATATTATTTTTTTGATAAATTTTTAGGTCGGGAAAGTTTAATAGTTTGTTGAATATTGATTCATCTATATTTTTACTTTTAATAAAACTTATTTGCTTTTTAGAAATATATCCATTCATTCTATAATATATTTTTTCAAAGCTATTTATATCAGTTTCATCATAGGATAATTTTATAAAAGATAGTATGTCCCTTACTATCCAATGGTTAAAAAATGTTATATTAGAATCTCTTACAAAAAAAGGAATATTATTTTTTAGTAATCCATCTACTATGGATATAGTAGAAATATTATTTCGAAAAAGAATTGCTGAGTCATGACTATTATTTTTGAGATTATCAAATAAATATTCATATTGTTTTTTTTCATCTTTAAATTTAATAATTGTTACAGGTGATTCTTCACTATTTTCAGTATATAAGTTTTTACTATATCTAATAGTATTATTTGTAATAAACTTATTTGAAGTATCAACTATATTACTGCTAGATCTATAATTTTGTTCCATAAAAAATTTCTTGGAATGAGAATAATTTTTTTCGAAATTTAATAAATACTCTGGATAAGCTCCTCTAAACCCATATATACTTTGATCATCATCAGCCACGATGAATAGGTTGTTTTTTGGGCTAGATAAAAGACGAATTATTTTATGTTGAGCTCTAGAAGTATCTTGTCCTTCATCTACTTGTATATATTGATATCTTTGTTTTAGGTTACTTAATATAAGAGGATTTTTTTCAAATATACTAATAGTTAATGAAAGCATATCGTCAAAATCTATATAGTTATTTTGTTTTTTATAACTTTCATATTTAGCATATATCTTTTTAAAATTATTTATTTTTAATTTTTTGTATGTTGTAAAATCCTCTTTGTTTAGCAACATATTCTTTACAAAGCCTACTGCATTTAATAGTTCTTCTAACTTTTCTTCAGAAGGCATAGAATTATTTAATTCCATATATAGTTTTTTAAGTATAGAAATTTTATTTACAGGAGAATTTTTACCTTCAATTAAAGTATAATAATCATTACTGATTTTTGAATAATATCTTATAACACTGTATGCAAAGCTATGAATTGTAGAAAAGTGTACTTTTCTATCTAAATTATTACCAAATACCTTTGAAAATCTACTTTTCATATCAATAGCAGAAGCTTTGCTAAAAGTTACAGATAATATATTTTGTGGATTTATATTATGATTTAAAATCAAATTAGCAGTTCTAGATATAAGAACAGTAGTTTTACCAGCACCAGGTACTGCTAGTACTAGAGCTGGACCGTTTTTATGTAATACTGCTTCACGTTGTTGAGGATTTAAATTTATATTAAAATTACTTGATAAATTGTCAAAGAAATTATTAGACAATAGTGACACTCCTTTATCTATAATATAAAAGTATATCATAAAAAAGTTTATACTAATACAGCAATAACAATAAACTCGACATAATTGATATATTTATGCTATAATAACATATAATATTAGTATCAGGTACTAATAACTAGTATTAAATTAAGAGGAGTGAATATTATGTATGATAGAAATGTATTATTTTTAAATAGAAAGATAAAACAAGCTGAAATAGATGCAAAAAAATATATTGTAGAATTATCAAAACAAGGAAAGAAAATAGTATTACTAGATTCTTTTTGGAGTAAAGAAAAGTATTCAAGGTTCATATCTTCTCCATATAAATCTAATATAGAAAAAAGATATCACATAAAGATATCAGTTGAAGATTTTTTACAAAAAGATAATTTAGTAGATTATATGAATAAAAAAGATATTAATATAGTAAAAGTAAAATCAATAGTAGGGTTTATGAGTGCAGCAGAATTATTTCCTGTAATTATATCTAAGCTTAATACTATTGAAAGTGATGAGAGTATTCATGTTTTGGTAAATGATTATATTTTAGATAATTTAGAATGGAGTCAGATAAAAGATGCTATTCATTCAGTAGATAAAAATAGAATCAAATTTATAATATTATCATCTAAAGATGAAATAGGTAAAGAAATAGTAGAAAAATATGAATCTATTATTAACAATTAATTAATTTATTTCTAAAAATATTAAACTAATTATGAATTGGGTATATTAATAATGATATTTTTAGAAAGGTTGATTAGATGAATGATATGTATATTAATATAGAATTTAAAAAGAGTGGAAAAACTGTAAGGACTTATCCAGGATATACATTGTTACAAATTGCTCGGGCAAATAAAATACCTATATTATCTCCTTGTGGTGGAAATGCATTATGTGGAGGATGTAGAGTAAAAGTGATTGAGGGTAATGATATTATTGATGTAAGTGCTGAAGAATATAATAAATTATCTGATGAGCAAATAGAAGATAATTGGAGATTATCTTGTAGTTTTATTCCATATAAAGATATTGTAGTAGATGCCTAGTTATTATCTCAATAATTTAAGATGATTTTTAAACTTTTGTAAATACTGAAAAATCGACAATTATAGCATCTTTTTCATGTTATAATCTTTTTAATATTGAGTTTGAGTTTTAAGGAGGCATTTATATGATTATTAATAAAAGAGAAATAGCAAAGGAGTACTATAATAGTCTATTAGAACTAAAAGATACTGACAACTATATAACAAGAAGACTATATAAAAAAGCTTGTAAAATAGATAAGAATAAATTTATTGAAGAATATCCTATTTCAACCTTAGAAATTGTAAGTTATAGAACGTTCTGGGAATTATTATTAGAATTAAATATAGTAAAAAATCCATTTCATTTAGATAATCCAAATGCCGATGAATTTGAAATTAAATTAAAAAGGATATTAGATTCATTAATTTATGATAAAACAAGCAAATATAATGTAGATGATATAGTTTCTATATTTAGAGAATATAAATTTTCTGCATAATCCCCTTATATAAGGGGATTATTTTTTTGGAAATAAATTAAAACTTTAGTATAATTATAGTATAAATTTTTTGGAGGTATAAAATGAGTAAAAAGATAATTTTTTTTGGTGATATAAATAATAACTTTACAAATAAATTAATAGAAGAGGCAAGAAAATATGTAAGTAATAATAATTGCAAAAAAATGAATTACATACTTCCTTCTAGAGATTTACTTGCGAAATATAGAAAATTATTATTAAGTGAAGTTAAAGGGGCATTTAACTTAAATGTAATAACATTCGATGATATAGTAGACAAATTAATTGATAAATCAATTTATACTGAGATACAAGATATAGCAAAAAAAATAATATTAAAAGATATATTAAAAAAATTAGAGCAACAAGGAAAAATTAAATATTATAAAGATATAATGAAAAATGATAGTTTTATAGAATCTTTAATCTATATAATAGGTGAAATAAAAAGATCTTTAGTAACAGGTGAAGATATAAATATTGAAGAAAATCAACATATAAAGTTTAAAGAGATATTTTATATTTATAAAGAATATCAATTATTTCTATATAACAACAATTTATTAGATAAAGAAGAAGTTTTTTTAAAATCAATAAATAATTTTGAAAAAACTAAAAGTGTTTTTAAAAACTTAGAATTAATAATAATAGATGAATTTTTTGATTTTAGATCACAAGAATTTGAAATAATTAAGCAATTGTCTAAAATGAATATAGATATTTTAATAAACATTCCATATAAAACAGATAAAGAGTATATAACTATAACAAAAACAATAGAAAGACTAGAAGATTTAGGTTTTATATTAAAACAAAAGGAAAATGAGCAAAAAGATTTGTTTGATAAATTAGGAATTGAATTATTTTCTAATAAAAAGAATGAAAATTTTGACACTAGAAAAATAAATGTAATAAGAGCAGATAATTTGAATTTGGAAATTATGAAAATAGCTAATGATGTAAAAGAGGATATACTAGGTAAAATACTCCCAAATAAAATAGCTGTTATTACTGATGATTTAAATATTTATGGTGAATTAATGAGAGAAAAGTTAAGTAGTTATAACATACCTTGTAATTTAGATAAAAAAGAAAAAATGATTAATATACCTATAGCAAGAGATATATTAAATATATTAGATTTAATAAATAATAATAATATAAGTAATGTAGTTAAAGTATTAAAATCACCTTATTTAAATATAGAATATAATATACCTGAAGAAACTATAGAGAAGAGTTTAGATTATATATATGACAATTATAAGGAAAGTAATATTGGTATTGCAATATCTAAAGAAAAGGAAAAATTAAACTATTTAATAAATGCGTCTAACGATAAAAAATATAATCAACAATTAGAAAGTATCCAAATAATAGAAACTGAAATTAATGTATTATTAGAAAAAATACCCGAATTGGATTCAATAAGATACCCACACGATATTATAAAATTTTTAAATACTTTATTAATAGATTATAAAATAGAAGATAATATAGAAGAATTATATCAGTTACATAATGATGAAGATATATATTATAGAGATGTAGCATTTATTAATAATCTAGATATTCTATTTGAAAAATTGGAAAATTATATTGATATTATTCCAAATAGTAATTTTGATATAAAATACTTTATAAATTTATTAAAAAGTTTGTTTGAAGAGGAAGAACTAATTATAAAAGAAAAAAATAAGAATGGAGTATATATAATAAGTCCTTCACTATCAAGAGGATTAGAGTTTGAAAATGTATATATATTAGGATTAAGTGAAGGTAAATATCCTAAAATAAAGAAAAATAATTGGTTCTTTAATAAGAGAAATATGAATTTATTAAATAAAAAAGGAATTATATATCCATCTAATATAGAGCTATATGATAAGGAGAAATTATTATTTGGTATATCAATTTCTAGAGCAAATTCAAAATTATTGCTATCATATTGTAATGAAAATACATCTGAACTTTCAATACCATCTATTTTTATAGAGGAAGTATTTAAAAATATAGGATTAAATGAAAAACATATAGAAAACATAAATAGCGATTATATTTTTAAAAAAGATTTAATGAATATACATAATAATGAAGAGCTACTTCAAAATATATTATATAAATATTCCAAAGGTGAAGATATGTCTCGTGAAATTAATATGTATAATAACCTAGATAAATATGCTATATCTAAAATAATGAGCAATGTTAATGTAGAGTTTAAAAGAAATTCCCATGAATTTAGTGAATTTGATGGAAATATTAATGAAGAATATAATTTTATTGATAAGACATTTAGTATAACTAGTCTTGAAACATATGGACAATGTCCTATGAAATACTTTTTTAAATATGTATTAAATATCAATGAAGAAGAAAAAGAGAAAGATTTTGATAATAGGGATAAAGGAAATATTTATCATATGGTATTAGCAGAATTTTACTCTAGATATAAAAATAAAATTTATAATTATATTGATAATAAAGTTCTTGAAATTGAAAAGATAGAAGACATTGTAACTAAAATACTTATAAGGACAGTAAAAAATGAATTACAAATAAAAAATATAAATAAAATGTGGAATTTAAGAATAGAGTTTATGAAAAAAGTTATTTTAGAGTTTTTATATCAAGATTTAAATAGATTAAAAGAAAAGCAAATTTATCCTAATTTTTTTGAATATAAATTTGGTTATAAAGAAGATTTCATTTTAGAAACTGAAGATTTTAATGTGAAATTATTAGGAAAAATAGATAGGGTAGATATAAAAGATGAAAAAATAATAATATATGATTATAAAACTTCTCATGGATTAAAATTAAAAGATATTAAGGAAGGGACAAGCCTTCAATTACCTATATATTTAATGGCTATGGAAAAGATAGGTTATGAAATATTATCAGGAGGCTATATAGTTTTAAATGACAAAAAGTATATAAATATTTTAGCTAAAAAAGAGTCTAAAGATATAATAGATGAAAAGAAAACTTTAAATGAAGAAAAATGGCAGGATATTATGAAAATAACTAAGGACAAAATCAATAGATATATTCATGGTATAAAATTAGGTGATTTTTTTGTAAAGCCTCAAGAATGTAGCCCTTATTGCCCTTATAAAGAAATATGCAGATATAATAAGGAAAGAATAGATGGAAAGGATGTAGAGTATGATAAAACTTACAGAGAGCCAGAAGCAAGCTATTAATACAATAAATGAAAATTTAGCTGTAAATGCAGGAGCAGGAAGTGGAAAAACAAAAGTTTTAGTAGATAGATATATAAATATTTTAGAAAATGGCAATCTAGATAAATATAGTGAAATTGAATCTATTGTTGCTATTACGTTTACTAAAAAAGCTCAGGGTGAAATGAAAGAACGAATTAGAAAAAGAGTAATAGAAAAAATAGAAGAAGAATCTAAAGAAAAAGAATACTGGAAAAGAATATATGAAGATTTAGAAATGGCTAATATATCAACGATTCATGCATTTTGCTCCAAAATACTAAGTGAAAATCCTATTGAAAGTAGTGTACAACCAAAATTTAAGATATTAGAAGAATATGAAAAGAAAAAATTTATCGAAGAAATTTTAAGTGATATATTTACTATACAAGTAGAGAAAGATAATCAAATATATAATTTTTTAGAGTATTTTACTCCTTTTTCTATAGAAGAAAGTATGCATAAGGACAATATAATACAGACCTTAAAAAGAATATATTTAGATATAAGAACTACAGGGAAGAATATAAATTATATAGAAGATTTAACACTTAAAAATATTGAGAATTTGGAAGTAGATTTTTCTAACTTAGATGCTATAAAAGAAAAAGTATTATATTTAATAGAAAATTCACGTAAAAATTCAAAATTAGCTAAATTAAAAAATGATGAAATATGGTTAGAGTTGTATGATAAACAGAGTAATCAAATAAAAAAAGAAGATTTATTTAATCTTGCATATATAAAAGAGAATTTAGGGAAAAACAAGAAGTTACAAGACAATATAGATGAAGTCAAAAGTATGATTAATAATTTATTAGTAATGTTAGAAAAATTAAACAAAGATATATATATATTTACCTTTTATATATTAAAATTATTAGACAAAAAATATAGTGAAAAAAAACAAAAATTATCTAAATTAGATTATGAAGATTTACAAATATTAACTTTACAATTATTTGATAATAAAAACATATTAAATCATTACATAAACAAATTCAAGTATATAATGATAGATGAATTTCAAGATACAGATAATTTGCAAAAAAGTATATTATATAAATTATGTTCATTAAATAAACCTTTAGACAGAAATAATTTATTTGTAGTTGGTGATCCTAAGCAATCTATATATAGATTTAGAGGGGCAGATGTATCAGTATTTGATGAAGTTTCAAAGGATATCTCTAATAAAAATAACGATTTAATAATTAATTTAGATGATAATTTTAGAACTGTAAACACAATAATGAAAGTAATAAATGACTTCTTTATAAAATTAATGGTAGATAAATATCAAATACTTAATTCAAATAAATCTACTGAGAATGAAATAGATGTAGAAATATTAAAGAATGATGAAATTGAAATTCCAAATGATGAAAATAAAAGTGAATATCACAAAAAGATTGAAGCAGATTTAATAGCTAAAAGAATTAAGCTATCAGTTGATAAAGGAGAATATAATTATAGTGATTTTGCAGTACTCTTTAGAAGTATGACAGATGTTTCATTATATGAATCAGCTTTAAAAAAATATAACATACCTTTTTCAAACTTTTCTGGTGAAGGGTTGCTATATTTAGAACAGATAGTAGATATAATGAATGCATTGAAATCTATTAATAATAATGATGATATGATTTCTTTTATAGGCTTTTTAAGATCATCTATGATAGGAGTTTCAGATAGTACATTATATAAACACTTTTATGACTATGAAGATTTTATAGAAAACAAAGAAAAGGATAAATTAGAATTTGCTTATTCAATTATAAAAAGATTTAATAAGCTTAAAAAAATATTAAGGGTAGACGAATTATTAATAGAGCTTTTAAAGGTCACTAAATTTAAAGAAACTTGCTTGCTATTAGATGATAATGTACAAAAAATCTCTAATATAGAAAAATTTATTGATTTTACAAAAAAATTAGTATATGAAGAAAATCTAGATTTAAATGAATTTATAAATTATATAGATGATTTTAAAAAATATGGACAAGATATTGAAAAAGATAATGTGAATAGTTTAGATTCTAAAGGTGTAAGTATTATGACTATTCATAAATCAAAAGGTTTACAGTTTAAAGTAATAATTATACCACAAACTTCAAAACCTTTTAGAAATAATAATTTAGATATTTTATTTTCAAAATATAAAGGTTTAGGAATAAAGCATGTAGATAAAAATCAAAAGAAATCAAAGGAATTATCATTTATTTATTCTAATATATTAGAAAATGAAAGTATTGAAGACTTTGAAGAAAATAAAAGAATATTGTATGTGGCTATGACTCGTGCTGAAGAAAAGTTAATACTTGGATCTCAATCTTTAGGAAGAAATTATAAAAATTCTTTTAAATCAATGATAGAAGAAAATATATCTACTGAAAATATAAAATATATAAATAATATAGATTTAGAATATGAGAAAATACCAAGAGTAAAGAACTTTCAAGAAAGTCATTTGAAAAAAAGAGATATAGATACAAATATATTTCCTTTAATTAATATAAAAAATAATATAAAAAAGAAATTTGAAACATTAAGTATAAGTGCTTATATGAAATTCAAAAATTGTCAGAGAAGCTTTTATTATGAATATTATAAAAAAAGTCCTGTAATTAACTTTAATAACTCTAAAGGTAATATAAATAATACATTATCAAGTATTGAAAAAGGAGTTTTAGTTCATAGAATATGTGAATTATATAATCCAGAGATAGATAAGTGTAATTTAATTAAAAAGGTTTTTCAAGAAAAAAATATAAATATTACAACAGATAAAATAAATGAAATTCTACCATATATAAATAATTACATAGACATGAATGACTTTCATAATAAAGAGCAATACAATGAAATTCATTTTTATTATAATATATTAGATATTAAATTATCTGGTGTTATTGATAAAATAATAATTGATGGTAATAAAGCAACAATAATTGACTTTAAAACTAATGATGTAAAAAATAAAAAACATATATTAGACCAATATTCTACACAAATGCAATTATATACTTCAGTTGTAAAGGATCTATATAAAATTAATGTGGAAAAAGCTAGAATTATGTTACTTAAAACAGGAGAATATATGAATATTGATATATCAGAAGATGGTCTAAATGAGAATATAGATAGAATAAAAAAATTTATTACTTTTGTAAACACGCATAATGAAGAATTACATTATAGTAAAAATACAAACAAGTGCATATATTGCAATTATCAAAAAATCTGTAAATAAAAAATATTCTAAAAAATTAAAGGAATTTAATAATTTATGTAGAATATATATAAATAAAGGAATTTCAAAATAAATAATAGGAGGAGTGATAATTTATGGATTATGGGTGGCTAGCCATTGTTCCACCACTAGTAGCAATAGTATTAGCATTTGTAACAAAAAGAGTATTAATTTCTTTATTTATAGGTATATTCTCAGGAGGTCTTATAATTTCTGGATGGAATCCTTTCTCTGGTACTGTATATACTTTGGATACAGTAGTAGGTTCTATTACAGATGAGTGGAATGCATCATTATTGTTATTTAATCTACTGATGGGTTCAGGTGTAGCATTTATCTGGAGACTTGGAGGTAGTGAAGCCCTCACTGCTTGGGCAAGAAAGAAAATTAAAACTAGAAAGGCAGCTGGAATAGGCGCTTGGGTACTTGGTATTGTAATATTTTTTAATGATTATGTAAATGCTGCAATAGTGGGTAATGTTTTTAGAGATATTTCAGAAGAACATAAAATATCTTCGGAAAGATTATCATACATATTAGATTCTACTGCGGCACCAGTTGCAACATTTTTTATATCAGATTGGATAGCATTTCAAATAGGTATGGTAAAAACAGGCATGGAAACAGCAGGTATAGATGGTATACAACCCTTTACAGGATATCTTTATAGTATACCTTTAAATCTTTATTGTATATTTGCAGTATTACTCGTAGGTATGCTTGTAATAACAGGAAGAGATTTTGGTCCAATGCTTAAAGCGGAACATAGAGCTGTAACAGAAGGAAAAATAGTTCGTGATGGTGCAAAACCAATGCTTGATGTTAATTATGAATTAGGTGAGCCAAAGGATACAAAACCAATGCTTATAACATTCTTTTTACCTTTAATAGTACTTGTAGGTGTTACACTATTTGGTTTTTGGTTTACAGGTAGAGGTGCAGGAGGTATAACTGATATATTGGGAGCTTCTGATCCAGCAAAAGCTTTACTTTGGGGAGCATTTGCAATGTCTATAACTGGTATAGTAATGGCACTTTCTACAAAAATAATGACTTTATCTGAAGCAATGGATACTTTTGTAGATGGTCTTAAACTTATGTTACTTGCCTGTGTAATTCTTGTAATGGCATGGAGTTTAGGATCAATAACTGCAGAGATGAAATTAGATGAATTCATAGTAAAAGCAATACCTCCAAATTTACCGTTTGTATTTGTTCCAATGTTAATATTTGGATTAGGTATGCTTATTTCATTTGCAACAGGTACATCTTGGGGAACTATGACAATACTTACACCTATAGCTATACCACTTGCTTATGCATTAACTAAGGATGCATATTTATCTGTAGCTATGGCTGGAGTAGTATTTTCAGGTGCTATATTTGGAGATCATTGTTCACCAATATCAGATACAACTGTACTTGCATCAATATTTTCAGGAGCAGACCATATAGATCATGTTTCAACACAAGTACCTTATGCAATAACTACAGCAATAGTTGCAGTATTTATGTATCTATTATGGGGACAATTTAACATAACACCATTAATACTTATACCACTTGGAATAATTTTATTATTTGGTCTTATGTTCTGGTTATCTAAATTATCTAGAAAGAAATATGGTATAAATCCTAAAACTAAGAGGAAAATAAGAAAGAAAGAAAGTATATAAATATAAATATAAATGATACCTTAAATTTAAGGTATCATTTATATTTATTTAGACTCTCTAAATATATTATTGACTTCTATAATTAATAGAATTAAACTATATATAGAAGATATATGAAGGGGAGATGAAAATGTTAAGAAAATTTGCATCATATTATAAGCCACACAAAAAGCTATTTATATTAGATATGGTATGTGCTTTTTTTATGGCTTTGATTGATTTAGTATTTCCTATGGTAACACGTGAGTTAACTAATGATATTATACCAAACGGAAAAATGAGGGAATTATATATAATTACAGGAACTTTAATTTTACTTTTTATATTAAGAGCGTTGTTTAATTATATAGTAGACTATTGGGGACATGTTGTTGGTGCAAGAATGGAAGCGAATATGCGAAAAGATTTGTTTTCTCACCTTCAAACATTGCCTTTTAGTTATTTTGATAAAGTAAGAACAGGTCATATTATGTCAAGAATAGTAAATGATTTAAGAGAAATATCAGAATTAGCTCATCATGGTCCTGAAGATTTGTTTTTATCAGTTATAATGCTAATAGGATCTTTTATCTTAATGTTTACTATAAATGTTCCACTTACATTGATAGTATTTATATTTGTACCTTTGATGTTGTTTTTTGCTTTGAAAAAAAGGAAGAAAATGAATGAAGCATTTAGAGAAGTGAAAAGAAAAATAGCTAATGTAAATGCTCAAGTTGAAGATAGCATATCTGGTATAAGGGTATCTAAATCTTTTACAAATGAAGAATATGAAATGTATAAATTTGAATTAGGGAATAGAGAGTTTAAAGATTCAAGAGAATATGCATTTAAATCTATGGCAGAATTCTTTACAGGAATGAATTTTTTGATAAATATGTTGAATTTAGTTGTTGTAAGTGTAGGGGGTATTTTTATATATAATGGGACTATGAATATACCTGATTTATTAGCATTTTTATTATTTATAAATTTCTTTATGCAGCCAATTAGAAGACTTACTCAATTTACACAGCAATTTCAATCAGGTATGACTGGCTTTGAAAGATTTTTACAAATATTAGAAGTTAAACCCGATATAATTGATTCTAATGATGCAATGGAGTTAGATAATGTTAAAGGAGATATAAAATTTGAGGATGTAACATTTTCATACGATGAAGAAGAAACAGTGCTTTCAGGAATGAATTTAGATATAACTAATGGAAAAACATTGGCACTTGTAGGGCCTTCAGGTGGTGGAAAATCAACTTTGTGTAACTTAATTCCAAGATTTTACGAGGTAGATAAAGGAAGTATAACTATTGATGGTATAGATATAAAGGATATCAAAGTAAAATCATTAAGAGAACATATTGGATTTGTACAACAAGATGTATTTTTATTTACTGGTACTATTGAAGAAAATATTCTTTATGGTAGATCAGATGCTACACATGAGGAAGTTATAAAAGCAGCAAAAAGTGCTAATATTCATGATTTTATTATATCATTACCTAATGGATATAAAACATATATTGGAGAAAAAGGAGTTAGATTATCTGGTGGACAAAAGCAAAGAATTTCTATAGCTAGAGTTTTCCTTAAAAATCCACCAATTTTAATACTTGATGAGGCAACTAGTGCTTTAGATAATGAAACTGAAATAAAAATACAAAAAGCATTAGAAGAGTTATCAAAGGGAAGAACAACTATAGTAATAGCTCATAGATTGTCTACAATCAAAAATGCAGATAAAATTGTAGTACTGACAGATAAAGGAATAGAAGAAGTAGGTACACATGAAGACTTAATTGATAATAAAGGGTTATATTCTAAATTATATAAATCTCAATTTAAAGGATATATTCCTGATGAAGTAGCATAAATATAGTTAAAAACTAAAATTTAGGGGTATAAAGAAGTAAAAGATGAGGGGAAGTGTTCTAATGGCTTCAGTATCTAGTACTTCAAGAAGTAAAAGAAGAATACATGGTAGTTTTGTTGAAAGGAATAGGCAAGTATTAAGTACCACAGGGGTAAAAAAGGTGGAGGCTGCAAATAAGACTGAAAATAATATTTCTTATTCTAATGCCAATCACCTTATAGCATCAGATCAATTTTATGATAATCTAGAAAGGCTACAAGAACATTATTATAGGTTTTATCATAATGAAATAAGTCTAGAAAAGGAAATTAAAGCACTTCAAAGGAATAATAGTTATGGAGCGTACAATATGAAAAAACTATTAGAAAAATATAATAAAACTTTAGAGTCCTTAGAGATATTAGATAAAGAGTTTAATACGACTTATAATATTAAGATAAAAAACATAGTAAAAAACTATAAAGAACAATTGTTTAAAATTGGTATAAGTATTGGAAACGAGGAAAGATTAAAACTAGATACTTATAAGTTTATAGATAGTATTAAAACCTTAGAAAAACTAGAGAGTTCTTTAAAGCCTTTAAAAGAATTAATGGATGTTTTATATTATAAATTTAAATCTATAAAAATACCTGATATTAGTAATGATTCTAAAGGGTATACTCATAATGAGATTGAATATTCAGGGATATTAATAGATGAAAAATATTAATAATCATAATATATTCACAAAAAAATCTTCTTCACATAGTATATATTGAAGGAAAAAATGTAGAGGAGGATTTTTTATGAATGGAACTATACCTTATCCTGATATTTACAGGAAGCTTTATCCTAAAGTAGAAGATACTATAATGAAATACTATCCATATAGTGATATGGATGAAATGCCAACAGAAGAAGAATTAGAAAAAATGATAGACGAGATATATGATGATATGATAAATGAGTATCCTGAAATAGAGGAGGACATAAGGGAAAGACGTGTTATGAGCAGGGGAGTAAATATGCAAAGACCTTATTATGGAAGGCGAAGAATATTTAGAGACTTTATATCTTTAATATTATTAGGGTCACTATTTAATAGACGTAGAAGACCTTATTATCCAAGATATAGAGATCGTGATTACTATAATTATCCTGGTTATGGAAGTCCATATTATTAAAAATATAACTGCTAAGATTATAATCTTAGCAGTTATATTTTTTACTTAAGTTTTCAATTAAATCTATATATTTTTTTCTTTTTTCTATATTTTCTTGTTTTTGTTCTAAAATTTCAAATTCTTTATTCATTTTATTTATAGTTTTTTTAGGTAGATGAGTTATAGCATATTTATAAATTACATTATCCTCTTTAAGAATATGGTTATTTAGTAAATTTGCATATCCTATGGCATTTGCAATTATATCTACTTTGGATTCAGTATTACCATTCTTATATTCTTTTATAGCTATTTCTAAATTCATAATAAAACTTCTTGCATAATCATGCTCTATGAACATTCCTCTAACAGGTCCTTCGCCTATATCAGAAGATAAATCTTCTTGCATATATTTAAATAGCATTTCTTCTTCTTTACCATGATGATATTTATCTGCATAATTTCTGATAAAATCAATAATTTTTGAAAAATCATCTATCTCTACTTTATTTCCTTCTACCATATTTACACAAAGACACCTAATTATTTTTAAAACTCTTTTTATATTATTATGTTCATTTACTAAAACATCTATTGAATTCATAAATTATCTCCTTTCAAAAATTGTTCTTAATATAATTATACCAATAATTAAGAATTTTAATTGTGATATTTGTCATATTACTTTAAAAAATTTAAATTTCAAGTATATTTATTATTGACATAATTAGTGATGTAGTGTACTATTGATATATAACATTAAAACTCTTGGAGGGATTATATGGATTTTAATTGGGATATTTACCATATTACTTTTAAAAAATTAAATTTTAAATATATTTATCATTGACATTCTTAGTGACATAGTGTACTATTGATATAAAACAATAAAACCCTTGGAGGGATTATATGGATTTTAATAATAATATACCTATTTATATTCAAATAATGAACTATATAAAGAGACTTATAGCCAAAGGGGAATTAAAAAATGGAGATAAGGTAATATCAGTACGAGACATGTCAGAAAAGTTTAAAGTTAATCCAAATACAGTGCAAAGATCATATAGTGAACTTGAAAGGGCAAATATTACTTTCACAAAAAGAGGTATGGGTACATTTGTAACTGAGGATAAGGAAATAATGTTTAATTTAAAAAATGAATTATGTAAAGAAATAATAAATTCATTTTTGGATAATATGAAGGAATTAGGTTTTAATAAAACTGAAATAATTAATATAATAAGTGATGAATTAGAAAGGGGAAATTAACTTGAATAATATTGTTGAAATGAAAAATTTAACCAAGAAATATATGAAAAAAACTGCTTTAAAAGATGTAAATTTAAATATTGAAAAAGGAAAGATAATTGGACTTTTAGGACCAAACGGTAGTGGCAAAACTACCATGATTAAAATCCTTATGGGCATACTTACACAATCTACAGGAGAAGTATCTATTGCAGGAAAGAAGCCAGGAACAGAAACTAAATCTATGGTGTCATATTTACCTGATAGAAATTTTTTATATAAATGGATGAAAATAAAAGATTCTATTGATTTATTTGATGATTTTTATAATGATTTTGATAGAGAAAAAGCAAAAAAACTTTTAGAATTTATGGAATTAGAAGAAGATATGAAAGTGACAAAGTTATCTAAAGGAATGCAAGAAAAGTTAAATTTAACATTGGTATTGTCACGAAATGCAAAATTATATATATTAGATGAGCCTATTGCAGGGGTAGATCCTGTAGCAAGAGAAAAGATATTAGATGCTATAATTAATAATTATAATGAAGATAGTTCAATGTTAATAACTACTCACTTAGTACATGATCTTGAAAGAGTATTTGAAGAAGTAGCATTTCTTAAAAATGGTGAAATAGTTTTAAATGGAAATGTTGAAAGTTTAAGAAACGAAAGAAATATGTCTGTAGATGAATTATATAGGGAGGTTTTTAAGTAATGTTAAATTTAATGAAATATGAAATTAAAGGTAGTACTAAATTTATTTCAGTTTTAGTAATAGCACTTATACTTCTAAGTTTATTTACTTATTTAACAGCTGATGTAGATACTGTAGGAAGAACAATATTTTTAACTTTACTAGGATTTATTGGAGGAAATGTAGCTATACTATTTTACTTTGTAAGTTCATTTAGTAAAGAAGTATATGAAGATAGAGGGTATCTTACCTTAACTTTACCTGTATCAGGGAATTCTATTGTATTATCTAAATTAATAGTAACTGTTTTTTGGTATGCAGTATATACTTTAATACAATTAATATTTGTTTATTTTATATTAAATAAATATTCAAATTTAATTGAGCAACCAATATTAACAACTATACTTAGAGATGTGAATAAATTTTTATTAACTCCAGAATTTATTATAGTTGCATTATTAGGTATTTTAGATTCAATAATATTTGTTATGAGTGTTTATTTTTCCATAGCTATAAGTAAAGCAGCTCTAGGAGTTAAAAAGATTGGTAAGTTTATATCATTTATAGTATTTATAGCAATAACTGTAGCTAAATCTTATATTGATTATTTATTGATAACATATCTTCCTTTAAATATAACAATAAATAGTGAAGCTTTACAAGAAAATCTTACTTTTAGTAATGTTAATTTAGAGATGAGTACAATGACAGAAGCACTTTCTATTAATATACCTTCATTAATATTTTCTTTAATACTTTTTGTAGCATTTTTATTTACTACAGGATATATATTAGAGAAAAAGATAGATTTATAAAAATACTCTCCAGAGATGGAGAGTATTTTTAATTATTTTTTAAATATTTATTTGTATCACTTATTAATTCATCTATTAATGATTTTACAGATGTTATCTCATTAACTTTGTAAGCGTTAGCACCTGCAAATGCAAATCCATCTTTTAAATTACCTTTTTGTGCATTTATTAATGCATCAGCTATGCAATAAGGCGCTTTATTAGGTTTACATGGTTTAAGACAATTTGATATACATCCTTTAGGATGTCTACTTTCTAAAGAAACTTCTTCTAAAAAATTATTGTTAACTGCACGTCCTATCATACCTACAGGACTTTTAATTAGTTTAATATCATTTTTTGTAGACTTAATTATTTGTTCTTTAAATTCATTTGATGCATCACATTCATTTGTAGCAACAAACCTAGTTCCTATTTGTACTCCAGATGCTCCAGATTGAATTAATTTAGCAATATCTTCTCCACTATAAATACCACCACCTGCAATAATAGGTATAGATTTATTATATTTTTTTTCAAAGGGTTTAATAGATTCTAATACTGAATTAACGATATTAATTAAAATATTTTCTTCTAAATCTAAATCAGATTTTTTAAATCCTAAATGCCCTCCAGCTTTTGGACCTTCTACTACAATAGCATCTGGAATAACATTATATTTTCTATCCCAATTTTTACAAATTATTTTCGCAGCCTTTCCAGAAGAAACTATAGGAGCAATTTTAGTATTACTGTCTTTAGTGAATTTAGGAAGATTTAAAGGTAATCCTGCACCAGAAAAAATAATATCAATTTTTGATTTTATAGATTCTTTAACTAATTCTTCAAAGTTATTAAGTACAGTCATTAAGTTAACTCCTATTATCCCATCTTGAGATATTTCTTTTGCTTTTTTTATATGTTTCTTTAAAGCTCTTATATTAGATCCTTTTTTATTTGAAAAGTAATCAGGCTCATTAAACCCTATTTCTACTCCTGAAATTACTCCAATGCCACCATTTTTTGCTACAGTTCCAGCAAGATTAGATAAGGATACACCTACACCCATACCACCTTGTACTATGGGAACCTTAGCAATTAAATTTCCTATTTTAAGTTTAGGTAAATTCATTGTACACCTCCAAGAAATATTTAGTACCAGATACTAATACTAAGTATTATTATATAATGTTTTAGACTAAAAATAAAGTATAAATTACGAATTAATGTATTTGTAACAGATATAATTAGTTTACATATAATGTATTGAGAGGAGGAATCGTAAATGGGCGAAGCTAAAGGTGGAGTATTAGGCGGATTATTTAATGAAGGTAGTGAATTACTATTCTTCTTTTTATTATTAGTAGTGCTTTTCATGCCTTATGGGTATGGCGGAAGATGCTAATTTTTAATCAGAGACTATGCAAAGCATAGTCTCTTTTTTAGTGAATTTTAGTTTACTGGAAACGATAATATATTTAGTAAATATTTCATAAAAATAGTTTACTTTTAGTAAATATGATATTATAATAGATTATGTTAGGGGGTTGATATTATGATTAAATTAGATAAGAAAAAAAGTTTATATGCAGATATGGCACTAGTATTAGTTGCGATTATTTGGGGAAGTGGTTTTGTTGTAACAAAAAATGGACTAGAGGATATGACTCCGCTTTTCATGAATGCTATGCGATTTATAATAGCATCTATCTTAATGAGTATTGTATTTTTCAAAAAACTTAAGACAGTTAATAAATCTGATATTATAGCTGGAGCTATAATAGGAAGTTTTTTGTTTAGTGCATTTGCAGCTCAAACAGTAGGTCTTCAATTCACTACTGCAAGTAAACAAGCATTTTTAACTGCTACAAATGTAGTTATGGTACCTTTTTTATTTTGGTTCATAAGTAAAAGAAAGCCACATAACCTTGAAATATTAGCTACATTTATAACACTTCTAGGCATAGGCTTTCTTACACTTGAAGGTGGAGTAGCTCTAAATAGTGGAGATTTACTTACTCTTTTATGTGCATTATTATTTGCAGGACATATCATATCTATAGGACATTTTTCAAAAAAACATGATCCCATAGTTCTTACAATATTACAATTTATTTTTGCAGCAATATTTTCTATTATTCTGGCAGTACCCCTTGAGCCTATAAACTTACAAGTATCGGGACAAGGCTGGTTTACTGTTATTTATCTTGGTGGTATGAGTACATTAGTTGCGTTTTTAATACAAAATATTGCACAGAAATATACAACTTCTACACATACTGCAATAATACTTAGTTTAGAAGCTGTATTTGGAACTCTATTTTCCATTCTATTATTGGGAGAATTATTTACTATTAAAATGGTAATAGGTAGTGGGATTATTTTTATGGGTATAATAACAGCAGAAACTAAATGGAACTTTTTAAGAAAAAAATCAAATAAAATAGAAAGACAAAATTTACAATAAAAAAGACCCTAATAGGATCTTTTTTGATTTTTAAAGCTTTAAATTAATTATTTAACCTATTTTTACTAAATATATTATGAAAAACGTTTACATTTAGTAAAAATAGTATTATAATATTATTAATCAAATAATTTACATAAGGATTCATACTATTTAGATTAATAATAAATGATATATATGAAAGGCTGATTTATATGGCAACATTAAATGATATTGCTAAAAAGGCAGGGGTTTCTGCTTCTACAGTATCAAGAGTATTAAATTATGATGAAACTTTAAATGTACCTGATGAGACAAGAAAAAAAATATTTGAAGCTGCAGAATCACTCTCTTATAAAGTTAGGAAAAAAGTCAAAAAAAATAACAATTTAACTTTAGGTTTATATTATTCATATTCTCTTGAAGAAGAACTTCAAGATACTTATTATTTATCTATAAGAGTTGCTATTGAAAAAAAATTAAAGAATGAAAATATAAATGTATATAGAATAAGAAAAAATGATAAGAAGATAGATATAAAAGATTTAGACGGTATAATTTGTTTAGGATTTTTTATTGAAGAAGATATAGATAAAATTAGAAGTTTTAATAAACCAGCTATATTCGTAGATTCTAATCCTGATGATCAAGTTTTTGATTGTGTAATAATTGATCTTTGGAAGTCTACAAAAGATGCTGTAGAATATTTAATTAATCTAGGACATAAAAACATAGGATTTATAGGTGGAGTAGATATCGACATTTATGGGACAAAATACTATGATTTAAGACAAGAGGCATTTGAAAAAATAAGTAAAGAAAAAGATATTTATCATGGAGAGTTTATTCAAATAGGAGAATATAATCCTAAAAGTGGATATATGTTGATGAAAGAGATAATGAATAAAGAAAAAAAACCAACTGCAATAATAATAGCAAATGATTCTATGTCTATAGGTGCATATAAAGCAGCTAATGAAATGAATATAAATATTCCAAAAGATATAAGTATAATTAGTTTCAATGATATACCAGCTGCACAATATTTAGTTCCACCACTCAGTACTATAAGATTGAATACTGAATTTATGGGTGAAGTTGCTGTTAATATGATTAAAGAAAGAATAGAAAGTAAAAGAAAAATCCCATTAAAACTTACTATTCCTACTAAATTAATAGAAAGAGAAAGTGTATATAAAGGAGGAAATTATGAATAAAGATTGGAAAGATTTAGATATTCTACAAAGAAATAGATTAGATAGTAGATCATACTTTTTTTCATATGATAACAAAGAGGATGCATTAACATATGAACGCGGAAAATCAAATAAATTTATGTTGTTAAATGGTATGTGGAAGTTTTATTATTCGAATACAGTAGAAGAGTCACCTGCAGAATTTTATGATGATAGTTATAATGTAGATGATTGGGATGATATAAGGGTTCCAAGTAATTGGCAAATGGAAGGGTATGGCATACCTCATTATACAGATTTAATTTATCCATTTCCTATAGATCCACCTAATGTACCATCAAAAAATCCTACAGGATGTTATAAAAGAAAATTTTTTGTTCCAGAAAGTTGGAATAATTCTAATATAATTTTACGATTTGAAGGAGTAGATAGTGCTTTTCATATTTGGGTAAATGGTCAAGAAGTAGGCTATAGTCAAGGAAGCAGAATGGCATCTGAATTTGATATTACAAAATTTATTATTAAAGGAAAAGAGAATACTATATCTATAAGAGTGTATCAGTGGAGTGATGGCACATATATTGAAGATCAAGATATGTGGTGGTTGTCAGGTATATTTAGAGATGTATCATTAATAGCTAAATCACCAGTTCATATAAGAGACTTTTTTATTAAAGCATATTTAGATAATGAATATAAAGATGCTAATTTAGAAATTGAAATTGACATAAATAATACCACAAAAGAAAATTTAGATGAGTATAAAGTTGAATATATATTATTAGATAAAAATGGGCAAGAAGTAGTAAAATCTCATAATAAAAATATTACTATTAAAAATCCTAAAAAATGGACTGCAGAAACTCCAAATTTATATGATTTATTAATATACTTAAGAGATAATAATGGAGAAATCATTGAAATTATTCCTTCTAGAGTTGGATTTAGAAAAGTTGAACTTAAAAATGGCAATTTTTTAGTTAATGGAATTCCTATAATGTTAAGAGGAGTTAATAGACATGAAGCTCATACTGATTTAGGTAGAGTAGTACCATTTGATCATATGATAGAAGATATTTTGCTTATGAAAAAACATAATATAAATGCTGTAAGAACTGCACACTACCCTAATGATCCAAGATTTTATGATTTGTGTGATATTTATGGACTATATGTTATGGATGAGGCAGATTTAGAATGTCATGGGTTTGAAATAATAGGTGAATACGACAAAATCACCAACGATCCTAAATGGGAAGATGCATATGTAGATAGGGCAATTAGGATGGTTGAAAGAGATAAAAATCATCCATCTATTATTATGTGGTCAATGGGGAATGAATCAAGTTTTGGATGTAATTTTGTATCTATGTCAAATTGGATTAAAAATAGAGATAATACAAGACTAGTTCATTATGAAGAAGATAGAGAAGGTAAAGTAGTTGATGTAATGAGTACAATGTATTCTAATCATGAAAAGATGATAGAATTTGGTGAAATGAAAGATATGGATAAGCCTCATATACTTTGTGAATATGCTCATGCAATGGGAAATGGTCCTGGTGGACTTAAAGAATACTGGGATATATTCTATAAATATCCTAGACTTCAAGGTGGATTTGTTTGGGAATGGGCTGACCATGGATTAAGAAAAATTGATGAAAATGGGAAAGAATATTTTGTATATGGTGGGGATTTTGGTGATTACCCGAATAACTCTAATTTTTGCTGTGATGGTTTATTAAAACCGGATAGAAGTCCAACCCCTGGATTATTAGAACTTAAAAAAGTAATAGAACCTATTAAAATAGTAAAAGAAGATTTATCCAAGGGCAAAATAAAGATTAAAAATTTGTATGATTTTATAGACTTAGATTCTTTTAACCTAAGCTTTAATATTACAGGAGATAAACAAGTCTTTGATAGTGGTATATTAACATTGGGTGAGATAAAACCAGGCGAAGAAGTTGTTATAGATATTCCAATTGATGTAGATAAAAAATATAGTTTATATACTGATTTATTTCTCAATGTAGAGGTAATAACTAATAAGGATAATAAATGGTCTAAAAAAGGACATATTATAACCTGGGAAAGTTTTAAATTACCTTTTGTATCAAAAAAAGAATGGTATACTAGTGTATCTACTATGAATAATATAGATGTATATGAATCAAATATAGATATAATTATAAAAGGAATAAATTTTGAAATAATATTTGATAAGATAGAAGGTAAAGTTTCTAAATATTTATATGAAGGAATCCAAATGATTGATGAAGGATTTAATTTTAATATTTGGAGAGCTCCTATAGATAATGATATGTATCAAGTAAAGGAATGGAAGAAGAAAAGTATAAATAATGTTCTTACAAGAATAGATAGTATCAAAACCAATGTAAATGATAAGTATGTTCAAATAAATGTGAAATCTTATGTTTCACCACCTAATGGCGATTGGGCTATAGAAAATGAGTATGAATATATTATCTATGGTAGTGGGGATATAGTATTAAGTATAAATGGTAAACCTAAAGGAAAACTTCCAGAAACTTTTCCACGAATAGGTTTAGAAATGAGATTAAAAAATGATTTACAAAATATAGAATGGTATGGAAGAGGACCAGGAGAATCATATATAGATAGCAAAGAAGCTAGTATGATTGGTATATATGATAGCAGTGTATCTAATATGCTAACTAATTATGTTTATCCTCAAGAGAATGGAAATAGAACAGATGTAAAATGGCTTTCTATTAATGATGATAGGGGAATAGGATTATTCATATCTACTAATGAAAAATTTGGTTTTAGTGTTCATAATTATACTAAAGAAGATATTGAAAATGCTAAACATGAAAATGAATTAATAAAAAGAGATTTTGTAACATTAAATATTGATTATATGCAACATGGAATTGGAAGTAATAGTTGTGGTCCAGTGCCACTAAAAGAACATAGTTTGAAACCACACAATTTTAATTTTGAAATTAAAATTAAGCCATATTGGAAAGAAGTATTATTACCTCTTGTTTTAAGTGGGGAAAAAATAAAGTAACAATCTTATTAAGACTTTCAAAAAGAATGAAAGTTTTTGTTTGAAAGTCTTAATATTTTTCATTTTCTACTTAAATATTATGGAGAGAAGTTTAAACTATAGATAAACAAAATTATTTGAATCTTCTATTGCTTTCAAATAATTTTAATAGTATAATATTATAAAAGTTATAGAAAACGTTTTCTAGAAATCGATTTCTATCTTAGGATTTTAAGCAAATATTAGGAGGGGCTTATGGTTAATTTATTAAAGAAATTACGACTTAATACAAAAACAGCACCATATTATTTTCTAATACCAGTTATACTTGTATTCTCAATTTTTATGCTATATCCAATAGGCAAATCTTTTTGGCTTAGTTTTTATGAATTTCAGGGGGGAGAGTATAATTTTATTGGATTTAGTAATTATATAAATCTTATGAAAGATGATGTTTTTATTCAAAGTTTATTGAATACATTGATATATCTTATTTTTCAAGTTCCAGTAATGGTATTTTTATCTTTATTATTAGCTTATTTATTAGATCAAGCATATATTAAATTCAAACCTATGTTTAGAGTATCAATATTTTTACCTGCTGTAACTAGTTTAGTTGCATATTCACTAGTTTTTAAACTTTTATTAAATAATGAATATGGATTAATAAATTATTTACTTAATGTAGTTGGATTAGATGGAGTAAATTGGCTTAATGGTCCAATAAGTTCAAAAATAGCTATAATGATATCTATAACTTGGAGATGGACAGGATATAACATGATAATAATGTTAGCAGGATTACAAAGAATATCTCCAGATATATATGAAGCAAGTGATATAGATGGAGCAAATAAAATTCAAAAATTTTTTCATGTTACTTTACCTTTAATGAAACCTATTATATTATTTGCAGCTATTACATCTACAATCGGTACATTACAATTATTTGATGAACCATATATATTAACAGATGGAGGACCAGATGGTGCTACTATGACAGTTGCACAGTACTTATATAACAATGGTTTTAGATATATTAAATTTGGATATGCAGCTGCCATAAGTTATGTTCTAGTAATAATTATAGCAATATTATCTTATATACAGTTTAAGGTTGGAGGTGATGAAGAATGATAAATAAAAAAAGAAAACCAAGCGAAGTAAGTACTCTTACTAAAGTAATATCTTATGTATTTATAATAATAGTGGTTTTAATTTCTTTGTTTCCATTTTATTTGATGTTTGTATCATCAACACTAACTACAGGGGAGATACTTAGTATACCTCCCAAACTTATGTTTGGAGATAACTTTATTAATAATTTAAATAATTTAAAAGAAGAAATGAATATTGGTAGGGTTATACTTAACTCTGTATTTATATCTGTAACATATACTTTTTTTACAATATTAATTAATTCTATGGCAGGATATGGACTAGCTAAGTTTAAATTCAAAGGAAGAAACTTAATATTTGCATTGATAATGGGAACTATGATGATTCCACTTCAAGTTTTATATATACCTCAATTTACTATGATGACTACTTTTGGTTGGGCAAATCAATATCAATCAGTAATAATACCTTCTTTAGCAAATGCTTTTGGTATATTTTTGATGAGACAGAACATGACATCTTTTCCTACATCTCTAATTGAATCTGCTAGAATTGATGGATATGGGGAATTTTCAATATTTTTCAAAATTGTATTACCAAATATGAAACCTGCTCTAGGAGCTTTAGGTATATATAGTTTTATGACACAATGGGGTAGTTTTATGTGGCCTTTAATAATATTAAGTACAAAGGACATGTATACATTACCTGTAGCATTGGCGTCTTTAGATGGGCTAATGTATAAGGACTATGGAATGATGATGTTAGGAGCAGCTATATCTACTATTCCAGTACTTATAATATTCTTATTATTCCAGAGACAATTTATATCAGGTTTAATGGGTGGAGCAGTTAAAGAATAATAAAAAAAGGAGAGAAGTAAAATGAAAAAAATATTATCATTAGTGTTGATACTAACATTAACAATTTCTTTGGCAGCATGTGGAAATGATAAAGAAGAAAATACTTCTAATAATAGTGATGGTAAGTTATCAGGGGATGTAGTAGTATGGAGCTGGGATGTAGCTGCTAAGTCTTTAGAAGATGCAGCAAAAGAATTTGAAAAACAACATCCAGATGTAACTGTTAAAGTTGAAGATTTAGGTGTGGGACAAGTGTACGACAGACTTTTAACAAGACTTGCTAGCAAAACTGGTTTACCTGATGTAATAACTATGGAAGGTGAAAGGGTTGCAACTTATGCAGCAAAATTCCCTAATGGATTTGCTGATTTGACTGAACATGTAAACACAGAAGACTTTTTAGATGTTAAGATTTCAGAAGTTACTTATAATGATAAAGTAGTAGCATTTCCATGGGATGGAGCTCCAACTGGACTCTATTATAGAGCAGATTTATTTGAAGAAGCTGGTATAAATCCAGATGATATTAAAACATGGGATGATTTTATAAAAGAAGGAGAAAAAATGAAAGAGTTGGGTATTAAGATGATGCCACTTGCAGCTTCTAAAAATCCTACTTTTTTTGGAATGCTCTATGAGCAGACAGGAAGTTATTTTTTCGATGAAAAAGGAAATCCAACTGTAAATAGTGAAAAAGGAATGAAAGCAGCAAACACATTAAAAAAATTATATGATTCAGGAGTAACTTTTGATAATCAAGATTGGGATGGTATGGTTTCTGCTACTAAAGAAGGAAAGATTGCAACAGTTCCATCTGCAGTATGGTGGGCAGGAACTTTACAAGATGAAGTTAAAGATAGTGCAGGTGATTGGAGAGTAATGAAATTACCTGTTATTGAAGAAGGGTTAGATTATATAGCTGTAAATGGAGGTTCCAATGTGTTAGTACCAGAAGATGCACCAAATAAACAAGCAGCTATAGAATTTGTTAAATTTGCAATGACTGATATAGATAATCAAGTTAATGCATTTGATAAATACGGATTATATCCATCATATAAAGCAACTTATAATGAACCTACCTTTGATAAAGAGCTAGAATATTTTGGAGGACAAAAAGTATGGAGGTTCTTTGCAGATATAAGTGAAGATATACCTAAAGTTAATTATAGCGAGAATTTTGATGAGGCAATTGACCAAATTAGAGATGCACAAGCTAAAATGCTATTAAAAGATGCAAGCGTTGAAAAGACTTTAGATGATTTACAAGAGAAATTTAAGAAAGATTTCAAATAAAATATAGTTAAATAGTATAGGGGTTTTAATGAAAATTAGAACCCCTATGTTAAATTAATAAATTTTAATTAAACAAAATCATATGAATAATGTTATAATTTATATATAAATAATCTGGAGGTAAATGATGAAGTCAACTATTCAAGATGTTGCAAAAAAAGCTGGAGTATCTACTACAACAGTATCTAGAGTTATGAACAATAATTATCCAGTAAAAAAGGAAACAAGGATAAAAGTAGAATCTGCTATTAAGAAGTTAAATTTTAGACCCAATATATTGGCAAGAGGTTTGATTCATAAAAAATCTAATACTATAGGAGTAATTGTTCCGAGTATTACAAATTTATTTTTTCCCACAGTAGTAAAAGCTATTGAAGCAATTCTTAGAGAACAAGGTTATTTTATATATTTATGTAACACAGATAATAAAGAGGATGAAGAAATAGGATATATAAATTCTTTACAAGATAGACAGGTCGACGGAATTATTGTTATTGACCCTCAGACAAAAAACATGAAAAGTGGACTTTATGAAAAAATATCAAAAGAGATTCCTTTAGTATTTATAAATGGTTATAATAAAGATGTAAATTGTAATTTTGTTATTAACGATGAAGAATCAGGTGCTATTGAAGCTATGAGATATCTCATAAAATCAGGACATAAAAAAATAGCATTTATTAGAGGTCAAAAAAGTTATTCTTATGATTTGAAGGAAATAGTATATAAAAATGTTTTAAATGATAGTGTATATAAAAAAATAATTAATATAGGTGAAGGAAATAAAGATTCTACAGTAGATCATACTATGGAAATTATTCAAAGATTTTTATTAACTGAAAATCGACCTTCAGCATTTTTTTGTTGTAATGATCTAATGGCCCTTGGTGTAATAAATGCGTGTAAAAAAATAGGTTTAGATGTGCCGGAAGATATGTCGATTATAGGGTTTGATAATATTATAACATCACGATTAGTAGAGCCAAAGTTAACAACAGTAGATCAAAATATGTATGATTTAGGAGTAAATGCAGCTAAGATGCTATTAAAAAATATTGAAAATGAGAATGTGGATATTCAAAGAAAAATATTAACTCCACAATTAATAATACGTCAAAGTACTAAAAAAATAAGCTAGCTAAATTAGATTATTTTTTTAAAATGTATAGAAAAGGTTTTCTGTAAATTATATATAAATAAAAGAGGTGTTTTAAGTGAACTTAGAAAAACTAAAAAAAATTTTTTCTGAAAAATTTGGAAGTATTGATAATATTAATAGTTATTTTGCTCCAGGTAGAGTAAACTTAATAGGAGAGCATACTGATTATAATGGAGGATATGTATTTCCTTGTGCTTTAAGTTTTGGAACATATGCAATAGCAAGAAGAAGAGAGGATGAAAAAGTATTACTATATTCAGTAAATTTTTCTGAAATTGGAATAGTTGAAACAAATTTAAATCAACTTTCATATAAGGAAGAAGATAATTGGGCAAATTATCCTAAGGGTATTACTAAAATATTTAAAGATAAAAACTTAAATATAGATAAAGGATTTGAAATATTATATTATGGTAATATACCAAATGGTGCAGGTCTTTCTTCTAGTGCATCTATATCTATAGTTACCTCTTTATTACTAAAAGATTTATTTAAACTAGATATTAATAGAATACAAATGGCTAAATATTCCCAATTAACTGAAAATGAATATATTGGTGTTAATTGTGGGATAATGGATCAATTCATTATAGCTATGGGTAAAAAAAATCATGCAATTATTCTAGATACAAATACATTAGAATATGAATATGCTCCAATAAAGTTAGATAATATTTCTATAGTTATTGCGAATACAAATAAGAGAAGAGGACTTGCAGATTCTAAATATAATGAAAGACGTATTCAATGTGAAAAAGCACTAAAAGAGTTACAAAATAAACTAAATATAAATTCCCTTGGTGATTTAACAGAAGAAGAATTTGAAGAAAATAAATATTTAATAAAAAATGAGATTAATAGAAAAAGAGCAAAACATGCAGTTTATGAAAATAGAAGAACTATTAAAGCAGCTAAAGTATTAGAAAATGGTGATATGAAAAAATTTGGAAAGCTTATGAATGAATCTCATATTTCACTTAGAGATGATTATGAAGTAACTGGAAAAGAGCTAGATATACTTGTTGAATCAGCATGGAAAAATGGTGCTATTGGTGCTAGAATGACTGGAGCAGGATTTGGAGGATGTACTGTAAATCTAGTATATAATGAAACAATAGAAAGATTTAAAGAAAATGTTAAAAAGGAATATAAAGAAAAAATAGGATATGATCCAGACTTCTATATAGCAGAAATAGGAGATGGAGCAAAAATAATATAGATATACTAAAGAGGTAGGTATTTTTACTGCCTCTTTAAAAATATTTAAAAGAGGTGTAATAAATGTATTCTGTGGAACAAATTAAATTATCTAATAAGGAACTGAGTCTTATAATCATAGAAAATAATAATATAAAAGCTAAATTACTTAATTATGGTGCAATATTAGTTGAACTTTTAGTAGATGACAAAGATGGAAAAAAAGAAAATATAGTATTAACTCATAAAAATATAGATAGTTATATAGAAAATCCAGCCTATTTTGGTGCTACTATTGGTAGAACATCTGGAAGAATAGCAAATGGAAAATTTAAAATTGATGATAAAGAGTATACTTTATATAAAAATTATGGCCAAAATAGTGGTCATGGTGGTAAAGAAGGATTTAACAAAAAGATATGGGATTATAAAATAATAGAAAATGAAGATGAAATTTCTGTAAGTTTTAATTATTATAGTAAAAACATGGAAGAAAATTACCCGGGTAATTTAGATGTATATATAAAATATACTCTAATGGATAATAAGATGATTATTGAATATCATGCAAATACAGATAAAAAAACATTATGTAATTTAACAAATCACTCATATTTTAATTTATCAGGTAATTATAAAAGAGATATAACAAATCAATTACTTTATATAAATTCTAATAAATTTTTAGAATTAAATGATAAAATGGTACCTACTGGTAGATTTATAGATGTAACTGATACTCCTATGGACTTCAGAAAAGAAAAGAATATTGGAGAAAGCTTAGAATATAATTACTCCCAAATTAAGCTTGCAAATGGGTTGGATCATCCTTGGTTATTAAATAAAAGTGGAAATTCTATAACTATGATAGATTATAATAGCAAAAGAAAAATGGAAATATCTACTTCATATCCATGTGTAGTAATATATAGTTATAATTTCCCTAATGATGAAAATTTAAAATATAATAAAATTGGTAAAAAACATTATGGTATTTGTTTTGAGACTCAGTATGAGCCAGATGGTATAAATCATAATAATATGAATTCATCAATTTTAAAACCAAATGAGAATTATTATGAAATAACAGAATATAAATTTTCTATTATTTAGAGTTGTAATTAATGAACCTTAAAAAGGTTCATTTTTCTTTGACATAAATATGAATATAAAATAAAATATATTTTATACAATTAAATATTTTAAGGAGTGTAAGATTTGGACATAAAAGATTTAGAAATAAATAAAATGATAGTGCATATATTAGATAATAATTTAGAAATACCAGTATTATCAGAAGTAGAGCACCCTTTAGATGATGATATAGAAGAATTTTTAGAAAAGCATATTTTAAGAGTATTTACAGATGGATCTCTTAGACCTGCTAGGTTTAATGATGGAGAAAATATTATTAAAGATATAATAGTAAATCACAATTTAAATACATTTGTAGATGATACAAAACGATTATCAGAGATTTTATTTGATATTATAAAGATAAATGTAGATATTCCACCAGCAGATGTTATATTCAGTATATTTACATATGAAGATAGAAGATACTTTTCTATATTTAAAATGAATTATAGAAATTCGTATATTCATAATGTAGACCAAATTGAAGAAAAAGTAGTAAATTCTATAGTAAAACAAAGAACTTCTTTACCTAATGAAAATCAAAAAATAGATGAATGTATTTTAATTGATTTAACAACTTTAGATATAAAATTAATAGAGAAAGAATATGAAATAAATGGAGAAAAAATATACTATTTATCAAGATTATTTCTTAAATGTAATAGTAAAAGGTCAGAGAAAGAAAAAGTGAAAATATTAAATAAAACTACTAAAAACTTTTTAGAAAATAATTATGAAGGTGATTTTGTAAAAGTAGGACAAGCAAAAAAGGCAGTAGCTAAGTCATTAGAAGAAAATGATAGAATTGATATAGAAAGTGTTGCAAAAGATGTATTTAAAAGTGATTTAGATATGAAAAAGGAATATATGAGTATAATTGAAAAAGAAGGATTAGATGAAACTAATTTTGAAGTAAGTGAAAAAATAAAGAGACAAAATTTTAGAAAGCAAAAAATAGTTACAGATACAGGAATAGAAATTAAAGTACCTATAGAGTTTTTTGATGATAAAGAAAGAATAGAATTTGTAAATAACACTGATGGTACTATTTCAATAGTACTTAAGCAAATAGGAAATGTAAAAAACAAATAATATTAATAAAAAAAGATTCTTTGATCTGATCAAGGAATCTTTTTTATGAATATTAAAATCTTAAGAAAATCTTAAGATTTTAATTCAGATTTTCTTAAGATATATTTGGTATTATTAAGTTAAATTAAATATAAAGGTTGTGATATAATATGTCTAAAATTAACACGTGGGGTGAGTCATTATGAATATATTAATATGTGATGATGAGAAAGAAATAGTAGAAGCTATAGGAATATATCTTAAAAATGAAGGACATAAAATATTTAAAGGATATAACGGTAAACAAGCACTTGAGATTATAGAGGAAAATGAAATTCATCTTGTAATAATGGATATAATGATGCCTGAAATGGATGGACTAATAGCTACAATGAAAATAAGAGAATTTAAGAATATACCAGTAATAATGTTATCAGCTAAATCAGAAGATACTGATAAAATAATGGGTTTAAATATGGGGGCGGATGATTATATAACAAAACCATTTAATCCATTAGAGCTAATAGCAAGAGTAAAATCTCAACTTAGAAGATATACAAAACTTGGAAGTATAGAACAAAAGGAAAATGTATTTGAAACAGGTGGTCTTATGATAGAAGATGATAAAAAAAGAGTTACAGTAGATGGAGAAGAAGTAAGGCTTACACCTGTACAATATAAAATATTGAAACTTCTAATGGAAAATAAAGGTAATGTGTTTTCCATAGATAAGATTTATGAGAAAGTATGGAATGAAACTGCATATAATCCTGAGAATACAGTTGCAGTTCATATAAGAAAAATAAGAGAGAAAATAGAAATAAGTCCTAAAGAACCAAAATATTTAAAGGTGGTGTGGGGTGTTGGATACAAAATTGAAAAAATTTAGTTACTCATATAGTTTGAAAATAATAGCTTTTGTACTTGCAATTACAACATTTACTGCGGCATTATACATAGTATTTGATACTATAGTAAAATCAAATGGAGATATTAATCCTGATATGTTATTTCAAGATAATTATTATGAAAGTGATGATTTTTATAATGATGTAGAGAGAATAACAGGTAATTTATCCGTATTATTAGAGGAATATAAAAATAAAGAATATATAAATGCAGGTAATTCTATAAATGAAAATGAATTAGAAGATAATACTGAAAACTTATATTATCAATTTGTTGATGAATCTAAAAAATATAATCCTAATTTATCAGATAATGAAAATAGAGAAATATTTAGAGAAGAGTATAAAGCACAAATAGAAAATATTAAAAAAAATATGATAGAAAATGATTTAAGAAGATATAACTTAATACAGAATGTATTAGATGATTATTCTGGGATAAATTATTTTGCTTCAGATGGAACTAATACTTTTAAAAATAGTAATAATACATCAATAAAGGACTTTGAAGAATATCCCTCATATATATTAATTGAAAACAACAATGTTGAAGTAACTCCTGAAGAAATATCAAATGGTGATATTTTTTGGAGGTTAAATACCTATAGCAATAATATAGATCTAACAAATGATAAAATATATTTAGGATTTACTGATAATTATTTGAGGACAGAAATAGATGAATGGAGATCAAACAAAAATATAATTGAAGATAAATCTTATCAGGTTTTAAGTTTAAGTTTGATTTTCTTAATATCTTTTATATATTTGATATATTCTATAGGCAGAAAACCAGAAGATGATGATATTCATCTTTCAGGAGTAGATAAGATATATACAGATATTAATATAGTTATAGAGTTTTCATTAATAGCATTATGGACCATATTTTGGGCTGCTCCACATAATAATGTATCAATTAAATTATTTATACCAGGTACAGTAATAATATCAACTTTAGGATTGCTATTATTACTATCTTTAGTAAAACACATAAAAAATAAAACAATAATAAAACATTCAGTAACTTATATTATTTTCCATAAGATATTTTCTTTCTTTAAAGAAGTATATAATAATGGAAATATAGCTGTGAAAATTATATTGATTGTAATAGGGTATCCACTATTAGTAGTAGCAACTTTCTTCATGTTCCCAATAACTATTGGAGTAGCAGCATATTTAGTTCTTAGAAAAATAAAAGAATTTAACTCTATAAAAGAAGGAGTAAAGCGAATTAAAGATGGAGAATTAAACCATGAAATAAATATAGAAAGTAAAGGTGAATTTTCTAGATTAGCAAATGATATAAATAGTATTGCTGATGGTTTAAATCAGGCAGTAGAAAATGAAGTTAAAAGTGAAAGATTAAAATCAGAGCTTATAAGTAATGTTTCACATGATATAAGAACTCCTTTAACCTCTATCATAACTTATGTAGATTTATTAAAAAGAGAAGAACATGACGAACAAACAAGTGAATATATAGATGTCTTAGATGAAAAATCTCAAAAATTAAAAGTATTAACAGATGATTTATTTGAAGCATCAAAAGCTAATAGTGGTAATATACCAGTAAATTTAGAAAAAATTAATTTAGTATCACTTATAACTCAAGGTATTGGAGAATTAGATTATAAGGTAAAAGAATCAAATTTAGAATTTAAAATGAATTATAAATCAGAAAAAATGTATGTAATGGCTGATGGAAAACTTTTATGGAGATCTATAGAGAATTTATTTTCTAATGTGTTTAAATATGCTGTTAAAAATTCTAGGGTATATATAGATATAATAGAAAATGATGAAAATATATATCTAACAATAAAAAACATTTCAGCATATGAGCTTAATATATCTCCAGATGAATTAATGGAAAGGTTTAAAAGGGGAGATGAATCTAGAAACAGTCCAGGAAGTGGATTAGGACTATCAATAGCAAAAAGTTTAATTGAGTTACAAGGTGGAGAATTTAAAATACAAATAGATGGTGATTTATTTAAAGTAATATTAAAACTAAATAGAGCTTAATAAATCAAAAAAGATATGAATGTAATAATTCATATCTTTTTTGATTTATATAAATATAGAAATTAAATAATACTTATTATATACTATTATCATAAGGGATAAATTAAAGGGTGATAATTTTGTACAAAATAATGATTGTAGAAGATGATATGACAATTTCTAAATTAATATCTAAACATCTAGAAAAATGGAATTATAAAACAAGATATATTGAAGACTTTAACAATGTAATAGAAGAATTTATGAGCTTTGAACCTCAGTTAGTATTACTTGA
The DNA here is from genome assembly GCF_009911265.1 of Senegalia massiliensis. Lineage (NCBI taxonomy): Bacteria > Bacillati > Bacillota > Clostridia > Eubacteriales > Clostridiaceae > Senegalia > Senegalia massiliensis. The sequence continues at coordinate 213,609 of NZ_QXXA01000004.1, read as the reverse complement.
TATTTCATTACCTTTTTACAATGGATATCATTGGTGTAGTGAAATAAGAAAATTATCTAAAGTTCCAATTATATTTATATCTTCTACAAGTGATAATATGAATATAGTAATGGCAATGGATATAGGGGCAGATGATTTTATTATAAAGCCTTTTGATTTAAGTGTTTTAATAGCTAAAATTAATGCACTAATGAGAAGAACATATACATTTAAAGGCCAAGTTGATTATTTAGAACATAATGGTGTTTTTCTTAATTTAAATAATACAATTGTCACTTACAAAGATCAAAATATTGAACTTACTAAAAATGATTTTAAAATTATGCAAATTCTTATGGAAAATAAAGGAGAAGTAGTATCTAGAAGTAAAATTATGAATCGATTATGGGAAAGTGATAGTTTTATTGATGATAATACTCTAACAGTTAATATAACTAGGCTAAGAAAAAAATTAGAAACAATAGGAATATATAATTTTATAAAAACTAAAAAAGGATTAGGATATGTGGTGGATTAAATAATGAATGTTAAAAATGTTATATTTCAATACTTTAAAGAAAGAATAAATTACATAGGAATATATATTATATTTATCTTTATTTTTTCTATAGTTTTTTACCTTTATTCTCTGCCCTTAGAAACAATTATGTATGCTACTCTTTTATGTGCTTTTTTTTCTATAATATTTACTGTAGTAGGTATATATAAGTACTATCAAAGAGATAAAAAGCTACAAAATATAAAATATAATATTTCTCATAATATAGATGGATTACCAGACCCTCAGAACTTAATAGAAAAAGATTACCAAGGTATAATCAAAACTCTCTATAAAAATAAAATAGATTTAATTTCAGAAAGAGATAAAAAGCATACAGATTTAATAGAATATTTTACATTATGGACCCATCAGATTAAAACACCTATTTCTGCAGCTCATTTAATATTACAGTCGAAAAATAGTTATATAAATGAAGACATAGCAAAGCAACTTTTTGAAATAGAAGAATATGTAGATATGGCACTTCAATATTTAAGATTAGAAAATATATCATCGGATTTAAAACTAGAAGAATATTCACTTTTAAGTATTGTAAAAAAATCGATTAAATCTTATTCTAAAATATTTATTTATAAAAACATAAAATTAAACCTTAAAGAAAATGATATTAAGGTGATAACAGATGAAAAATGGTTGTTATTTGTTATAAAACAAATTCTTTCAAATGCTTTGAAATATACTTATAAAGGTGAAATATATATTGAAATCGATAATAAAAAAGTTTTAACTATAAAAGATACAGGAATTGGAATAAGTAAAGAAGATATAGCAAGAATATTTGAAAGAGGTTTTACAGGATATAATGGTAGAATGAATAAAAAATCTACTGGATTAGGATTGTATTTATCAAAAAATATATTAGATAAGCTTAATCATAAAATATCAATTATTTCTGAAATAGGTATAGGAACAACAGTAAAAATAGATTTATCCTCTATAGAATTAGAAATAGAATAATAACCTTACATTAATGTAAGGTTAAAATGAGAAATGTAAGCTGAATCTAAGGCAAAACATTTCTCATTTTATTATACTTAATATAGAATAAAATATATGGAGGAATAAATATGGAAATTTTAACAGTTAAAAATTTAAAAAAGATTTATACTACTAGATTTGGAGGAAATAAAGTTGAAGCATTATCAAATATTTCTTTTTCAGTAGAAGAAGGTGAATATGTTGCTATAATGGGAGAATCTGGCTCAGGCAAAACTACATTATTAAATATCTTAGCTTCTTTAGATAAACCAACTAGTGGACAAGTTTTATTAAAAGGAGATAATATCTCATCTATGAAAGAAAAAAATCTTGCAACATTTAGACGAGAACATTTAGGATTTGTATTTCAAGATTTTAATCTATTAGATACATTTTCACTAAAAGATAATATATTTTTACCCTTAGTTTTGTCAGGGAAGAATTATAAAAATATGAATGATAGATTAATTCCTATTGCTAAAAATCTAGGTATAAGTCATTTACTAGATAAATTTCCTTATGAAGTTTCAGGAGGAGAGAAGCAAAGAACAGCAGTTGCAAGAGCACTTATTACAGATCCAGATATTGTTTTAGCAGATGAACCTACAGGAGCTCTGGATTCTAAGTCAACAGGTCAATTATTAGATATATTTTCAGATATAAATGATAAAGGACAAACAATCCTTATGGTAACTCATAGTACTAAGTCAGCTAGTCATGCAAAAAGAGTATTATTTATAAAAGATGGAGAAATTTTTCATCAAATTTATAAAGGAGAACTGACAAATGCACAGATGTATGAGAAAATTTCTAATACATTAACCCTTATTGCAACTGGAGGTAGTAGAAATGAATAAAATATTTTATTCTAAATTAGCAATAAATAATATAAAGAAGAATAAAAACACTTATTTCCCTTATATATTATCTTCAACAATAATAATTTCTCTTTTTTATATTCTTCATGCTATAACTATACAAATGAGTAGTGGTGAGTTTTTAGGTTATGAGAGTATGAAAACAATTTTAAATTTTGGTGTAATAACTATAGGTATTTTTTCTTTAATATTTATATTTTACACAAATAGTTTTCTTATTAAAAGAAGAAAAAATGAATTAGGATTATATAGTGTATTAGGGATGGAAAGAAAGCATATTGGTAAAGTAATATCATTAGAAGCTATATATTCAGGGATAGTATCACTATTATTAGGTATATTATTAGGGATACTATTTGGAAGATTAATGTTTGCATTTTTGCTTAATATACTAAATTTAAGTACTGCAATTAAATTTAGCCTTCCTTTAAAATCAATTATTATTACATTTATTTTATATATTGGTATTTTTGTTCTAATTATATTATATAACTTGATAAAAGTTTATACCACAAATCCTATTGATTTAATTAGAGAAAGTAAAAAAGGAGAGAGCGAACCTAAATCCAGATGGATAATAGGTATAATTGGAGTTATATTATTATTAACTGGTTATTATATATCATTAAGTATAGATAATCCTATTGCATCTATAAATAATTTTTTTATGGCAATAATTCTTGTAATGATTGCAACGTATTTATTATTTACGTCAGGTAGTATTATTTTTCTTAAATTATTAAAGAAAAATAAAAAATATTATTACAACAAAAAGCATTTTATTTCTGTTTCTAATATGATCTATAGAATGAAACAAAATGCAATGGGACTTGCAAATATAAGCATACTAAGTATAGCAGTATTATTAACATTATCTTCTACCATTTCTTTATATGTAGGAATTGAAGATAGTTTACGTACGCGTTATCCTTATGACATTTTAACTGGCTATAAAGATAATGAAATAAATAATGATAAGATAGAAAAAATTGCATTAAATACAGCTAAAGATAATGACTTAAATATAGAAAAAATAGTAAAATATAATGTTTTAAGTACCGCTGCTACTTTAAAAAATAATAATATATTTCCTAGGAAAAAATCAGAAAAAATGTCTTTAAAAGATTTATATGAAATTGAGATATTAACACTGAAAGATTATAATAAATATAAAGACAAAGACATAAAATTAGCTGAAAATGAAATATTAATTAGTACTAATACAGGTGAATTTAAATATAATAAATTAAACTTATATGGTAATGAGTTTAAAATTATTAATCAAATAAATGATATTGATTTTTTAAGTAGTATGAATTTATTCGATAAAATGAATATAATAGTTAAAGATAATAAAAAATTAGAAGAATTATCAAAATTAATTTCACAAAAAGAAAAAGCAGAAGTTCCTATTTATTATAACTATAATTTAAATTTAGAAGGAAAAAGAGATAATAAAATTAAATTTGTTCCTGAATTTAAAAATAAATTACATTCAGATATTTCAAAAGATATAGCAATAGAGGATATATACACAAGTAGAGATGACTTTTTATCTATATATGGAAGTTTCTTTTTTATTGGTTTGTTTTTAGGAATAGTATTTTTAGTTGCAACTGCATTAATAATTTATTATAAGCAAATCACTGAAGGATATGATGATCATGATAGATTTATAATAATGCAAAAGGTTGGGATGAGTAAAGATGAAATTAAGTATACAATTAAAAATCAAGTAGTAAAAATATTTTTCTTACCAATTTTAGTTGCAATAGTTCATCTTATTGTAGCATTTCCAGCAGTTATAGAAATACTTGGTTTATTTAATCTTACAAATGAAAAGTTATTTATGTTATTTACAGGACTAACAATATTAATATTTACTATTATTTATGGAATAGTTTATTTATGGACTTCAAAAGTATATTATAAAATTGTTAATGAATAAAGCTTAATATTAAAAAATATGGGTATAACTTATACCCATATTTTTTAATTAATTTTATGATGAAAATTATATATAATGGGGTAGCATAAATATAAATACAAAGGTTAAAGGAGAATAATAAATGAAAAAATATATATCAGAAATAAAATCACCAAAAGTAAGTATTGCTCCTATGGTAGATAGAACAGATAGACATTTTAGATATTTTGCTAGACTTTTAACGAAAAGAGCTTTATTATACACGGAAATGATAACTGCACAAGCTATAATACATGGAGATAGAAATATGTTATTAGATTTTGATATTGTTGAAAGACCTTTAGCACTACAAATTGCAGGATGTGATGCAAAGAATATAGGTAAGGCAGTTAAAATAGCTGAGGGTTGGGATTATGATGAAATTAATCTTAATGTAGGTTGTCCTTCAGACAGAGTATCAGGAAATGATATGGGGGCGTCTCTTATGGCATATCCTGAATTAGTGAGAGATATAGTAAAAGAAACTAGAAGAAATACAGATAAACCTATAACAGTAAAACATAGAATAGGTATAGATGGTAAGGGAATATTACCTGATAGTTTTGAAAGGACATTATTAGATAAATATGAAGATTTAAAGAATTTTGTAGATACAGTAGGGCAATCAAAAGTAGATAGATTTATAGTTCATGCTAGAATTGCCATATTAGCTGGTCTAAGTCCTAAAGAAAATAGAGAAGTACCACCTATTAGGTATGAGGATGTATATAAATTAAAAAGAGATTATCCTCATTTGAACATAGAAATAAATGGTGGAATTAAAACAATAAAAGAAATAGAAAATCATCTTAATCATGTTGATGGAGTGATGATTGGAAGAGCAGCATATGATACGCCATTTATGTTAGCAAAAGTTGATAAATTTTTTGAAGGTGGGAAGATAAATAATATTTCAAGAAGAGAAGTTATTGAAGAACTTATTCAATATTTATCAAATCTAAACACTAATACAAAACCTCACAATGTATTAAAACATACAATGGGACTTTTTCATGGTGTTAAAGGGAGCAAAATGTGGAGACAACTAATAACCTCACCTTGGGATAAAGATGTAGTAGACATATTAAAAGAATCTTTAGAAACATTACCAAAAGAAATATTAGATGCTAGACCTATGTTTTAGTTTCTCATTATTATAAAAGTCATATAAACAATATAAAGTAGAGACAGAAAATCACCCTTGATACACCTAAAACAATCACTTTATAGTAAAAATATTAATAAATATTTTTAAAGATAATAATAAGAAATTTAAATAAATCACATAATAAAGAATACTTAGAAATTAGTTTTTGTTACAAGATTATTTCTAAGTATTCTTTATTTTAGTCTATAAATTTTCTTATTCTATCTGAAACTATATCAGCAAACCATACCAAACATATATAGCATATTAATAATAGAGTTATTTCTGTGTAATGAAAGAAACTCATATTGAGTTTAAACTCTTGACCTAAACCCCCAGCTCCAACAAAACCTACTACTATTGTGGTGCGTAAAATTACTTCCCATCTATATATTATATAAGTCATAAATTTCTTTGTTACAGATGGTATAATTCCATAGAATAACTGCTCTATACTATTTGCACCAGTTGTAGAAAGATTTTTTAAAGGCTTTAACTTTAAATCTTCAATTATTTCTGCACAGAGCTTACCAAGTATACCAAAGTTGTGAAGAGCTAATGCGATAGCCCCAGGAAGTATGCCAGGTTTAAATATAAAAATAAGAATCATTGCCCATATTAGCTCAGGGATGGATCTAGAAATTATATATGTTACTCTAATTATTCCAAACAAAATTTTATTATACCATTTACCACCAATTCCTATAGATCCATTAGCAACATTATTAGCAGCAGGAATAACTGTAATGAATACTGCAAGAGTTGCAAATCCTATAGCCAAGATACTCATTTTTAAAGTCTCAAAAGTTAACATTAATACATGTTTGATATATGAAATATCTAAATATGCTTTATTTTTATTTATACCTAATAAATCTGCTACAAATTTTTTTGCATAAGTATAATTTTCATAGGAGAAAAAAGAAAATAAATTTGCGTTTTCTACTTTAAATATAAAAATCCATGAACTAAAAAATAATATAGTCATAATAATATATGAAAATTTTAAAAATTTAGGTTCTCCTGAAATAATACTTTTTCTAATGTTGTTACTCCAAATATCTACTACTGTTACTAATAATACTAGAAAGAATACAAATGTCCACATTTCGTTATACTCTAAATCTGATAAAGATAATTGAATTTGATAACCAAGACCTCCAAGACCTATAAAGCTCATAATAGCAGAAGATCGAACAGCACATTCAAATCTATACATTGTATAACTTATCATATCTAATTTTACTATTGGTAAATAACCATAAAATAGAGTTTGAATTTTTGATGCACCACTGACTTCTAAATGTTTAATAGGATTTTTAGAAACATCTTTAAGCATGTCAGCAAATATGCGACCTAAAGTTCCTCCATAAGAAATAGTAATAGCAAATATAGCAGAAAAAGGATTAAGCCCAAATGCAGCTACAAATAACCATGCCCAAATAAGTTCATGAATAGATCTAAAGAAACCTAATATTCTTCTAAATACATTCATATAAAATGATTTATATTTAGACTCTTTAAAAAGAATACCTGATGCTAATACACCAAATATAAATCCTATTATTATAGCAAATGTTATTCCACCAACAGCATATACCAGTGTTCTCCATGTGGAAATTATGCTAAGCTTTAGTATTTCAATAGATAAGTCAGGAGAAAATAAAGATTTTATTAATTGTATAAGAGTTACTTTTCCTCCTGAATGAATAAGTTCTTTACTCCATTCTATTGAAAATAAACTTAAGAAAAAAATTATAAACAATGATAAGTTAATAAATGATTTTCTATATAAGTTTAAATCTTTTTTTATATCATTCATTGTTATTTACCTTCTTCAATGAATATAGTTCTGTTAATAGACCTTCATTTAATTCATTTACAGGTAAATCAAAAAATAATTCTCCATTTCTTAATCCAATAACTCTATCAAAATATTTTTTTGCATATTTTATAGAATGTATACTTGTTATTAAAGTTTTATTATTTTCTTTAGCAAGGGATATAAGTAATGATAGTACATCTTCAGCCCTTGTTGGATCAAGAGAAGATACTGGTTCATCTGCAAGGATTATATTAGGATTTTGAACTAATAATCTTGCAAGTGCAACCCTTTGTTGTTGTCCTCCTGATAAAGTACTTGTTTTAGCAAATAATTTTTCTTCTATACCTACTCTTTTTAGAGCATTAACTGCTAACTTTTTTTCCTGAGGGATTATTAAAGATAACAGTGATTTTAATATATTCCACTCGTTTAATCTTCCTGCTAATACATTATTTATAACAGTAAGTTCATCAATTAAATCAAATTGTTGTCTTATCATGCCTACTTTTTTTGCATATAATTTATTTGATTTGTAATCTTTGATATTAGTATTTTCTATGAATATATCACCAGTATTTGCAGTTTGTATTTTACTTAATAGATTTAAAAGTGTAGTTTTTCCTGAACCACTAGGACCAATTAATGCAACTAATTCGCCTTTATTTATATTAAAAGAAAGGGAAGATAAAGCAATATTCCCTTTAAATTTTTTTGTGATATTTTTAAACTTTATAATTTCTTTTGATGTCATAACTAATTCAACCTTATTTAATTATTCCTAATTTTTCAGCCACTTCTTTTATAGCTTTATAATTTTCATTTTTAGTTTCAATAAATTTTTCTGATTCAAATAATTCCATTATTTCTTTCTGTTCTTCATCAATAGAAAGGAGAGCATTTTTAACTTTTTCTTTTGTTCCTTTACCAAAATTCTCATCTACATTATTTATTGTCCAATTATAATCATAATAAGCTGGAGTGGTATAAAATACTTCTACTTTATCTAAATCTACTTTATTTTCTTCTACAGCTGCTTCCCATACAGCTTCATTTAATGCACCTGTATAAAATGCACCTGACTCAACAAGTTTCCAAGTTTTATCATGGGAACCAGAATAATTTGCTTCTCCATCAAAATCTTGATTTGGATCTATTCCTTCTTCGATTAAAAAGTGTCTAGGCATTAAATGACCTGATGTTGAGCTCTCACTTCCAAAAGTAAAACTATATCCTTTTATATCAGATAATTCTTTTAATCTTAAACCTTTTTGTGCAATAAATACAGAGTGAAATTCTTCATCTCTTGGTCTTTGAGCTATAGCTTCAGCTCCTTTTACAGAACTTCTAGCTTGTACACCTGTTAGACCTCCAAACCAACCTAATTGAATCTCTCCTCTTTCAAATGCAGTTACTAATGCAGAATAATCTACTGTAGGAACATATTCTACATTGAGACCAGTTTCATCAGAAATGTACTTAGCTAAATCTTCAAAACGTCTGTTTAGTTTTGAGGTGTTTTGATCTGGTATAGCTCCAATTTTAAAAACTTTATCATCATTACTTTTATTACTTGCATCACTATCCCCACAAGCAGTAATAGAAATTGTAGTCAATAAAAATAATAGTATTATAATAATTTTTTTCATAATAACCTCCTTATAAAATATAATTAACATATATTATTCTACAGTAAACCTATTGGAATTGTCTAATTTATATTATCTATAGAATATATTTCTATATAGATAAATTTTATAATATTATATACTTTTTTATAATTATCAAAAAAGTATATAATATATATAAGGAGTGATTATATGTCAAGTTTATTGGAACCACTAAATATAAAAAATATAAAACTTAAAAATCGTTTAGTTATGCCACCTATGGCTACAGGTAAGTCAGAAGACGATGGGAAGATAAGTAAAGAAATAATTGATTACTATGATGAAAAATCAAAAGGAGGTTATATATCATTAATAATAATTGAACATAGTTACATTTCTCAACAAGGTAAAGCAAGTGATAATCAGCTTTCAATTTCTGATGATATGGTAATAGATGGTCTTAGAAATTTATCAAATATTATTCATAAAAATGGTTCGAAAGCAATTATGCAAATTAATCATGCAGGTAGTGCATCTAAAAAGAGTGTAACAGGTATGAATGCAGTGGGACCTTCAGCTATAGCTCATCCTAGAAGTGAATTAGTTCCTAATGAACTTACTAAAAATGAAATAAAAGAAATAATAAAAGGTTTTAAAGATGCTGCATTAAGAGTTAAAAAGGCTGGTTTTGATGGTGTAGAAATCCATTCAGCTCATGGATATTTGTTAAGTCAATTTCTGTCACCAATTACCAATAAAAGACAAGATGAATATGGTGGTGATTTAAAATCAAGGATTAAAATTCATCTAGAAATTATTGATGAAGTTAAGAAAGCAGTAGGAGAAGACTTTCTACTTTTACTTAGATTAGGTGCTTCAGATTATAGGGAAGGTGGAGTAACTCTAGATGAAAGTTTAATTGCTTCAAAAGAGTTTGAAAAAGCAGGTATAGATATTTTGGATATATCAGGAGGATTTAATGGATATGGTGTGGAGAACAAAGAGGTACAAGGTTATTTTTCGCCACTTACTGAAGAAATAAAGAAAGTTGTAAATGTTCCAGTTATATTGACAGGTGGTATAACTGATATTAAAGCAGCAGATAAGTTATTAAAAGAAGATAAAGCTGATTTAATAGGAGTAGGTAGAGCTATATTAAAAGATTCTAATTGGGCAAAAAATGGAATACAAAGTTTAAAATAAGATTGTGTTTTTACACAATCTTATTTTTTATAACTATCTGGACTTTTAAGTTCTAAATTCTCATCTATGTTTAGTTCTTTTCTTTGATTATTAAATTCTTCATATTCATTAGGGCCATATATTTGTTGAGTATTAGAATTGATAATCCAATAGATCTTTTTTTCTTCCTTTCCTAATTGTATTCTTTCAATTTGTTCTGCTAATATGAAGTTTTCATTCCAAGAAACTTTTGAAATATTTTCAAGTATTATTTTTTTCTTTTCTTCATTTTCATTTGAATCATTTGACTTAATAGCTATTCCAACAATATCATCATTTGACTTATATAAGAAGAAATTGTCTACTAAATCATATGAGTACTTTAACTCTTTAGGAGTATCAGTTTGAGCACAACCTGAAATACTAAACATTGCTATGATTAAAATTATAAATAAATTTTTTTTAGTTTTCATTCTAAAACCTCCTCCAACTAATTATATCACTAAATATAAGTTTTTAAATTATTTTTAAATATTATGTCAAATTTAAAATGTCATAGGGTATATTTAAAAGAAAATTTGATATTTAATTTTAATATAAAGAAGGATTTATAAAATATATGTAAAACATTAGTTTTTAATGTAGGCTTGTATTTACAAAGTATCTCAGAATTTAAATTGAAATGGAGACAATTTTTATTGTCTCCATTTCATATATTTCTTCTCAATAAGAGCTACTCCTTGATACATTACAGCTGCTAATATTGCAAGAATCATTACACTCATCATAACTAAATCTAATTTAAATATTTGCCCACCATAGACTATTAAATATCCAATACCAGCTTTAGATACAAGAAACTCGCCAACTATAACACCTACCCATGAAAGTCCAATATTTATTTTAAGAGAATTTATCATAGATGGTACACTTGATGGAATTATAAGTTTTCTTAAAATCTGAAACTTTGTTGCTCCAAATGTTTTAAGCATTTTTATCTTTTCAGAATCTACTTCTACAAAACCACTGTAAACATTCATTATAGTAACTACAATTGAAATTGATATGGCAGTAACTATTATACCTGAATATCCTGCACCAACCCATAATATTATAATTGGAGCAAGAGCAGTTTTTGGTAGACTATTTAAAACAACTAGATATGGATCTAATACTTTTGATATGAAATCTGACCACCATAATAATATAGCAATAAGAATACCTAATATAGTACCACCTAAAAATCCTACTATATTTTCCATTAAAGATATTCCAATATGATGAAATAATGATCCATCTTTAACATAATTTAAAAATAGATTCCACATAGCTGAAGGATAACTAGTTAAAAATGAATCAATAAACTCAAACCTGGCAAGGAGTTCCCATACACCAAAAAAAAGTATAATTATTAAAATTTGAGTGATTCTAATATTTCTTTTTTTCTTTTTAATAGTATTTATATATTTTTTATGCTCATTAGATTGTTCTTTGTTATTTAACATGAATATCTAGCTCCTTCCATATTTTATTGAAATAGTCTTTAAATTCAGGAGCTTCTCTAGATTTCATAGGACTTCTATCACAATTTGGACAAGTGAGATTAATATCTATGACATCTTTAATTTTAGCAGGTCTATTTGTAAGAACTACAACTCTATCTGCCATGGATATAGCTTCTGCTATGTCTACATAAAGGTATAAAAATTAATATTTATAATTAAATGAATAAAATGAAAAAAAGAAGGGGTTTTGTAGATGTTTAGAGAATATATTAATTCAAGGTAAAATTAAATAATAAATAAAATATTTTAATGACTAATACTATAATTTAGGAGGAGAAATAGCATGAAATTTGTCGTAATATTTGGACCTCATGCTGTTGGAAAGATGACAGTTGGTCAAGAATTATCAAAAATAACAGGGCTTAAGCTTTTTCATAATCATATGACTATAGATTTGGTATCTAACTTTTTTAATTTTAATACCTCTCAAGGAAAAAGGTTAGTTAATTTATTTAGAAAAGAGATATTTGAAGAGGTTTCTAAAAGTGATTTATATGGAATGATATTTACTTATATGTGGGCTTTTGATGAACAATCAGAAAATCGTTTTAAAGCATTAGAACAAAAATACCGTCTTAATTCTTATGAAGGTGAAATTAATCAAGAAAACTATATGAGGATAAATAATACTAGTATATGTCCTGAACAAGTAGCTCAGATGATAAAAGATAAATTTTCTTTATAAGTATAATATATATTATATAATATGTTATTATACATTTATCGAAAGTAAAAAGAGGAGGATAAACAAAATGGATAGAAATATAATTCTTTATATTGCATCAAGTTTAGATGGATATATTGCAAGGAATAATGGTAAAGTTGATTGGCTGATGGGCAGTAGTGGAAATGAAAATATTGATTTAGGATTCGATAATTTTTATAATTCAATAGATACAGTTGTAATGGGCAGAACTACATATGAACAAGTTATTAATGAATTATCACCTGGCACTTGGGTCTATGAAGGTAAAAAGTGTTATGTAGCAACTACAAGGAAAGATGAATCTGATAATAGTAATAGAGTAGAGTTCGTAGTAGATGATGTTACTGGATTTATTAAAAAACTAAAAAAGGAACAGGGGAAAGATATTTGGCTTGTTGGTGGCGGAAAGCTAATTGATCAATTTATAAAAAAGGACATAATAGATAAGTACATTATAACAATAATACCGACAATTTTAGGTGATGGGATTCCACTTTTCATAGGAGAAAATCCAGAAATTAAACTTAAACTTATTGGGACAAGAACGGTTGATGGTATGGTTGAACTTACTTATGTTAGAAGATAATATTTTAATATATTCAGTATTACAAATTCATAAAAAGTTACAATTTCAAAAAAGTTTTTTTAGCTGAATTAACAGATAAATTTCTAATATATTATTGGCTATTAACAGATATAACTCAATTAAATAAATTATAAAGAAAAGCAGAATTAATTCTGCTTTTCTTTATAATTTATTTTTATCACTTTATTATCTATCTTAAATTCTTCTACTTTTTGGTATATATCAGAATCACCATTAGTGGAAAAGCTTATTATTAATAAATTACTATTTTGCCATTTAATATCTAAATTCCATATGTTAGATGCACTAAAAATATTTCCTTTCATATGATTTTTAAGTTCTTCATTTTCTTTTAATAGTGATATTTGATAACTTTTTGAGGTAGTTGCTCCACCTTCTCTTTCAAATAAAACAGCTTTAATATTTTCATTTGATATTTTAGATATCAAATTATTATTAGCTAGATTACATCCATTTAGGAATATAATTAACAAAAGTAAAGTTATTATATATTTTTTTGTATTCATCCATAAATCTCCTTATTTTCTCATTTTTTATATTATACCATATAAAATTTATATGAATATGGTTTATAACTTTTAGGACAAAACAATCTTATAGTATTAATGGGATAAAAATAGAGGATTTTTAGTTTAATTGAGGAATAATTAATTTAGAAGTATTATTTTAATTTTGTGAATCTATGAAAAGAGAGGTGTGTATGATTAAATCAAATATAAATTTATTTTTAAATAATAATCCAAGTTGTTATACTAAACTTGAAAATATAGCTAAGAAACAGGTATGGGATATGAAAAATGAACCTTATATTTATATTGAGGGAATAGGATTTGAGAATGGAAGTAAAAGGTTAAAATTAATATTTAAAGACCAAATAATATTTAATGAGAAAATTGATATTATAGATAATTATTTTGAGTTGAAGATAACATTACAAAGACCATTAAATAATCCAAATGAGATAATAGTTGATATAGATGATAGAGAATACAATATAGATATTAATCTAAATAAATTGTATGGAAATGTAAAGTATTTTAATGGACAACCAGTTAAAAATCCTGTTATTAGTGTTACTAAAGAAGATATTGTAACTATTGGAGATGAAAAAGGAAATTATGAAATATATTTATCTGAAAAGGTAAAACAAATTGGAATATTTGAAAAAAATTATTCTAAAGAAACATTGGAAGCTTGGATTTATAATATTAATATAGAGGAAGATTGTAATTTAGAAATACAAATAGATCAAATGGAAGTATATGGAGTGAATATGTGGGGTGGGCAAGTAAGTGACTATATACACTTTACTCCTATGTCTTTAAATAGAGCTAAAAAGGGAATAAAAGATAACTTAGGTAATGAATTAGATCTTTTAAAGGATAAAAATATTTGGCCTAAATTAAATGAAGAAAGTATTAGAGTTTTTGCAGATAATGAATCTTTAGAAATTTTATCAATAACTGAAGTTCCAGATTTTTTAGGAGAAATTGAAAAAGAAAGATATTATAGACCTAGTTATATTCTATCAATTCCTAAAGGAAATAAAGGAAAAGTTATAAAGATCCAAATTCAACATATTATTAATATAAATAATAATGAAATTGTTGAAAAAGGAGAAGGATATTATATTTGGAAGTAATAATTTTGATACTAAATTAAAGATGATATTCATAATGAATATCATCTTTAATTATATATTTTAAATACTATTTATATTTTAATATGTATCTTTTCACCATCCCATACTATATTATAAATAACTTTATGTAATAATTTTTTCTTTTCTTTAAATTCTAACTTATCTACATTATCAGGAAAAGATTTTATTAATAATAATAGTTTATATATAATATCATTTTCTTTAGTTATGTTTTCATATTCTTTCTCTATATTTTTTATTTCTGATTCTATATTTTTAATCATCTTATCAAACATTTCAATTCGCTCAATTATATACTTTGAAGCTTTAGAATCTGTATTATTTGCAAGATGAAGAGTAAGGTTATTTACAGATTTTTTATGTTTTTCTAATTCTAATAACAACTTTTCTTTCTGCAATTTGGTTTTTGAATATGGATCTATAATTCTTGCTTTCATATTATATAGATATTTATATATATCAATATCTATATAATCTAACTCTGTAATTTTATTAAGAACATATTTATCAGCTAATTTACCATTTAAATTTTTAATATTACATTTATAGCCTTTAGATTTTTCTTTTAGAATGCATTTATAATAATAATAAAGTTTATTATTTTTCCTAGAGGTAATAATTCTCATCTTAGAGCCACAATTTTTACAGATGAGAAGAGGAGATAATAAACCTATTTCACTAGTACCAGATCGAGGTGCCTTTTTGCTATTCATATCAAGCTGATGTTGAACTTTAATCCAAGTATTAGAAGGTATAATACCTTTATGGTTACCAATTGCAATAATCCAATTATTTTTTTTCTTTCTATAAACAGTTCCTTTTTCTTCTTTGTGTTTATTGAATACCATTAACCCATGAGTACCTTTAAAATCATCAATATTATTAGCAATATCAGAATTATAACTTTGAAAGTATTTGTAAATTTTTTTATCTGCCATAGCATATACAGGATTGCTAAGTATTATTTTTAATATACCTTTATCAAAGTATCTATTAGATTTAGTTTTTATATTTTTTTCTAATGTCCAAGTCTCTAGTTTTGTTAGTGATCCTAGTTCGAGATATTTATTATATATCATTTTTACTAAATTTAGTTCTTTTTCAACTGAAGTTAAAGCATACATTTTTCGGTTTATACCATCTTTATCAGTATAAGAAATTTGTTTACTAGTATATCCAGTAGGAGTTTTACCACCTAACCATCTCCCAGTTCTAGCTAGTGCATACATATTATCTTTAATTCTTTCAGCTATTGTTTCTCTTTCCAGTTGAGAAAAAACTGATGATATATACATCATAGCTCTACCCATAGGAGTAGAAGTATCAAATTGTTCTTTTATAGATACAAAGTCAATATTTTTATTTTGGAGAATCTCTATTAATGAAGTAAAATCAGCAATATTTCTACTTATACGATCTAAACGATAGCATATAAGAACATCAAATTTATTTATATTTGTAGAATTAAGCATTTCTTTAAATTTAGGGCGTTCTGTATTCCTACCTGAATAACCTTCATCTTCATAGACAATTATTTCATCTACTTGAAAATAACTATAAGCATACTCTTTACATAATTTTATTTGATTTTCATTGGATTCACCTTTACTAGTAAATTTTGATTTACGAGCATAAATAGCAATAGTAGAAATGACTTTCACCCCTTTAAAATTAATTAAATAAGATATAATAATATATTTTATGCATTAGTTAAATGAGATAATAGTATATTAGTAAGAATCTATAGAATAGTACAACCTGATTTTTAAATATGTTTTTAAAAAGGGGAGAGCATAATGAATAATAATATAGAAGTGATATTAGATATTGAAGATGAGGAAAAGTATAAAGGTATTTTTACAGAAGCTCTAGTTGAACTTATAATCGATAAAATAAATTCCTTGCCATCTAATCATAGGATGAAAGTGTATAGTGATTTATTAGATCAGTTAATAATAAACAACTAGATATTAATAGAATATATTACCAAAAAAATATAGTTTTACTTGTTATTTATTTTATTTTTATATAAAATTAAATAAAGTACCAAATAATAGCTTAAATATGAATATTATGCTGAAAAAGCATGGAAGTAGTGTTGTATTATAAAAAAGTGTCAGAAGTTAGGTTTGGGAATTATGCTTGGAATAAATTAAATGGAACTATTGGAAGATTTAAGGATTTAAAAAAAGAATATAAATAAGGGAGAGGGATAGTGTTATATACTTTTAATACATTTATTATTTTCTTAGGAATTTTACTTATATTATGTGGAATTATATTAATTACTAGAAAAAAATTTATTGTGAATAAAGAATATATAAATATATTTATGTTGATTTTTCCTATGTTGCAAATTAGGAAAATGGATATTGAATTTAATTTTATTTTCTTTATCATATATTTTGTAGTATTACCTGCATTATGGATAGTCATCATGATAGGTAGAGGAATATATGTTATAACTAATACTAATGATCAGATGGTAGTAGATACATTGATGGACATATTAGATGAAAATGGTATATTGTATGAAGAGAAAAAAGACAAGATTTTTTTAAAAGAATATGACAAAGACATATCATATTCAGAATCATTAAATACAGTAGATATTAACTTGCAATCTATAAGAGATTTATCTTTCTATAAAGAATTTAAAATAGAATTAATGAGTAGGATTAAAGATATAGATTTAACTGTATTTCCATCTTCAGGAGTTTTTTTAATAATATCAGGTTTTATATTTATATTTGTAATTGAATACATGTGATAAATGTAAAGTGTATTTTTAAAAAGGTATGTAACTAAGAAGTATATATGTGTATAAATAGGAAGCAATATTTATATATTATATTATTTGTTATAGAATTACACTATTAACGAACAATGAGTATAAAACCTCAATAATAGAGAAATTATTATTTACTAGAAGATTTAGAACATTATAAGAAATTTTTTCTATCTTTATGTGAACATAGCTTCTGCTATGTCATGTGTAACCATCAGAGCAGTTTTCCCTTCTTTTTTTAGTATCTGACCTATTTCATCTGAGATTACAAGTCTTGTCTGATAATCTAAGGCAGAAAAAGGCTCATCTAATAGTAAAAAATCTGGTTTTGTAGCAAGTGTTCGAATGAGAGCTGCTCTTTGTCGCATACCACCAGATAATTGACTAGGATAACTATCTTTAAAATCACTTAATCCATAAGTATCTAATAGATTCTCTACAAATTCTTTTCTCTTTTCTGTAAGTTTATTTTGTATTTCTAAACCTATAAGAGTATTGTCTCTAATAGTTCTCCATTCAAATAGATTATCTTTTTGAAACATATATCCTGTATCATTAATAGAATCATTTGATTTATTTACTATAATATTTCCACTAGAAGGAGTTAATAGTCCTGCAATTATTGAAAGTAAAGTTGATTTACCACAACCACTTGGACCTACTAATACTACTATTTCACCTCTATATATATCAAGTGATATATTATCTAAAGCTTTAGTTTCTCCATCTAAAGAATGATAAGTCATGTTTAAGTTTTTTATTTCTAACACTTTATCATTTCTCATTATTTTTCCTCCTTACGATTTGACTAGATACATTATATTATTCCTTGAAATTTATTTGTGTGATTTTAAAAAATAACTATTTATTATTGGAAATTAGTGATATATTAGATAGTATGATTAAAATATTGAATGAAATAAATAGAACAATCAAATAATAAAATAAACATACAATACTATTAGGAGAAGATAAAAAATGGATAATAAGTTTTTAAAGTTAGGAATTAATACTGAGTTAGTAAAAGTGTTAGAAAGAAATAGAATAATTAAACCTACACCAGTACAATCTAGAACTATTCCTCAGATATTAAATGGAAAAGATGTGGTAGTTCAAGCACAAACTGGTACAGGTAAGACATTAGCTTTTATGCTCCCAATTATGCAAAATATTGATACTACTAAACCAGAAATAAAAGCTTTAATAGTTGCTCCAACTAGAGAGCTTGCATTACAAATTACTAGAGAAGCTAAAAAGTTATCAGAAGTAAATGAAGCAAAGATTCTTGCAGCATATGGAGGTAAAGATGTAAATTCTCAAATAAAAAAATTAAAAGGAAATATTGATATCGTTATAGGTACTCCAGGTAGATTATTGGATCACTTAAGAAGAGGAACTATAAACTTAGGAAAACTCAAGTATCTTGTATTAGATGAAGCAGATCAAATGCTACATATGGGGTTTTTACATGATATTGAAGATATAATATCTAAAACACCTAAAGATAGAAATACTATGCTATTTTCTGCTACAATACCTAATGGTATTAGATCATTATCTAAAAGATATTCTAAAAATCCTGTTCAGATAGAAATAGAAAGCAAAAATATAACAATAGATAAAATAGAACAAATAGTTGTTGAAACAACAGATAGAGGTAAATTAGATTCACTTCTTGAGTCAATAGAAAAATATAATCCGTTTTTAGCTATTATATTTTGTAGAACTAAGAGACGAGCAAAATCTTTAAATGAAAATTTACAATCTAAAGGATATAACTCTGATGAAATTCATGGTGATTTATCTCAAGCTAAAAGAGAGAGAGTAATGAAAAATTTTAGAAATGCAAAATTACAATTTCTTGTAGCTACAGATGTTGCAGCACGTGGAATAGATATTAATAATATAACCCATGTTTTTAATTATGATATACCACAAGATCCTGAAAGTTATATTCATCGTATAGGACGTACAGCAAGGGCAGGAGAGGAAGGAATAGCAGTAACTTTTGTATCACCAAAAGATAGAATTGCATTAAATAATATTGAAAAAACTATAAAAACAACAATAGAAAAAAAGAAAAATGATAAAGAAAATAAAAAGCAAAAAAGAAGTTATAAAAAAGAAAAGAATAAAAATTATAAAAAAAACAAATCAAAGGGTAAATATAGAAAAAATAAGAAATCTAATAAAAGAAGATAATTAAGAAGGAAAATTGGACATATATATAGAATATAATATTCTCATATTTATGATAATATTATATAATTGAGGTAGGAATATGGAAATATTAATTTTATTAGGTTTTATAATATTTATTGAAAAAATATTTAATTTTTAATGGAGGAGAGTTATTTTGAATAAAATTAAAGTGGGAATAATATTTGGTGGAAAGTCAGCAGAGCATGAAGTTTCACTTCAATCTGCTAAAAATATAATTGAAGCTATAGATAAGGAAAAATATGAAGTAATTCTTATAGGCGTTGATAAAGAAGGAAAGTGGTATCTAATTGAAAATGATGAATTTTTATCCAATATGGATGATCCGTCATCAATAAGCTTGAATAAATCAGAGAATTTATTAGCTATAATTCCTGGAGAAGATAAAAATCAATTAGTAAATTTAAATGGATATAATAGATTAGATGATATAGATGTAGTATTTCCTATATTACATGGTCCGTTTGGTGAAGATGGAACTATACAAGGTCTACTTAAACTTTCAAATATACCTTTTGTAGGTGCAGATATATTAGGTTCTTCAGTTGGAATGGATAAAGATGTTATGAAAAGACTATTAAGAGATAGTAATATATCTATAGCTGATTTTATATCATATAATAAGAGTGAAAAGTATAATTATAATGATGTAAAGCAAAAATTAGGAATGCCAGTATTTATAAAGCCAGCAAATTTAGGATCATCAGTTGGTATCAGTAAAGTTAATAATGAACAAGAATTTTATAAAGCAATGGAACTTGCTTTTGAATTTGATAATAAAGTTATAGTTGAAGAAAGTATTAAAGGAAGAGAAATTGAATGTTCAGTTTTAGGAAATGATTATCCTATTTCCTCTTTACCAGGAGAGATACTTCCTAGTAGTGACTTTTATTCATATGAGTCTAAATATATAGATGAAAGTGGAGCAGTACTAGAAATTCCTGCTAAGTTAACAGAGGTAGAAATAGAGAAAATTAAATCATGTTCACTTAAAACTTATAAAGTATTATGTTGTAAAGGAATGGCACGTGTAGATGTATTTTTAAAAGATGATGGTGAGATAATTGTTAATGAAATTAATACTATACCTGGTTTTACTAGAATAAGTATGTATCCTAAATTATGGGAAGTAAGTGGCATAAAATATAAAGAACTTATAGATAAACTTATACAACTTGCTATAGAAAGACATAATCAAGAAAAAGAACTAAAAACTTCTTTATAATAAAAACTTACTAAGTTAATATTAACTTAGTAAGTTTTTTGCTATTTCTTCTAATTTCATTCCTCTAGATCCTTTTAATACTATGATTGAACCTTCTTCTAAAACTTCTTCAAGCTTAGAAGTTAATTTGTTTTTATCATCAAATGAGAAAATTATTTTTTTATTTGTTTTTCTTTTGGCAGCTTCTGCAGTATAATTAGCTAAATTACCAAATGTAAATAAATAATCTATTTTATTAAAGTCTATAAGTTCTCCAATTTCTCTATGCATATCTATTTCTTTATCCCCTAATTCTAGCATATCACCAAATACAAGTATTTTTTGATTATAGTTGTTTAAAGAATAAAGTGTTTTAATAGCAGCCTTTGAACTATCTAAATTAGAGTTATATGAGTCATTTAAAATATCAAAACATTTCCCATGAATAAGTTCATTTCTCATAGAAGTAAGTTCAAGGTTATTTAGGCCTTTTTGGATATCATTAAATGATAAATCAAAATACTTAGCTACAGCTATAGCAGCTGTTGTATTAAACATTTGATGACTTCCAATCATTGGTAATGAAAATTCTTCTGATATATTATTTTTTATTTTAAAATTAATTCCATCTTTATCTGTAGAAATTTCTTCTATGATATAGTCATTCAATTTATTTTTTCCAAAAGTTAATTTCTTTTGATTAATATTTAATTTATTTACTGCTTTTTTTAAGTCTTCATCGTCTCCATGATATATAAATAATCCATTATTATTTAAACCTTTTACTATTTCAAGTTTTGCTTTTATGATATTTTCTTTTGTTTTTAAATCTTGAAGGTGAGCAGTACCTATATTTGTTATTATTGCAACATCTGGTGATGCAATATTTGTGAGAAGTTCTATTTCACCAAGAGAACTCATACCCATTTCTATTACTGCTATTTCTGTATCTTCACTTAAAGATAAAAGAGTTAGTGGTACACCTAATTCATTGTTTAAATTGCCTTTAGTTTTATACGTTTTATATTTAGTTTTTAATATGCTTGATAATATATCCTTTGTAGAAGTTTTCCCATTTGAGCCAGTTATACCAATAACTTTTAAATCTAAACTATCTCTATATTCTTTAGATAATTTTTGAATAGCTTTTAATGTATCATCTACAACTATAAAAGGAAAGTCAATATCAGGGATAGGATGATTCTTATTCCAAAATGTTGCTACAGCTCCATTTTCTATTGCCTTATATATAAAATCATGACCATCAAAATTTTCACCAATTATTGGAATATATAATTGCCCCTTTGTTATTGTTCTAGTGTCTTTAGATACACCATTTATAATAATATCGTTAAATTTTTCTTTTAATTCATAAGCGTTTATCATATTTTTAATTTCTATTAAAGTTTTATTTATCATAATTTCCTCCTAAATACTATAGTTTATAACTATATACTATTTTAAACTATATTTTATAATATTAAAAGTATTATAAAAAGAAAAAGCCCTTGAATTAATCAAGGACTTCTGACATATAGTTTTCTATATCTTCTGCTTTACCCATAGTTACAACTTTATCAGCAATTCTTTTTGCATCTTCATATTTTAATGATCTAATTAATCTTCTTGCAGGTAATATAGATATTGGACTCATACTAAATTCATCTAATCCCATACCAAGAAGTATTGGAATTAATTTTTGATCTCCAGCCATTTCTCCACACATTCCTACCCAAATTCCTTCTTTATGACCATTATCAATTGTCATTTTTATAAGTTTTAATACTGCAGGACTAAAGAAACTATATAAGTGATGTATTTTTTCATTCATTCTGTCTACTGCTGTTGTATATTGAATTAAATCATTTGTTCCTATACTAAAGAAATCTACATGTTTAGCTAATATATCACTCATTACAGCAGCAGCTGGTATCTCTATCATTATACCTATTTCTATATCATTACTATATTCTATATTTTCACTATCTAAATCTTTTTTTACATTCTCTAAAACTTCTTTTGCCTCTAATAATTCTTCTAGAGAGGAAATCATAGGGAACATTATTCGTAGTTTACCATATTTACTTGCTCTTAAAAGTGCTCTTAATTGAGTAATAAATATTTCTTTTTTATCAAGACATAATCTAATAGCACGATATCCTAAAAATGGATTCATTTCTTTTTCAAGTTCTAAATAAGGTAAATTTTTATCTCCACCTACATCAAGAGTTCTTATAACTACTGGCTTTGGATTCATAGATTCTAAAACTTTTTTATATGATTCAAATTGCTCTTCTTCAGTAGGAAGCTTATCTCTATTCATATATAGAAATTCTGTTCTATATAATCCAACTCCTTCAGCATCATTATTCTCTAAACCTTCAATGTCATTAGGTGTACCTATGTTTCCAGCTATTTCAACTTTTCTACCATCATCACTTATGCTTTCTTCTCCAATTAATTGTTGTAACTCACGTTTCATATTTTCATAATCATTTTTTAATTTTTTATATTTTTCTTTTGTTTCTATATCTGGATTTACAATTATTTCACCTGTATCTCCGTTAAAAACAACATAATCGTCATTATTTACTTTTTTAGTAATATCCTTTAAACCTACTACTGCAGGTATTTCAAGACTTCTTGCCATTATAGCAGAGTGGGAAGTTCTACCTCCTATGTCAGTTAAAAAACCCAATACTTTTTCCTTATTCATAGTAGCAGTATCTGATGGAGTTAAGTCAGAAGCAACGACTATAACTTCTTCTTCAAGATTAGCTAAATCTACTACAGTTTTACCTAAAATATGTCTTAGAACTCTACCAGACACATCTTTTATATCTGCAGCTCTTTCTCTCATATATTCATTATCCATTGATTCAAACATTTGTATAAACTGATCTATTATTGTTTTAAATGCAAACTCTGCATTTAAATTTTCCGATTCAATTTTTGATTTAGTACTATTTATTAGTTCGGGATCATCTAATACCATAAGATGTGCTTCAAATATTGCTGCTTTATCTTCACCTAATTCTTCTAATGCTTTTTGTTTTACTTCTTTTAATTCTTTTTTTGATATTTGTAAGGCTTCATCAAAACGATTAGTTTCTTCTTTAACTGAGTTTATTTCTTTTTTTTCTATAATTAATTCTTCTTGCTCATAAATAAGAGCTTTTCCTAAAGCTATTCCTGGGGAAGCACTTGTACCTGTATACATAAAAACACTCCTTCATAAATTTTATAAATAAATTTTTAATAAATTTTCTTTATTATTAATTTTACCCTTAGTCATTATATTAAACCCATTTATACTATTAATATTTGTAATTAGAATTGGAGTTATAATTGATTTAGCATGCTTTTTTATGAAATCTAAATCCAATTCCATAATTTCATTACCTGTTTTAATTTTATCACCTTTTTTAACAAAAGAAGTAAAACCTTTACCTTTTAATTTCACTGTATCAATTCCAATATGAATTAAAACTTCTACACCGCTTTCTGCTTTTATACATATAGCATGTTTTGTAGGAAATAATTGTGTAATAGTTCCTTCTATTGGTGAAGTTACAATATTTGAGCTAGGATTGATTGCAACGCCATCACCTAAGAATTTTTGTGCAAATACTTGATCTGGAACATCTTCAATATTTACTATATCTCCTGCAAGGGGAGATTTTAAGATTAATTCTTTTGTTTGTGGTGAAGTAGATATTATATTTTTTATATTTTCTTTTAAGTCTTCAGATTTTATACCAAAAATCACATGAATGTTTTGTTCATCTATATTTATTACTCCAGATGCACCTAATGATTCAAGCTTTTTTTTATCAATTAATGATGAGTCATGAAGTTTTAATCTCAATCTAGTAATACATGCATCAACATCTTTAATATTTTTATGACTTCCTAATGCAATCAAAAGATCATTAATTATAAAAATTCACCTCCTTATATAACTTTGTTATATTAAAAAGGCATGAACTAATTAATATAATATTAGATAATATTATATTTGTTTAGCTCATGCCTGATCTAATCAGTAACACACTAATTATTTATTAACTTAATTTTAACTTATATAAATGTAATGCCATAAATCCTATTTCATCTTCTGAAACCTTTAATTTAGAGTCAGTTTCAATTAGTTTGGCTACATCATAAGCAATTTTAAATTCATAAGGAATATCTTTTTTCAATTGATTTAAGAAAATATTTTCAATTGACTTATGAGTTTTTATTCTACCTAATACACCACGAAGGTGATTTACAAATCTAACATAATTAAAGGAATCTTTATCTAAATTTATATTCATTTTTATCTGTACATAACTTATAATTTTATTTATAATTTTAGAGTTTTTAAAAGCCTCATTTTTAGTTTTATTATTGGTTGCTCCATATATATGAAAAGCTATAAATCCTATTTCAGCTTCTGGAATATCTATATTTAAATTATCTATAAGTATTTCTACAGATTTTTGAGCTAAATAATATTCTTTAGGATATAGAAGTTTGGTTTCTGATAAAAATGGATTTACTATATCTATACCTTCTTTTAAACGTTTAATTGTAAAATTTATATGATCGATTAAAGCTAAATGAAAATTAGGGTTTAAATTTTCATTTATTTCCTTGGAAATTATATTTATAATATCTTGTGTTAATTCTATTATTTTAGGATCAACAGTAGAAATTAGGTTATCATATTCACTGTGATTTATTCCTTCAAGTGATATAAAAGTATTTTCAATATTTTTAGTATCTTTAAATATATCGCCTTTTTTTCTTGAAAAACCAATACCTTTACCAACTAAGATATAATTTTGCTTAGACTTTTCAACTAATACAACATTATTACTTAATATCTTTAATATTTTATATTTTTCCATTTATTATCCTCCGGAAAATGTTAACACCATACATTAAATTTTATTTTAATAAAAAAGTTGTTAAAAGTCAAATAGAATTCATTTAGTAACCTAAAGCTCTTTTAATTATATCTCTAGCAATTGGAGCAGCAGTAGTTCCTCCTGTTCCACCATCATTTTCAAGAAATACAACTACAGCAATTTGAGGATCATCAGCTGGTGCAAATGCAACAAACCATGAATGGTCCTTTTTATTTTTGCCAGCTTCAGCAGTTCCAGTTTTTCCAGCTATTTTAATTCCGTTAATTTTAGCTCTTTTTCCAGTTCCATTATCTACGACTGAAACCATCATGTCTTTTACATTATTTGCAATATCAGGAGTAGTAACAGTGGATAAAGTTTCAGACTCAAATTCTTTAACTACATTGTTATCTGAATCAATTACTTTATTTACTAATCTTGGCTTCATCATTTTACCATCATTTGCTATGGAGGATGCCATAAGTGCCATATTTAAAGGAGTAACTAATAACTCTCCTTGACCAATAGAAGTAGAAGCAATAGCTGCTTTGTCTATATCTTTTGTTGGAAAACTTGATTTTTTAGTAGATATATCAAATGGAATTTTTTTATTAAACATAAAATCCTCTGATTTTTTTAGTAATGTATCTTGACTTAATTCTACGCCTATTTGAGCAAATGCCACATTACATGATTCAGTAAGTGATTCTTTTAAATCTACATTTCCATGGGCAGTATTATTATAATCACCTATTGGTTTTCCACCAATCTTTATTTGACCTTCACAATAAAAATTGGTATTTACATCATTTTCTAATGCTGAAGTTGATGTGATAACTTTAAAAATTGACCCTGGAGGAAATAAACCTTGAGTAGCTCGGTTCATAAATTGTCCATCTTTTTGACTTTCTTTATTTTCAAGAAGTTCTTCTATAGAGTTAGGGTTGAAATCAGGAAAATTTACCATGGATAATATATCACCATTTTTAGGATTCATGGCTACTATAGATCCTTTTTTATTTCCTAATTTTTGCTTTGTATATTCTTGCAATTCATGGTCTATTGATAAAACAAGTGAATTTCCTTTAGTTTCTCTATCAATTGGTACTTTATCTTTATTCATACCAGTTTTATCTAATATTTGGAAAAATACATTTTTTACATCATCTATTATATTGCTTTGTGTAAGACTAGAAGAAAATGTTCTTTCAACACCAGTATTACCATATCTATTATTATCATATCCAATAATATGACTATATAAATTTCCATATTCATAATGTCGTGTTTGATCCTTATTATCATCTTTTGTACTATAGGCTAGTACTTTTTGATTTCTATCATATATGGAACCGCGTAAGACATATGCCTTTTCATTGGGTCTTTTATTATAGCTACTTGTTTTAATATCATCGGCTTTAAAAATTGTGAAGTATGTTAAGTATATAATTAAAGATATAAAAAGTGTACTTAATAAAAGTAGTACTCTAATTATTCTTTTTTGTTCTTTATTCATTTGAATCTTCCTCCTCAATTGGATGAATATATTCTGAGGCCACTTGTAAAATTCCAAGGGACGCAAAACTCATAATAAGTGAGCTTCCCCCATAACTTAGAAATGGAAGAGTTATACCAGTAAGAGGAATTAATTTTGTAACTCCTCCTAAAATTATAAATGCTTGAAATCCAAACATACATGTGATACCAAGAGCTATAATTCTGAAAAAGCTATCTTTTTGTTCTAGTGAAATCTTTACACCTCTATATATTAATATTAAAAATAGCATTATAACAGCTATACCTGTTAAGATACCCATCTCTTCAATAATAGCTGAAAATATGAAATCAGTTTGAACTGCAGGTATAAAGTTAGGGTAACCTTTACCAAGACCTGTTCCTAAAAATCCACCTTCTGCTATTGCAAATAAAGATTGAGTTATTTGGTAGCCTTTACCGGATATATCACTCCATGGATCTATCCAAGTTGAAACTCGCACTTGAACATGACTAAATAAAAAATATCCTATAAGAGCCATAAATAAAGCTCCACCCATATTTAATAAAATAAATTTCCTATCATTCTCATAAACATAAAAAATTACTAAGAATACAAGATAAAAGAGCATTGCGGAACCTAAGTCTCTTTGAATAAATAGGAATCCAATATTAGCATAAACTATACCTGATAAAATATATTTATTTTCGAATTTATCCCTATTTACAAAATAAGCTGCAAGAAAGAATACAAATAGTATTTTGATTATTTCTGCAGGTTGAAAGCTATACCCTTTTATTTTGATCCAATTGGTTGATCCATTTATTGTGCTACCAAATATTAAAGTAGATAAAAATAGAACAAGAGATAAACCAATATATAAATACATCCATCTACTTAAATATGGTAGTTTTTTCACTATAAAATACGTAACATAGAAAGTAACTATACCTAACATATACCATATAACTTGTTTGAAACCGAGCTCTGGATCTATTCTGTAAATCATTATTATACCTAGACTCATCATCATACTAACTATCAATAATATATAATTGTCACCTGAAGAAATTTTATGTAGCATTATATTAGATAAGTAAATTGTAATAGTAAGTCCAAATATTACACCTACTGATAACTTATCAAAACTTTTATTATAAATCATAACTAAAGATAAGCTACATAGATTTAAAATCAATAACAAATTATGTGGTGTCTTAAAACTAATTGAACGATTAAACATAAATTACACCTCACTAAAAATAAACTTATTCTTCAATTACAAATAAGAAATTTATTCTTCCTATTGTAATTGTATCACCACTAGAAAGTTTTATAGCATTATTTATTTTTATATTATTGACATAAGTACCATTTGCACTATTTAGGTCTTCTAGAAAATAAGCATCTTTATCTTTTATTATTTGAGCATGTTCTTTAGAAATATATGGATCTTTTATTGTTATTTTATTTCCATTTGATCTACCTATAGTTACATTTGATACTAAAGAATAAAACTCATCTACTTTAAATGGTAGAGAGTCTTTCCTATTGATAAGCTTTAAATATGTATCGCCTCTAATTTCTTTATTTTTTATACCTTTGATATCTAAATATATAAGTCTTATAATCCAAAACATAAAAAGATAGATTAAAAGAATATAGATATATCTAAATACTGATGAAATACCTGACCAAACGATATCAAACATAAAATCACCTTCTTTAATTTATTTCTATTACATTTTATCATATTATAAGAAAAAGGAGTAAACTTAAAGGAGAATTGTATTTAAATCATATTAAGAATAGATTACAGAAAAGAAATTTTATTGTATAATAATATTATAAGGAGTTGAGATTTTAATGAATAAAAATTTTATTATAGGTTTAAAAATAATAGGTCCTACTATTATTGGCATTATTTTTTCTTTTATAACATATAAAATATTAGATTTTAGTTTTTTTAATGGTGAAGAGGGTAGAGAATTAATTATAAATTATGCAGCTATTTTTGCAATATTACCAATAGCTAGTATTTTGTCAGGAATGCTTTCTAAAGTATTTTTAAATAAGCTATGGATATCATTATTCAATGTAATTGATATATGGCTAGTACTTTTTGCAGTAGTAAATTGGAGTATATTTGTATTACCATTTTTACCACTATATATGATTTGTGGATTTTTTGGGGCATTATTATTAGCTTAATTTTTAATAAGAGAGTTAGCCACTTTTACTACTTGTTTACAATTTTTAGCGTATCCATCTGCTCCGACAAAGTTCACTAGGGTTTTATCAAGGTTAAAAGGTTTACCACCTACTAAAAATTTAATATCTTTATTTTCACAATTTAGTTTTATATTTTTAATCATTGATTTAATACTATTTATATTATAGTCCATTGTAGTTGATATAGCTATTAAATCAATTTTTTTATTTTTAATCATACTTAAGATACTATCAATAGGCAAATCTGTACCTAAAAAATATACTTTCCATCCATTTTGTTCTAAAATATCAGATACCATTCTAATTCCTATAGAATGTCTTTCACCATGTGCACAAAAAAATAAAGCATTTAAGTTTTTAATTTCAATAATTGGATATTGTGAATAAATACTTGACATTATCCTTTTAGTTGCTTCAGTAAAAAAGTGTTCTTCACCTACAGTTAGTTCATTTTTTTCCCACATATCACCTACTTTAACTAATGAAGGTTCAATTATTTGATGATAGATATCTTCAAGTTTTATATTTTTACTAACTAGTTCTAATAATAAATTAGTAGCTTTAAAAATATTTTCTTGTTTTAAATTCATGAAATAGAGATTTGAAAGCTTATAAAAATTTATATTATCTTTATTTATATTAGTAGAAGTTGAACTTAAAGTGTTTGTGTTTTCTGTTCTTCCTACTAAGTAATCTATTGAAACATTAAAAAAATCCGCAAAGTTTTTTAAAATTTGTTGATTAGGGAACCTAGAACCATTCTCATAGTTTGCTATGGTAGTTTGACCTATTCCTAATTTTGACGCTAATATTTTTTGAGTTAATGAATAATCTTTTCTTAATTTTTTAAGTCTTTTACCAAAAATATTCATAATATTCAGCTCCTCTTATATATAATAACACACTATGTAATATTTATTCAATTATATGAAAATAATGGTTATGAAATAGGTAATAGCCAGATACTGTTAGAAGACCCTTCTATATATACTCTAGTCCTTGTACCAAATAATACAAGGAGCATTGATTGGGAAAGAGAAAAATATAAATGTGTATAATGGCGCTGAATATAATTTAGGATATAATATATCTTAAATGTTTTATTTTAGACCTCATAATAAATTTGAAGAAAATAATAAAAATAAAATGAGTAATATGCAAAGAGCATCAATACTATAATAGTGTTGATATTTTTTATTTTAAAATTATATTTGTCTAAATAAGGGGTATACTCTATAATATTAATATATAAAGTTTTATGGAGGAAAAAAATTATGAAAATTGGTATATTTGATTCAGGAGTAGGAGGAATAACTGTATTAAAAGAAGCTTTAACACAGTTGTCAGGGCAAGAATATATATATTATGCAGACAAGTTAAATGTTCCTTATGGTACAAAACCTAAAGAAGAAGTTAAAAAATATATATTTGATGTAGTAGAGTTTTTAAGTACTAAAAATATAGATGCTCTTATAATAGCATGTAATACAGCTACAAGTATTGCAGTGAAGGATTTGAGAGATAAATATAATTTTCCTATAATAGGAATGGAACCTGCAGTAAAACCTGCAGTAGAAAATTCAGAAGATAAGAAAGTTATAGTTACAGCAACTTCTTTAACCTTAAAGGAAAAGAAATTTAATGATTTAGTTACAAGACTAAATTCTAGAGACATAGTAGACTCTTTACCATTACCTAAGTTAGTAGAATATGCAGAAAATTTTATTTTTGAAGAAGATGTAATAATCTCTTATTTAAGAAAAGAATTTGAAAAATTTAATTTAGATGAATATGGTACAGTAGTATTAGGATGTACACATTTTCCTTATTACAAAGAATTTTTTAAAAAAGTTCTTCCAAATACTATTGATATAATAGATGGTAATTATGGAACGATAAATCATTTGAAAAATTTATTGAATATAAAAGACAGATTTGAAGATAAGAAAAAAGATAAAATAACATTTTATATTTCTGGTAAAGAAGACAATGAAATATTAGTAAAATATTTAAATTTATTACAAAGTAAATAGCGACTAAAAGTCGCTATTTATTTTATTCCAAAAACCTTGTCAAATTCTCCTTTTTTGTGAAGTTCTACAATATCATCGCATCCCCCTATAAATTTATCATTTATAAAAATTTGAGGTACTGTAGTACTATTAGTTTTTTGTTTTAATTCTTCTAATTTTTCTTTATTATTACTTATTTCAATTTCTTCATATTTAACACCTTTATTATTCATTAATCTTTTTGCTCTTATACAATAAGGACAAGTAGAAAAAGTATATATAGTAACATTATTACTCATCAAAAAACCTCCTAAAATTTTATGTGATTAACCTGCTTTACAATTATATCATTAATTAATATAATTGACATTTAAAATTTAATGTATTACAATTAACACGAAAATAATAAAAATCTGGGGAGCTAAAATTAGCTGAGAGGAAATATGAATTTCGACCCATGAACCTGCACTGGATAATGCCAGCGAAGGGAGAATAATTTTTTAGTTTATGGTTATTGGCCCCTTCATGCATATGAAGGGGTTTATTTAATTTAAATATAAGGAGATGATTTTTGTGCCAATTGTAAATGTGGAACTTCAAGTATTACCACGTGTTGAAGAGAAAAGACTATATGATGTAGTGGACGAAGTTATAAAATACATTGATAGTTGTGGAGTTAAATATGAAGTAGGACCTATGGGTACTACAATGGAGGGAGAATTTGATGAGCTTATTAATATAGTAAAAAAAGCTCAAGATATCTGTGTAAGAGAAGGGGCTTCTAGAATATTATCAGTAGTTAAAATAGATTATAAACCAGAAGGTGTGACAATGAATGAAAAGGTGGGCAAATATAGAAAATAAAATAATACCAAGTATTTTCTTTTTTTTCTTGTTATTTATATGGGAGGTAGTAGTGAGAGTTGGTATTGTAGAAAGATACATATTACCTTCTCCTATAGATATAATAAAAGTATTTTCAGAGATAAACTCAGAAATATGGCCACATATTTCTACTACCCTTCAAGAATCAGCTATTGGATTTCTTATAGCTATAATATTAGGCATAGTGTTAGCAATTGTAATGGATAATGTAAAATTTATAAAAAAAGCAATTTATCCTATAGTTATAATTTCTCAAACTGTACCAATAATAGCTTTGGCACCACTTTTTGCAGCATGGTTTGGATTTGGAAAGTTACCTAAAATAATGGTAGTAATACTTGTTTGTTTTTTTCCAGTATTAGTTAGCTTAATTCATGGGCTTGAATCAGTAGATAAAGATTTAATTAATTTACTTAAGTCTATGGGAGCGAGTAAATTTCAAATATTTAAACAGGTAAAGTTCCCAGCTTCTTTGGTAAGTTTTTTTTCAGGACTTAGAATTGCTGCAACATATAGTATTATGGGGGCAGTTATAGGAGAATGGCTTGGAGGAAAAGATGGTCTTGGTGTATATATGTTGAGAGTTAAGCATTCATTTGCATTAGATAAATTTTTTGCAGTAATCATTATAATAGTTATCCTTAGCATGATATTATTTAAAATTATTAATTTATTACAGAATTATTTAATGCCTTGGGCAAAAGGAACAAATAAAAATTAAAAATGGAGTGATATAAATGAAAAAAATATTTTCTATATTTATAGTATTTTTATTAGTATCATTAATCTTAGTAGGTTGTGGAAATAAAGAAAATAAAGAGTCAAAAGAAAATAAAGAGTTAGAAAAAGTAACTGTAGTTTTAGATTGGGTACCAAATACAAATCATACAGGGTTATATGTAGCAAAAAATAAAGGCTATTATGAAGAAAAAGGATTAGATGTTGAAATCATTCAACCATCTGAAGGTGGTACTGCAAATTTAATAGCAAATGAACAAGGTGATTTTGGGATTAGCTATCAAGAAGAAGTTACTTATGCTAGAACATCAGAAAATCCACTTCCTGTAAAAGCTATTTCAGCTATAATACAAAATAACACTTCTGGATTTGCTTCTCTTAAAGAAGATGGTGTAACATCACCGAAGGATTTTGAAGGTAAAAAATACGGTGGATTTGGAGCTCCTATGGAAGAAGCTATGATAAAAGGACTCATGGAAAAAGATAATGCAGATTTTTCAAAAGTAGAAATGGTTAATATAGGCAGTTTAGATTTCTTCACTGCTGTACAAGATCATGTAGACTTTACTTGGATCTATTATGGTTGGGATGGAGTAGCATCAGAAGAAAAAGAAATAGACTTAAATTTTATTAAACTTCAAGATTTTGATGAAAACCTAAACTTTTATACTCCAGTTATAATTGCAAATGAAAAATTATTAAAAGACAAACCAGAACTTGCAGAAAAATTTTTAGAAGCTACAAGTAAAGGATATGAGTATGCTATAGAAAATCCAAAAGATGCAGCAACGGAACTGTTAAAAGACAATCCAGAAATAGATGAAAATATAGCAATAGAAAGCCAGAAATATTTGGCAGGTGAATATAAAAAAGACATAGATAGATGGGGAGAAATGAAATCTGAAATTTGGACAAACTATGCTAATTGGATGTATGAGAGAGAACTAATAGAAAATGAACTTAATGTACAAGAGGCGTATACAAATGAGTTCTTACCAGAAAAATAAGATAGAATTAAAACATATTTCTAAGTCATTTGAAGATTTATTAATTGTAGATGATATTACTATAAACTTAAAAGAACAAGAATTTGTAACCATATTAGGACCAAGTGGTAGTGGTAAAAGTACAGTATTTAATATGATTTCAGGACTTATAAAACCTGATGAGGGAAATATTTATATAGAAGGCGAAGACTATACATCAAAAACTGGTAGAGTAAGCTATATGTATCAAAAAGATTTACTTATGCCTTGGAAAAAGATAATTGATAATGTATCACTTCCTTTAGTCTTAAAAGGTATAGGTAAAAGACAAGCTAGGGAAATAGTAAAAGAATATTTTAATATATTTGGATTAGAAGGTTTTGAATATAAATATCCTCATCAATTATCCGGAGGAATGAGACAACGTGCTTCACTTCTGAGAACATATATGTTTTCAGAAGATATAATACTACTTGATGAACCATTTGGAGGGCTTGATGCTATAACTAAGTCTAAAATGCAAATATGGTTATTAGATGTATTAAAAGAATTAAAGGCTTCAATATTTTTTATTACGCATGATGTAGAAGAAGCGATATTTTTATCAGATAGAATATATATATTATCTGAAAGACCAGCAAAGGTAAAAGAAGAAATAGTAATAGATTTACCAAGACCAAGAAGTAGGGATATAGTTACAACAAATAAATTTAATGATATTAAAAAGCATATACTTGATATATTGTAGAGGAGTGTTTTGATGGCAGTATTTGATTTAGAAGCTAACAATTATGATAAATGGTATGATACCAAAATGGGAAATTTTGTAGATAAGGTTGAAACTAAATGTGCATTTGATTTGTTTAAACCATTTAAGGGAATGAAAGTTTTAGATATTGGATGTGGAACAGGAAACTTTAGTATTAGATTAAAGGAATTAGGTTGTGAAGTAATAGGAGTAGATATATCTGATGAAATGTTAAATGTAGCTAGAAAAAAAGCTAAGGAAAAGAACTTAGATATTGATTTTTTAAATATGGATATATATAATTTAGAATTTGATAATGAAAGTTTCGATGCAGTATTTTCTATGGCAGCATTTGAATTCATTAAAGATACCAAAAAAGCTATAGATGAAGTATTTAGAGTAGTTAAACCAAATGGACAAATACTTGTTGGGACTATAAATAAAGACAGTAGTTGGGGTAAGTTATATCTTTCAGAAGATTTTCAGAAAAATTCTGTATTCAAACATGCTGAATTTAAAACAATAGAAGACTTTATTGGTATTCAATCTGATAATCTAGTAGAAACTAAAGAATGTTTATTTATACCTCCATGTACTGAAAAAAATAATATCAGTATGGAAAAAGAAGAAGAATTATCTAAGATTAAAGAAGGAGGTTTCATATGTGCCCTATGGAAAAAATAGCTGCATGTGAGATTTCTTTTACTCCTATTGGTAGCAGTGGTTATTTAAATCATATTGAAAAAGTATTAGATATTATAAAGGTGACAGATTTAGAATATAGTATTGGTATCTTATCCACTACTATAAGAGGAAGTAAAAAAGAAATATTAAATTTAATAAATTCCATATATAATGAATTAGATGATATTTGTGATTTCACTATGGATATAAAGATTTCAAATATTTGTGGTTGTAAAAATTAATTATTAAATATATCATATTAATATAAACTATAAAAGGAGTTGTATTTATGGGCATATTTGATAACCTATTAGGCAATGCTTCAGAAGCTAATATAGAAAAGATTGAAGAAGAATTAATAGACATATTTGCAAATGGAGAGCATGTCGAGAGGGCATTTAATATTTTTAGAGATTTATTTGTGTTTACAAATAAAAGACTTATATTAATAGATAAGCAAGGAGTAAGTGGCAAGAAAACAGAATATCATTCTATACCATATAAAAGTATTACACATTTTAGTGTAGAAACAGCAGGTCATTTTGATATGGATTCACAACTTAAGATATGGATTTCAGGTACAAGTGCTCCCATTTCAAAACAGTTTGGTAAAAATAATAACATTAACAAAGTACAAAAAATACTTGCAGGATATGTATTAAATTAAAGTAAGAGCAAATTTGCTCTTACTTTAATAATATTTCTATAAAATAATCAATATTATATTGTAAAGTTATAAAAACTAAATTTGCTTTTATTTTATTATCTAAGTCTATAAAATTATTTTTTAGGTCATTTATTAAATTTTGAGGAATTTCCTTATTATTACCATATAATAGTGCCACTCGTATAATATTATTAGCTAATTTTTTAGAAACTTCATTTTCTTCCAATATACTTTCCATTTCTTTTATAAACTTTTTTTGGTCACTTGGTATATATTTTTCAATAATTTCATCATTATTGGTTTTATAACTAATTTCTATATTTTCCTTATTTAAATTAATATTTAAAATGTCTATTTCTGTTAAATCATTTGTATTTATATATAAAGAATTATTTATATCTTTAAGTCCTAAGCTATTAAATAAAAATTTGGGTAGTGGTAATTTACCTATTTTAAAATTTGAAGCTTTAAAGTTAATTTTATCATTCTGTAAATTTATACTTAAATCCATAGTAATGACAACAGGTAAGCTTTTAAAGGAAGTTTTTGCAACTATTTTTTCGTTTTTTAAATGCAAGTATATATTTTGTATTTCTGGATCATTAGATATACTTGAATTTAGCTTTTCTACTAATCTTTTAGCTAATAATCCATTCACTTCTTTTTCATTAAAATTAACAGTGTTTTTATCATAAATATCTAAATTTGATTGAAATACAACTCTATCTATTAAGAATTCTCTATCTAACTTATCACTAGATATTATTTCTTCATTTGAAAAAGCAAGTATTATTATAAAAATAATTAGTATAAGTAATATAAATAAAAACCATTTTAAATATTTCATAAGACACCTCCAATTCAATAATTTATACCCAATATTTTTAATTAATATAAGATATTTTTACAATTATATAGTCAATACTATATAATGATGATATAAGATTATAAAGGAGAATGAAAATGGATACAAA
This sequence comes from Senegalia massiliensis, assembly GCF_009911265.1. Classification (NCBI taxonomy): domain Bacteria; kingdom Bacillati; phylum Bacillota; class Clostridia; order Eubacteriales; family Clostridiaceae; genus Senegalia; species Senegalia massiliensis. The sequence goes on along the minus strand of NZ_QXXA01000004.1, from coordinate 176,395 downwards.
ATCATTATATTCAAAAAGTGAAGAAATAACTAATGCTATACTACATGGAATAGGACTAGGATTTTCAATAGCAGCACTTACTCTTCTAGTAGTATTAGCTTCAATATATGGTGAGGTATGGCATGTAGTAAGCTTTGCTATATATGGTTCTACACTTGTAATATTATACTTATCATCAACTCTTTATCATAGTTTTCCAGCAGGAAGTGTAAAAAATATTTTTCAAATATTTGATCATGCATCTATATATTTACTTATAGCAGGTACATATACACCACTTACTCTTATTCCACTAAGAGGAAAACTAGGATGGACTTTGTTTGGTATAGTTTGGGGTATAGCTATTGTAGGAATAATATTTAAAATATTTTTTGTAAAGAGATTTATGATACTATCTTTACTATTATATTTGGGAATGGGATGGTTAGTTGTTATAGCAATTAGACCTCTTATTGATACAATAAGCTTAAAAAGTATAATATTTTTGATTGCAGGTGGATTATCATATACTATTGGAACAATATTTTTTGCAAATAAAAAAATAAAGTTTAATCATGCTATATGGCATTTATTCGTTCTAGGGGGAAGTGTATGTCATTTTTTCACTATATTATTTTTATTACCAAGTTTAAATGCATAAAAACAAATGAGGGATATAAATGAAAAGTATAAAAAACATATGGAAACCAGAAAATTTTCAAGGAAGATATAAAGGAAAAGAATATTTTGAAGGCTGGTATTTTAAAATAGTAGATAAAAATGGAGAAAATAGCCTTGCACTAATACCTGGAATTTCAATTGAATCTAAAGATAAAAGACATAGTTTCATTCAAATAAATGATGGAAATAGTAATAAAGCTTATTATATAAAGTATTCCTATGATGACTTTATTTATGAAGAGGATAAATTTTATGTCAAAATAGGAAATAATGTTTTTAGCAAAGAAAAAATTATATTAGATATAGATCATAAAGGGTTAAAGTTAAAAGGGACATTAGAGTTTAATAATCTGTTTGAATGGCCAGTTAATTTTTTTTCTCCAGGTGCAATGGGATGGTATAGATTTTTACCTTTTATGGAATGTTATCATGGAGTAGTTAGTATGAATCATGATATTATAGGTAATCTGACTATAGATTCAAGAAATATTGATTTTTATAAAGGTAAGGGATATATAGAAAAAGATTGGGGTACTTCATTTCCTAAATCTTGGATATGGGCTCAATCTAATCACTTTTCACAAGAAAACAATTCTATATTCATATCTGTTGCAAATATTCCTTTTTTAAGCAGAGAATTTAATGGGTTTTTGATTGGATTACTATATGATAAAAAATTATATAGATTTACTACTTACACAGGTGCAAAGATTGATAAATTAAAATATTATGATAGAAATATAGAAATTTCAGTAAGTGAATCTGAATACATTTTAAATGTAAATATAATTAAAAATAATACTACTAGGCTTATATCACCTAAAAACGGTAATATGAATGGAACAGTTGAAGAAAGCCTAACATCTTATATAGATGTAGAATTAAAAGATAAAAATAATAATGTTATTTTTAAGGATACAGGAAAAAATTCAGGATTTGAAGTAAAAGGAAGACTAATATAAATTTATTTTTAATCATATCATAAAGTAAAGAGTTAAAATGGGGTGTGAATCTTGAAATATGATATGCCAATAAAATTAAGAAAAATTATTAAAGATAAGATATTTATAAGAAATAACAAAGGATGCTCTGGTTCTCAAGTCTTCCTATTGAAAGATAAGAATGATGAACAAGACTATTTTTTGAAAATTGCTTTGGATAACAAATTTTCTTATCTTAAATCAGAGAGCGTAAAGCTTAATTGGTTAAAAGGAAAGTTATCAGTTCCAGAAGTACACTATTATGAAAAGGTAGATGGATATGAATATTTACTTTTAACTCAGATACCTGGTAAAGATGCATTAACTCAAGAGATATTAAAAAAACCATATTTTTTAGTGAAAAAAGTGGCTAATGGATTAAGAACAATACATAATATAGATATATCTGATTGTAGTTTTAATGAAACTATAGAAGATAAATTAAAATTAATTAAAAATATGTATAATGAAAATAGAATTCCAAAAATTTATAGATTTCTGTTGCAATCTAAACCTAAAAAGGAAGATTTAGTATTTACCCATGGGGATTATTGTTTTCCAAATATAATTATAAACAACAATGATATATCTGGTTTTATTGATTTAGGAAGGTCTGGAATAGGTGATAGGTATGTGGACCTTTCGGTCATAATTAAAAGTATAGTATTAAATTATAGAAATTATGATATGTTAAAATTATTTTTAGAAGAATATGGACTTGTAAATGTAGATTATGAAAGATTAGAATATTATTCTCATATAGATAAATTAATAAATTAGATATAATAAAAGACTTGTTTTTCTTACTAACAAGTCTTTTATTATATGGTATAATAGAACTAACGTTCTTTATCTTTGAATATGGAGGTTTGAAATGAAAGGCAAGACACATTTAATAGTAGGACTAGCAGCTGGGGTTACAATTGCCTTATATAGAGAAATAGAAAGTATTTCTTTAGTTATACTTGGAACATCAATAGGTTCATTAATGCCTGATATTGATCATCCAAAGAGCAAAATTAATCAGAAATTACTTCAACACAAAAACAAATCATATAAAATTTTATTTTATACTTTGATAGGACTAGGTTTATTATATATTTATAGTTTAAATAATAATTCTTTGTTCTTATTGTCTGGAACTATAACTATTTTAATTGGAGTATCTAAACATAGGGGTTTTACACATAGTTTATTGGGAATATTTCTTTTTATTAAATTAGGAAAAGATTTAACCCTAGAATTTGGGTATAAAGAATTATACTTAGGTTTTTATATTGGATATTTATTTCATCTTATAGCAGACCTTTTTACTAAGGGAGGAATAGAATTACTTTATCCTTTTAGTGAAAATTTTTCATTTCCTTTATCAATTAAAACCGGTGGAACTATAGAGAATATTGTATCATTTATTTTATTAATATATTCTTTTTACAGTATTTTAAAATATTTTAATTTTATTATTTTTTAAGGAGGAAAATGGATTTATTTATAGAATTATATTATTTAAAAGAGGGGATTATATTGGCGATTATAAAAATTACTGAAGTTGTACCTGGAATGATATTAAATAAAGATGTATATATACCTGAAAAAAATACTATAGCTTTATCAGCAGGGGCAATATTATCAAAAGCACATATAAATAGATTTAAAAAATTAAATATAAATAGAATAAATGTATTAATAGAAAATAAACATCTAGATAATAAAATTAAAAGAGATAGATTCTTTGAGAATTATAATAATTTGAAATCTAAATTAGAGCTACTATTTAATCAAATAAAAATAGGAAATAAAGTTTTAAATAGTGATATAGATCATGAAGTAGATGAAATGATAAAATCTATATCAACTAATAATAATATACTTTCAAGATTAAGGCAGTTAGACGATAGCGGTAGTTATTTAATTAATCACTCTGCTCATGTCAGTTTATTAGCAACGACAATTGGTAAATTACTTGGATATTCAAGTAATAGATTAAAAGATCTATTAATAACAGGTCTTTTTCATGATATAGGTATGTTAAAAGTTCCAGAAAAAATAATGAATAAGCCAGGGCCTTTAAGTGAAGAAGAATTTATTGTAATAATTAATCATACAATAAATAGTTATAAGATACTAAAGGAGATTAATAATATAAATTCAGATATATTATATGGAGCACTTGAGCATCATGAAAGAGAAGATGGTAGTGGTTATCCATTAGGTCTTAAATCTAATCAGATACATGAATTTGGTAAAATTATAGCAATTGCAGATGTATTTCATGCTATGACAACTGATAAAGTATATAGGAAAAGAAAATCTCCTTTTATTGCTGCAGAAGAAATGCTATATAATAGCTTTGGTATATTAGATGGAGAGATTACCACTACTTTTTTAAACAATATTTCTAAGTTTTATATAGGAAATATTGTAAGATTAAATGATGGGTCAATTGGAGAAATAATATATACAAACAAAGCAATTCCCACACGACCTGTAGTAAATATAAATGGTAATTTTGTAGATCTTCTTAAAGATAAAGAATATGAAATTATAGACATCATAGATTAAAATAACCTTTATTGTGATATGAATCACAGATAGAGTTTATTGTATGTATTATTATATAGATAAAGAGAAAACAGGGAGGTTTTATGATGTCAATGTTTTGTTATCAATGTCAAGAGGCAGCAAAAAATGTAGGATGTACTGTAAGAGGGGTTTGTGGTAAAACCAGCACAGTAGCAAATTTACAAGACCTTTTAATATATACGTTAAAAGGGATATCTGAAATAGTAGTAAAAGGAGATTTATCTGCAAGTGAATTAGGTGATGTTAATAATAAGATGCTAAATGGTTTATTTATAACAATAACTAATGCTAATTTTGATGAAGATTCAATAGTTAAAGAAATAGATAAAATGATTGAAATAAGAGATGAGTTAAGAAAAAAAGTAGGAGTAAGTGAGTTGCATGATTCAGCTACTTTTAAAGTTAATGGAAAAGAGGATATGGTTAAAAAAGGTGAAAATGTAGGGGTTCTTAATACAGAAAATGAAGATGTAAGATCTTTAAGAGAATTAATTACTTATGGCTTAAAAGGTATGGCAGCATATACTGATCATGCTGTTAATTTAGGGAAATCAGATGATGAAATATGTGAATTTATGTATAAGGCACTTCAAGCTACATTAGATGATAGTTTATCAGCTGATGAATTAGTAGCTTTAACAATGGAAACAGGGAATTTTGGAGTGAAAGCAATGGCATTACTTGATGAAGCTAATACTTCAACTTATGGAAACCCTGAAATAACAGAGGTGAATATTGGAACAAGAAATAATCCTGCTATATTAGTATCAGGACATGATCTAAAAGATTTTGAACAATTACTTGAGCAAACAAAAGATTCTGGTGTAGATATTTATACACACAGTGAAATGTTACCAGCAAATTATTACCCAGCATTTAAGAAGTATGATCATTTTGTAGGCAATTATGGAAACTCATGGTGGAAACAATTAACTGAATTTGAAAGCTTTAATGGTCCTATATTATTTACAACAAACTGTATAGTGCCACCTAGAAAAGAAGAAATAAGAAATAGAATATTTACAACAGGAGCTTCAGGATATCCAGGATGTACTCATATAGAATCAGATGAAAATGGTAAAAAAGACTTTTCAGAAATAATAGAAATGGCTAAAAAGTTAGATCCTCCAACAGAGATTGAGACTGGATCAATAGTAGGTGGGTTTGCACATAATCAAGTTATGGAACTTGCTGATAAAGTAGTAGATGCTGTTAAATCAGGTGCTATTAAAAGATTCTTTGTAATGGCAGGTTGTGACGGAAGAATGAAATCAAGAGATTATTATACAGAATTTGCAGATAAACTTCCAAAGGATACAGTTATTCTTACAGCTGGATGTGCAAAATACAGATATAATAAATTACCACTTGGTGATATAGGAGGAATTCCTAGAGTACTTGATGCAGGACAATGTAATGATTCATATTCATTAGCTGTTATAGCAATGAAGCTTAAAGAAGTATTTGAATTAGAAGATATAAATGAATTACCAATATCATATAATATTGCATGGTATGAGCAAAAAGCAGTAATAGTATTATTAGCATTACTTGCTTTAGGAGTAAAAGATATTCATTTAGGACCAACATTACCAGCATTCCTTTCACCAAATGTAGCTAATGTATTAGTTGAAAAATTTGGTATAGCTCCAAATGGAGAAGTTGAAAGTGATATTGAAATGTTCATGAGTGAAGGACAAACTGCATAATATAAATATAAAAAATAAAGAGTGAAATTTCACTCTTTATTTTTTATGTTATTTTTGATAAATTTTATGATTTAATTTACCCTCATTATTAATGTATTGATATTCAAATGAAGTATTAGCATTTTCTACAAACTTACTATTCCAAAGGGATCTTAAATTGTAAAATACTTCAGTATTACCATCAACTTTTTCCCAATATTTTTTATGAAGGCAATTTGTAATCTTCCACTCTATTTCTTTTTCAGTTGAATTTATTATATTATTGGTATTATCACAAGGCATACCATCTAATATATAATTATTTAGTGATTTGTAAATTTCCATAGCATTATTTACTGGGTATTTTCCTTTGGAATCTATCCCGCATTCTATTCCTTGCTTTTCATATTCTTTTTCAATAATTACAATAGATTCACTAGGGAATTTGTCTAATACAGTAGTAATGAAATCTGCAAACCTTGTTTCAGCAATATCAATTTTTTCTTGCAACCATCCATGGATATTACTTGTGTCTATAAGTTCTTCTAGTGGTTTATCTTCTATTAAACTTCCATGATAGTCAATAAAATATAAATGTGTTTGCTCTATTTCTAGACCATATTTGTCTTCTAAACTTTCTACAATGTTTTTTTCTAATTCCTCATGTAATTTTATTTTATTAAATAACCAATAATGGATTGGACCTAAAAATTTACTCATAAAAATACCTCCTTTTATATCTAGTATAATTATATCCATAAAAAAGCAATAAATAAGTGATTTGTATCACATTCATAATATATAACACTTAAATAAACATATATAATGTGATACAATTAAAAAACGAATGAGAGGAGAGTTAATATTGAAATATAATATAATAATATTTGATGCAGATATGACACTTTTTGACTTTGAAAAAGCAGAAAAATATGCGCTTGAAAATTCAATTAGTTATTTTAATTATGAATATAGTGAAAAAGAACATTTATCTATGTATAAAACACATAATAAAGCCGTATGGAATGAATTTGAAGATGGTAAAATATCAGCACAAGATCTTAAATCGGAAAGATTTAGAAGGTTTTTTAAAGAAACTAAGATAAAAATTGATCCTAGTGAATTTAGTTTTAAATATATGGATTTTTTAAAAGAAAGTTCATTTCTTTTAAAAGGAGCAAAGGAATTAATAGAAGAAATACATAGTGATTTTAGATTAGTAATAATCACAAATGGCTTATCAAAAGTTCAAAATGTGAGAATAAGAAATTCAGAAATAGCCAATTATTTTGAAGATATAATAATATCTGAAGAGGTAGGATTTAAAAAACCCGATTCAGAAATATTTAAATTGACTTTAGATAGAATAAACCACACTGAAAAAGAAGATTTAATAATAATTGGAGATAGCTTAAAATCAGATATTAAAGGCGGTTTAAATTTCGGCATTGATACTCTTTGGTATAATCCAAATAATAATAAAAATAATACAGAAATAAAACCCAAATATGAAGCTCATGATTTTTCAGAAATAAAAAAAATAATATACAAACAAAAATAATAAGCTTTTTAGCTTATTATTTTTGTTAACATTAAACTGATTTTCTCTCTCCAGATTTAGAATTATTAAATACAATACCTAAAAAGTTGCTACAGGAGCTACTCCTCTAATAGAATTGCCAGCCCATATACCATATTTTAAGTCACATAAAGGTAATATATATGAAAGTGAAGAATAGCAAAAGCATCACAAATATAGCATTAAAATTTAATTTATTATTAATTCATGAACTTTGTCGAGATTATTATTATCATACTGTTATAATAATGGTAGTATTTCAATTATAAATAAAATTAAATTTAAATAAAGGATTCTTATAAAAAATATCGAATATATGTTCTAAAGGAAGGTGGAAAAATGAGTATTAGTTTTATTCATACAGGAGATGTACATATTGGCATGAAATTTACGACAAGTAAATTAGATCAAGATACAAGTAAAAATAAAAGAATTGAAATAATAGATACTTTTTTAAATATAGTTAAAAGATGTAAAAGTGAAAAAATAGATTTTTTACTTATAGCAGGAGATTTGTTTGAAGATGAATTATGTACTATAGCTGATTTGAAAATTATAAATGATAGTTTTAAGGATATAAAAAATACAAATATAATTATGATAACTGGAAACCATGATTATTTGAATGAAAAATCTTTATATAACTTAATTGATTGGAATAAAAATGTATATATAATCAAAGAGAAGAATTTGAGTAAATTATCATTTGAAAAATATAATACTGATGTTTGGGGCCTCAGTTGGTATGAAAAAGAAAAATCAGCACAAAGATTTAAAGATATTAAATTAAATAAAGATAGAAATAATATATTATTACTTCATGGAGATATAATAGATAAAAAATCAAAATATATGCCAATAGATAAAAATCATTTAAAGGATTTAGAATTTGATTATATAGGCCTAGGACATATACATAAGCATCAATATATATCTAATAATATTTGTTATTGTGGAAGTCCAGAACCTTTAGACTTTGGTGAAACAGGTGATCATGGTATTATTGAAGGGATAATAGATAAAAATGGCTTAGAAACAAAGTTTATATCATTAGCTAATAGAAGATATCATATAAAAAGATTAAATATAAATGAAGATATGACTTATAATGATATATTAGATAATGTAATTAATGTAGATAATAATGAAAGATTACAAAAGGATTTCTTTAGGATAATTTTAAATGGTTTTATAGACAAAGACATAAAGCCTAAAATAAAAGAATTAGAATATAAATTAAAAGATAAATTTTATTTTATAAAAATAACAGATAATACAAAAGAAAATTATGATTTAGAAGGTTTATTAAAAAATAATGAAGAAAATATCATTGGCAGATATATAATGGAAATGAAAGATAAAGGTTTAGAAGATGAAACTATAACCAATGCTTTAACTATAGGGTTAGAAGAATTATTAAGAGAGAAGGGTATATAATGAATATAAGTGAATTAAATATTCTTTCTTTTGGGAAGTTTAACAATAAAAAAATTATATTGAAACCAGGTTTAAATATAATTTATGGTGAAAATGAAGCTGGGAAGAGTACTATACATAAATTTATTGAATCAATGCTTTTTGGATTTGTTAAGTCATATACAAAAACAAAAAGATATACTAAGGATTATGAAAAGTATTTTCCGTGGAATGATAGTAAATATCAAGGAATATTAAAATACTATTATAATAATGATTTATTTAGAGTAGAACGTAATTTTATAAAAGGTAATGATGATGTAAAAATCTTTGATGAAAGAACAGGCGAAAATATAAGTGGAATGTTTGAATATAATCCTATTTCCAGAACAATAGAACCTAGTAGTCTTCATTTTGGGATAAATAAAATTATATATAAAAATACTATAAGTATTTCACAGCTTAAAAGTAAGACTGAAGATAGATTTTCTAAAGAAGTAAAAGATAACTTAATAAATCTAGGAGGCAGTTTAGATAACGAAATATCAATAAAAAAAGTAATAGAAAGATTAGAAAAAAGATTAAATGATATAGGGACTAAAAATAGGCTTAGGACTTCTCCTTATGGGAATTTAATTAGAGAGGTTAATGATTTAGATATAGAAAAAGAAAAGGCCTATAAATTATTTTCTGATACTAAAGAATTTCAACTAGAATTAAAAGAAAAAAAGAATATATTAGATGAATTATATAAGAAAAAAGAAAAGTTAGAAGATGATATTTATAAACATAATTGTAAAGAATTAAATGTAAAATATGAAAAAGCAAATAAATTATTAGAAGAAATAGATATTCTTCATAAAAACTCTTATAAGATTAAAAAATATAAAGATATTAAAATAGAAGATTATGGCGAAATAATAAAATATGAAAATACTATAGATACAATAAAAGAAAATATAGAAAGAATAAATAAAAATATCTTAGATATAAAAGAAAAGTTAAATTCTATAAATGATCAAATTAAAGAATATGAATTAAATAGTAATTTAAATACTAATACAGAAAAACTAAAAGAAAACAAGAATTTTAAAAAATCTCTTATGCTTACTAAAACATTTTTTATAATATTTTTAGTTTGTTTGATTGTTTCTTTAACTCTAGGATTTTTATTAGATAATAAATTTTTTATTATGTCATTTATATTTATAATAATAAATTTTTATCTTAATATTAAAATTAAGAACAAACAAAGTGTTATTAATGATAATAATAATTTAATTAATATATATAATAGAGAAAAAGATTTAAAAAGAGAAGAATTAAGAGAAGATGAAAGATTTTTACAAAATCAGCTAGTAGAAAAAAATGTTGAACTAGAAAGACTTAAGGCAAAATTAAATAATGAAAAGATGGGTATTAAATTTATATTAGATAAAAACAAATTTGAAACTCCTGAAGAATTAAAGAAAGGCATAGACAAGAAGAGAAAATTTGAAAATATAATACACGAAATAAATTACAAAAGAGAGATATTAAGTGGTATATTATCTAATAAAACTTTTGAAGAATTAGAAGAAGAAGTAAAAAAGTGTTCTGATATTGATATAAGTAAATTTTATTTAGAAGATAATTCTTTACTGGAAAAATTATCTGAATTGAATAATGTTATTATAGAAAGAGATAAAGAAATTTCTAATCTAGAAGAAAAAATAAAAACTATGCATTCCTTATTTCGTCCAATTCAAGAAATTGAAGAACAAATCTATACAAAAAAACAACAAATATTAAAATGTGAAAATGAAATTAAATCTATAGAAATTGCTAAAGAAACAATTGAAAAGATATCTAAAAGTATTCATAGAGAGTTTGCTCCTAAACTTAACAAAGAAGTATCTGATATTATATCTACAATTACAAAAGGTAAATATAAAGATATAAAGATAACAGAAAACTTAGAGACCAAAATTGTTTCTAAAGATGATGTTTTGATTGATATAGAGAATTTAAGTTATGGAACTATAGATCAGATATATTTTTCTCTTAGATTTGGCATTATAGATATAATAAAAAAAGATAAAAAAATACCATTAATATTAGATGATTGCTTTATACAATATGATGATATAAGGCTTGATTCTATATTAGATTTTATTTATGAACAATCAAAACAAAGACAAGTTATACTGTTTACTTGTCAAACACGAGAGCAAAATATATTAAAAAATAAAGGATATAATTTTAATTATATTGAAATTTAACAGAGGTGAAAAAATGGCTATATATGCAATTGCAGATTTACACTTGGACCCTATTGGTGATAAGCCAATGGATGTTTTTAGTTCTAAGTGGGAAAATCATGAAAGAAAAATATTTTATAATTGGAATAAAAAAATAAAAGATAATGATATAGTACTTTTAGCTGGAGATATAAGCTGGGGGCTAAAATTAAAAGAAGCAGAAATTGACTTAAAAAAGATTGTTAAACTTCCAGGTTATAAAATAATTTCTAAAGGAAATCATGATTATTGGTGGGAAACTAAGTCAAAATTAAATAAATTAGAACTTGATAATATTCATTTTTTATTCAATGATGGGTATAAATATAATAACATAGGGGTTGCTGGAACAAGAGGTTGGATTGCTAAAGATAGTGATGAGTTTCAAGATAAAGATAAAAAAATATTTGATAGAGAAATTAATAGACTTATATTATCATTAGAAAGTATTAAAGATATGCCAGTAAAGATAGTTATGATTCATTATCCGCCGTTTAATGTATCTGGTAAAACTAATGAATTTGTAGAAATTATGAGAAAATATAATGTAAATATATGTGTTTATGGTCATCTTCATGGAGAAGGACATAAATTTGTAAAAGAAGGAATAATTGATGGAATAGAATTTAGATGTATAGCAAGTGACTATATAAACTTTATTCCTATAAAAATAGTAGATTAGAGGTGATTTTTTGACTAAGGAGCTTGAAGTAAAAGTTTTAGGGATAGACAAAGAAAAAATAATAAATAAATTAGAAAAAATAGGTGCAAAAAAAATAAAGGATGAAAAACAAAAAAATATAATACTAGATACTAAAGATAAGAGAGTAGAAAATGACTATAATGGCTACCTAAGAATAAGAACAACAAAACAAAACATTAATAATAATTGTGTAGAAAAGGTAACCTTAAAAACAATATTATCTGATAAAGAATATAGGGAGAATAAAGAAATAGAAGTAAGAATAGATAATAGTGAAAATATGTTTAAGATATTTGAAATGTTAGGCCTTGTAACAAGTTATATTGGGTATAAAGAAAGGATTTCATATGAGTTTAAAGGTATTTTATTTGAAATTGATACTTGGGATAAAGATACTTATCCAGAAACTTATATGGAAATAGAAATAAAAAACAAGAAGGATTTAGATAGAGCAATAGAATTATTAGAATTAGATAAAAGTCAAATAACTACTAAGTCAATTACAGAATTACGACGTGATGCAGGGTTAGAGTAAGTTTCTCACTTTTATTTTACAAAATGCATATCATAATTATATGAAATTCATATAAGGATAGAGGTGTGTATTTTGAACAAAAATTATAGAAATGAAGTAAAAATGATAAGAAACATTAAAAGATATTTTCCAGAAAACCAACAGTTAACTTTATCAAAAGTAGAAGATGTATTTGACATTTTAGATAAAATAAATAGAGTTAGATTAAATAAATACGATGGCTTAATAGAGGCCAAAGTAGATTTACCTAGTATTGATAGAATAGAAATGATATTAATAGAAATTGGTGAATATAGTGGAGGAAAAAGCAAAGAACTAGTTTCAAAATTAGTAAATACTAAAAAGAATATTTATAAAACTAAAGATAATATAAAAGCTCATAATAATTCATTTAGAGATCAAAATAGTGACAAATTAGAATCAGCTATATCTTTTATGAATTGCTTTAAACCTATTCTTAAGGAAGATATGAACAATAAAATTATAAAAATAGAAAAAGTTATAAATCTATTAACTACATCTAAGGAGTGATACTTTGAAAATTGGTTTGTGTCAAATGAGAGTAGAAGAAAATAAAGGTATTAACTTAGTTAAAGCACAAAGTATGATAAAAAAAGCATCAGAATTAGGTGCTGATATAATAGTTTTGCCAGAGATGTTTAATTGTCCCTATGATATAAGATATTTTAAAGAATATAGTGAAGAAGAGAAAAATAGTAGAACATTAAAAATTATTTCTAGTCTTGCCATTCAATTAAAAAAGTACATAGTGGCAGGTTCTATTCCTGAAAATGCTAATGGAAAGATATATAATACTAGTTATGTATTTGATAGAAAGGGACAAATTATAGCAAAACATAGAAAAATACACTTATTTGATATTGACATTAAAAATGGAGCTAAATTTAAAGAATCAGATGTATTAAGTAGAGGTGATAAATTTACTGTATTTGATACTGAATATTGTAAGATAGGACTTCAAATTTGTTATGATATTCGCTTTCCAGAATTATCAAGGATAATGGTAGATAAAGGGGCTAAGATAATAATTACTCCAGCTGCATTTAATATGACTACAGGGCCGGCACATTGGAAAGATTTATTCAAAGTAAGAGCTCTTGATAATCAAGTTTATACTATTGGATGTAGTGGTGCATTAAATGATGAACTTTCATATGATTCTTATGGACATTCATTAATTGTAGACCCTTGGGGTGATATAGTAGATACTTTAGAATTTGAAGAAGGAATTATTGTTGGGCAAATAGATTTAAATAAAATTAAAAATATTAGAATAGAACTACCTCTATTGAAACATAGAAGAAAAGATTTATATAACATATTTGAAAAATAGGATCAAGTAGATACTTGATCCTATTTCTTATTTTTCAGTTCCATTTCTTTCTCTAAATAAAAGTGAGATACAGTATAAACCTGCAAGTCCTACTAATCCATATACTACTCTACTTAAAAAAGCTGATTGACCACCAAATAATGAGGCAACTAAATCAAATTGAAATAATGCAATCAGTCCCCAATTAAGTGCTCCAACAATAACTAAAATTAAAGCCAATCTATCCATATTTAAAACCTCCTAATAAACTAAATTTGTATATGAATAGTATTACTAGCTTTTCAAATATTATACATTTAGTTGAATTTTATTTTTCGGGAATGTAACTAAATAAGTTAATTTGAATATTATAAAATAGAGAATAAAAAAATTAATAAAAGGTGATAAATATGTATTATAATACAAAAAATTATGGATATGGATATAATACTTCTTATGCAAGGATATTACATGCATCTCCAGATGCTCCAGGTGTTGATGTATATTTAAATAACACATTAATTGCACAAAATTTAACTTATGAAAATTTCACTGAATATTTGCCATTAATGAATGGTAGATATAATGTTCAAGTTTTTGCTACAGGAACTAGGTCAAATCCAGTTATAGATACAGTTATAAATATAATGCCTAATTCTGATTATACTATTGCAGCCACTGGTTTTTTAAATGATATACAACCATTAGTTATAAATGATACTTCTTATACTATTCCTCCTAATATGTCACAAGTAAAATTTGTTCATTTAGTACCGGATGCACCTAAAGTAGATGTAACTCTATCAGATGGAAAAAAATTATTTGAAAATATTGGTTTTAGAGAAGTTAGTAAAAAAATATTAGTTGATCCTGGTAGATATACATTACAAGTCAGAATAGCTGGAACAGATGATGTAGTTTTAACAGTTCCAAATGTAGTTTTAAATCCAAGTCAATATTATACTGTATATGCTGTAGGAACTGTAAAAGGTAATAAGCCATTACAAGCTATTATAGCTTTAGATAAAGCATCATATTAAATATAAAATAAGGATAATCAATTACTGATTATCCTTATTTTGCATTTGTGACATAAAAGCCATTGCCATTTCTAGACTTTTTACAAGTTCTTCATATATTTTCTCTTTACATTCTTCTTCTTTTCCTTCTTGAACTGTTATTCTACAAACATTTTTACCTATTTCTAATTTTTTAAAATCATCATTTAAAATAGATTTTAAACCTTCTAATATCATTTTTTTACTCTCTTCTTCATGTAAAAAAGTTTGATAGCTATTTTGAACAGCTAAAAGAATTCTTTTTTCTTCATCTAATTTAACATATTTTACAAATTGATTTATTGTATTCATATATTCACCACCTTATAAAACTTACTTTACAATAAAAAATTAAAATAATCAATATATTATATTAAATATTAAAATAAATTCTTGACAATTACGAATACATGTTCTATTCTTTTATTAAGAGGAGTTGGACAAGGATATGAAGAAAAACTTTAATTTAGAAACTATAAGTAATGATTTGGCAGTACAGATGTGGGGAGAGCTACTAGAAAAGCATATAATAACAAACGGAGTTATTTACTATCATTGTAAAGATTATGATGGTATTATATTCAATGATAAAGAATTTAATTTAGATCCTAAAATTAAAAGAAATATAAACCCAATGGTAATTATTGAAATATATAATTATAGAGGTAAAAAATATGTAATAGAGAGAACCAACAATAAGGAAAAAATACCACAAAAGTTAAAAAATAAATTTCAAAATAGACGATGTGATGATTCAATTTCCATATATGCCTTAACTGAAGGATCTGTAAAGTTACTTAAATATTATCATAGAGATATAATTAGAAATATTTATAAGAAAGAAATAGAACCTAAAGTTAAAAAATATAAATCAATAAATGGATTTATAAATAGTGAAATAAGAGATGCAATAAAATATTTAGCACTAAATGAACCGGAATTTATAAAAAAGAAAGATAAAGAGTTAGCTAGAAAAATTATAGAAAAAAAATTAGATGAAGAGCTAAATAAAATTAAAAACCTAAATTTAAAAGACGAAGAAAATTTAATAATAGATAGATATAGACAAAGAAAAGATCTAATAAAGTGATATAACTTAACTTTAAAGTTAAGTTATATCACTTTATAGTTGTTACCACTATAAATCATATGTAGTACAGATAGAAATGATACTTTAATCAAAATAATAATAAGTGTAACTTGATTTTTATCCTTTTTTAGGTTATTCTTTATTTGTAAATATAAAAATTATTTGGAGGTGTTGTAAGTGAAAAAGTTTTTG
This sequence comes from Senegalia massiliensis, assembly GCF_009911265.1. NCBI lineage: Bacteria > Bacillati > Bacillota > Clostridia > Eubacteriales > Clostridiaceae > Senegalia > Senegalia massiliensis. The sequence goes on along the minus strand of NZ_QXXA01000004.1, from coordinate 160,299 downwards.
ATTACAGGAGCTTTAGGACAAATAGGTTCTGAGTTAACTATGGAATTGAGAAAACGTTATGGAAATGAAAATGTAATAGCTAGTGGACGTAGCAAACGAGACACTATGGTAGTAGAATCTGGTCCTTTTGAAGTTGTAGATATAACTGATTATGATAGGTTAAATGAAGTAGTAAAAAAATATGATGTTGATTGGATAATAAATTTAGCAGCTATATTATCTGCAGTTGGAGAAAAGAAACCAACTATGGCATGGGAAGTTAATATGAATGGATTGTTTAATATATTAGAAGTTGCTCGTGAAAATAATTGTGGTGTATTTACACCTAGTTCTATAGCAGCTTTTGGTCCAAACACACCAAAAGATGATACTCCTCAAGACACGATACAAAGACCTAATACAATGTATGGGGTTACAAAAGTATCTGGAGAACTTTTATGTGATTATTATTATGAAAAATTTGGAGTTGATACAAGAGGAGTTAGATTTCCAGGTTTAATATCTTATGCTGCACTTCCAGGTGGAGGAACTACTGATTATGCAGTTCATATATATTATGATGCGTTACAAAAAGGAAAATTCACTTGTCCTCTAGATGAAGATACTTATATGGATATGATGTATATGCCAGATGCAATAAATGCTATAATTGATTTACTAGAAGCAGACGGTACCAAACTAAAACATAGAAATGCATTTAATGTAACAGCTATGAGTTTTAATCCTGAAATGATTTTTAATGAAATTAAAAAACATATTCCTGAATTTACAATGGATTACGATGTAGATGGTGACTTGCAAAAAATTGCAAATTCATGGCCAAATTCTTTAGATGATAGTGCTGCAAAAGAAGAATGGGGATGGAATCCTAAATATGATTTAGAATCCATGACCAAAGATATGCTAGAAAAATTAAGAGAGAAATTAAATATAGAAAAATAAAATAGCGGCTTATATAAGCCGCTATTTTATTTTTCTATATAATATATTCCAGTAGTGTTTTTGCCACAATGGCTAGATATAACACATCCTGCTTCTATTAATAATATTTCTTTAAAGTTCATATTTTTTTCTAATTGTTCCTTAATATATAATGAGTCTTCTATAGCCATTGACTCACCAACTATTATTCTATTTAAATCAATAGAATCTTTATTTTTATAAATATTTTGCAAAGTTAAATCAATTGCTTTTCTTTTTTTACCTCTAGGTTTTTGACCCAGTATTATATTACCATCATTAACTTTTAATATAGGTTTAATTTTAAGAAGTCCTCCCATTAAAGATTGTATACTACTACATCTACCCCCTTTATGTAAAAAATCAAAATCATCTACAATAAATGATGTTTTTACTTTTGAAACAAGACTTTTAATTTCTTCTACTATATTTTCTTTGTCCATACCTGACTCTATAAGCTCATATGCTTTAAGTAATAATAATCCTATTCCAGCGGATAAATTTTTAGAGTCTATAATTGTTATATCAGAATCTTGAAATTCATCTTCAATTATTTTAGCATTCAAAATTGTAGATGATAATTTTGAAGAAAGGCCGATATATATAATAGAATCTCCCTTATCTATATAAGGTTTAAAAGCATTATAAAAATCAATAGGAGAGGGCGCTGAAGTCTTAGGTAAAATATCTAACTCATCGACTTTTTCATATAATCCTTCAACATTTATATCATTTCCATCCTTAAATGTTTTATCTCTAAACACAACATATAATGGTATTATAGAGATATTTAATTTGTCTAATAATTTTTTGGGTAAATCACATGTACTATCAGAAAAAAGTTTAATATTATTCATTATTTTCCCCTTTCAAAACTATAAATATATATAATAGATTTATCTAAATACATATAATAATATGATAAATATTTATAATTCTATTCAATATATTGATAATATGATATTATAATATTAAATTAAAAATGTAAAGGAGAAACAAGTATGAAGATAATAGCAGATAGTTGTTGTGATTTAAATGATGAACTAGAGAATAATATAGATATAGATTTAGTTCCTTTAACTATAAGAATAGATGATGAGGAATTTATAGATGATGAGAGTTTAGATAAAGATGAACTTATAAATAAAATGAAAGATAGTAATGATTATCCTAAAACAGCTAGTCCATCTCCTATGAATTTTGCTGAGAAATATAAACAAGATGATAAAAGTTTTGTTGTAACTTTATCTTCAGCATTAAGTAGTACTTATAACAGTGCAATGATGGCAAAAAATATGATATTAGAAGAAGCAAATGATAAATTTATTCATGTATTTGATTCATTAAGTGCTTCAGTTGGGGAAACTCTAACTTGTATTAAGATAGATGAGTTAATTAATAAAAATTTTTCTGAAAATGATATTGTTATAAAGACAAATCAATATATAAAAGAAATGAAAACTTTTTTTGTTTTGGAATCATTAGATAATTTAATAAAGGCTGGAAGAATGAGCAAACTAAAAGGACGTATTGCATCTGCTCTTTCTATAAAGCCTATAATGGGTTCTACAGATGATGGTAATATAAGGTTAGTAAAGAAAGCAAGAGGTACAAATAAAGCACTATCTAAGCTTGTAGATGTAATAGAAGAAGAAGGAGAGCACACTAAATTTAGTGAAAAGATATTAGGAATTTCACATGTTAATGCATATGAGAGAGCCAAGAAATTAAAAGAGGATATTCTGAAAAAATATAAATTTAAAGATATAATTATAGTTGAAGCTAGAGGAATTAGTACAGTATATGCAAATGAAGGTGGAATAATAATAGCTTTTTAAGGATTTAATTTTAAATAATTTTTATTTGGGTAATATATGTTATAGATGAATTATTAATAAAGTTTTGGAGGGATTTCAATGACAAATAAAAATATAACATTTGGTGGAAAACCAGTTACATTAAAAGGGACTCAAGTAAAAATAGGTGATAAAGCTGAAAATTTTAAAGCCTTAAAACAAGATTTATCTGAATTTGATTTCTATAATGAAACAGAGGGAAAGATAAAAGTTATATCTGTAGTACCTTCAATAGACACTGGTGTATGTTCATTACAAACACAAAGATTCAATGAAGAATCAACAAAATTGTCTGATGATGTGTTTATTGTAACAATATCTGTAGATTTACCCTTTGCTCAAAAGAGGTTCTGTGGGGCAGAAGGTATAGAAAATATAAAAGTAGTATCAGATCATAAAGATTTAGACTTTGGTGATAAGTATGGGTTTACTATAGAAGAATTTAGATTGCTATCAAGAGGCGTTTTAGTTATAAATAAAGACAATAAAATAGAATATGTAGAATATCTAGATGAAGTAACTAATCATCCTAATTATGATAAAGCATTAGAAGAAATTAAAAAATTGATATAGTTTTATTTACAAATTTAACATTATAATATATAATATGAAATTAAATAAATGAAAAGCGTTGATTAAGAGTAGTAAGCAAAAATCTTTCTATAGCGAACTGGTGATGGTGGAAGATCAGTGTTAAGTATTTGCTGAATGGACTTAGGAGTTCAAATTTGAAAAATAGTAGAATTTGACGGCTTTCCCCGTTATAGGATAAAAGATGACTAAATGTCAATTAGAGTGGTACCGCGACTTAACCCATCGTCTCTATATATAGAGACAATGGGTTTTATTATTTTGTGAAAGGAAGAATGAATATGAGTGAAAAAAAAGTTATATTTAGTGGAGTACAGCCTTCAGGTGAATTAACATTAGGTAATTACTTAGGAGCTATAAGAAATTGGGTAGATTTGCAAGAAAAATATGATTGTTATTATTGTGTTGTAGATTTACATTCTATAACAGTACCACAAATAGCTAAAGACTTAAGGAGAAGAACATTAGAAGTTATGTCATTATATATGGCTTGTGGAATAGATCCTTCAAAATCTACAATATTTATTCAATCACATGTTCCAGAACATACTCAACTATCCTGGGTTTTATCTTCAATGACTTATTTAGGTGAATTAAATCGAATGACTCAGTTTAAAGATAAAATCAAGAAAAATGAAAAGAACTTAAATGCTGGATTATTAACTTATCCTGTGCTAATGGCATCAGATATTTTATTATACAGTACGGATTCAGTTCCAGTAGGGGAAGATCAAAAGCAACACTTAGAACTTGCACGTGATTTAGCTTCTAGGTTTAACAATAGATATAGCGAAACATTTAAAGTACCAGATCCACTTATATCTACTGTTGGAGCTAGGATAATGGATTTGCAAAATCCTTCTCAAAAGATGTCAAAATCAGCTGAAAATGAAAATGGATATATATTATTAAAAGATGACCCAGATACTATTAGAAGAAAGGTAAAGAGAAGTATAACTGATTCAATAAATCAAGTTAGATACTCAGATGAACAACTTGGAATTAAAAATCTTCTTACAATTTACTCTAAATTAACTGGAGAAAAGATTTCAGATATTGAAAATAAATATATTGGAAAAGGATATGGAGAATTTAAAGAGGATATTTCAGAAATTATAATTGATACTTTAAAACCCATAAGAGAAAAATATTTAGAATATATGAACGATAAAGCTTATTTAGAAAAGGTATATAAAGAAGGAAGTGAAAAAGCTAGTAGAGTTGCTCGTAAAACTCTTAGAAAAGTTTATAAAAAAACTGGATTTATTCCTAGATAAAATAAAAGACTTGTTGATAACAAAAGTTATTAACAAGTCTTTTTAATTAAGTGTATCAAAAATCAAAGATTATAAATATACTAATAGTAGCTAGATAGGAGGGATTTCCATGCCAATGTCAGCAAGAGAATTATTAGCTAGAATTATCAAATGTGAGGCAGGGGGAGAGGGAGACACTGGAATGAAGGCAGTTGCTACTGTAGTTATGAATAGAGTTCATATTCCCTATGGAGAATACCAAAGAGTGAATATGGGGAATTTAAGAAATGTAATATTTCAAGAAGGACAATTTGATTGTGTAAGAAATGTTATAGGAGGAAGAAGAAACCCTCAAACAATTTGGGCTAGTCCTCCGGAACAGATTCATTATGAAATAGCAGATTGGGCCTTGTCAGGTAATAAGCAATGGAATATTGTAAACTCTTTATGGTATATGAATCCTTTTGTCCCTGAATGTCCTACTTATTTTCCACGGAATAGAAGTGGGGTGATAAATACCAGAATAAGAAAACATTGTTTTTTTGATCCAACTGAACTTTATAAAGAAACTTAAAATATCAAGGAGGTTTTCATAAATGTATCCAAAGAATTATAACGTGCCTAATTATAACCCTATGCCAAATAATCCAAATATGCCTAATTATAACTATCCTAATAGGCCAGTAAACCCTAATATTCCAAAGCCAGATATGGAAGACAGAGAGCCACTTCCAGTATTTAAAGATCAAGAATACTTACAAGGGTATTTAATGAATTTAATAGGAGAATATGTAAGAATAGATTTCTTAATAGGAACAAATACCTTTTTAGATAAAGAAGGTAGGTTACTAGATGTGGGAGTAGATTATGTAGTTTTACAAGAAGCAGAAACTGATGATTATATAATTGGAGATTTATATTCAATTAAATTTGTAAAAGTATTAAGATAAAACAAAAAAAAGGTGACTTGTCACCTTTTTTTTTATGCTTTTTTGGGTAATATATATATTATAGAATAAATATTCATAAAGGAATGATATAATATGAATAGATTTGAAAAATATTATGGAATGGCTTTTAAATCTGTCTTATGGGCTTTAAATCCATTTAAAAAGAAAATAATAACTACAGAATGCAAAGTTCATAGATTTATTAACTATCAGTCAATGAAGCTCTTAGCTGATAATAATTATATAGAAGAATTTGAAGTATATAATCATTATTTAGAAGAAGTAAATAGAGGAGCAGTTTGGGCTGATCAAGATTTCAAAAGTACAAGTCATTTTTATAGTCCGACTAAACGTAGGGGGATGTTTGGCCATTCTAATGCAAAGAATTTGACAAATAATTATTATAAAAAAGCAATTTCATATTGGAAAAAAGGTTATAAAAGTAGGTCTATGTTTTATTTAGGAGCATCACTTCATATAATACAAGATATGACAATACCTCAACATGTAAATATACGCCTTTTAGATAATCATAGACAATATGAAAATTTTGTAAAGACAACATATGATATAGTAAAGGAGTTTAGAACAAGTAAAAGCCCAATAGAATTTAAAAAATTAAATAGTTATATAGTTTTTAATGCTAAAACCGCATTAAAACAATATAAAAAGTATAAGGATTTGGAAAATTCAAGAGAAAGATATTATAAAATAACAAAATGTTCACTTCCACTTGCACAGAGAACTACTGCAGGATGTATGATAAAATTTTTAAAAGATGTAAAGTATTATGATAATAAAAACAATATAAATTAAGGATGTGTGTAAATGAGTAAGGTAAAATTAAGAGATGAAATAGATTCTAATTTTAAATGGGATATTGAATCTATGTATAAAAATGATGAAGATTGGGAAAAAGATTTTAAAAAAGTTAAATCATTAATAGGAGAATTAAAATTATTTAAAGGAAATGTAATTAAAAATCCAGATAATTTATTGGGGTTATTAAGATTAAAAGATGAAATTTCTAGAACAGTAAGTAATGTATACACATTTGCTAAAATGAAACAAGATGAAGATACCAATAATGCCAAATATCAAGAATTTACTGACAGAGCAACAACTTTAATGGTAAATATAGGTGAAGTTTCTTCTTTTATAGTACCTGAGATTTTAGAATTAAATAAAGAAGATATTTTGCTATTTAAGAAGAAAAATCCTGGCTTAAATGAATATTCTCATTACTTAGATGAAATTTTCAGACAAAAAGAACATATATTAAGTGAAAAAGAAGAGGCTATAATAGCAGGAGTAGGAGATATTGCAAATGGTCCTGAAAATACTTTTTCTATGCTTAATAATGCAGATTTAGAATTTCCTGTTATAAAGGATGAAAATGGCGAAGAAATACAGATTACTCATGGCAGATTTATACCTCTAATGGAGAATAAAGATAGAAGAGTAAGAGAAGATGCATTTAAAGCATTATATGAGACTTATGGGAATTATAAAAATACATTTGCAAGTATTTTAAACACTAATATAAAGAAAAATATATTTTACTCTAAAGTTAGGAGATATAATTCATCACTAAATGCAGCATTGGATGAAGATAATATTTCTGTAAAAGTATATGATAATTTATTAGAATCGGTAAATGATAATTTAGATAAGATGCATAAATATATAGAAATAAGAAAAAGAGCTCTTGACTTAGGAGATATTCATTTTTATGATTTATATACTCCAATAGTAAAAGAAATAGATATGGATATAGAATATGAAGAAGCTAAAGAAATTGTATTAAAAGGATTAAGTCCTTTAAAAAGAGAGTATTTAGAAATAGCTAAAAAAGGGTTTGATTCTGGATGGATAGATGTATATGAAAATAAAGGAAAACGAAGTGTAGCATATTCATGGGGAACATATGATTCAAAGCCATTTATATTATTAAATTATCAAAATACATTGGATAATATGTTTACTATTGCACATGAAATGGGCCATTCAATGCATAGTTATTTTTCAAAGAATAATCAACCTTATATATATTCAGGATATAGTATATTTGTAGCTGAAGTAGCTTCTACTGTAAATGAAGCTCTTCTTATAAATTATATGTTAGAAAATGAAGTTGATCCAAGAAAGAAATTATATTTTTTAAATCATTTTTTAGAACAATTTAGAGGTACTATATACAGACAAACAATGTTTGCGGAATTTGAAAAGATAATACATGAAAAAACAGAAAAGGGAGAATCATTAACAGCAGAAGCTTTTAGTAATATATATAAGAATTTAAATAGAAAGTATTATGGAGAAGAAATAGTTATTGATGAAGAAATAGCAATGGAATGGGCAAGAATTCCACACTTTTACTATAATTTTTATGTATATCAATATGCAACAGGTTTTTCAGCAGCAGTTTATTTGTCTCAGAAGATACTTAATAATGAAGAGGGAGCAGTAGAAAAATACTTAGAATTTTTAAAAAGTGGAAGTTCAGACTATCCTATAGAAGTATTGAAAAAGGCTGGGGTAGACATGACTACAAAGAAACCTGTAGATGATGCATTAAAACTTTTTGGTGAATTAGTAGATAAAATGGAAAGACTTATATAAATAAACTCCCTTAAAAGGGAGTTTATTTATATAAGATTTTATAAGAATTTATCTCTGACATTACTCCAAAAATCTTTTTTACCCATATTGAGTAGGTTTATAGTCATTTTAGAAAGTTTAAAACTAATTTCAGTTATATTTTCATATTTATGTTGATTTCCATCGACTGTTATAAGTATTGAATTTTCATCTCTATATTCTGGAGCTATTTTTATTTCCATATCACTTGGAACTATTGCACTAGTAGTAAGAGAACGATATACTTTTGAATTTATAGGGGCTAGTGGTGTTAATTGCAGTACATCTAAAGTAGTATATACTATACTTCCACCAGAAGAAAAATTGTAAGCAGAACTTCCCATAGGAGTAGATATAATTACCCCGTCACCACTAAATCTTTCAAGATATGTATTATCTATTGAAATATTTAGATGTATAACTTTAGATTCTATTCCCTTTACGACAATTTCATTAATTCCTATAAGATCAATGCAACTTGTTCTTGTACATACTAATGCTTCAACTAAATATAAAGAATCAACTATATAGTCATTAGAGTCTAATTTATCTAAAAATTCTTCTAAATTTGTAGGGGATATTTCTTGAAAAAAACCTAAATGTCCAGTATTTATCCCTACAAATGGAATATCAGGGAATCCATAATGATGTACTGCTGTTAAGAATGAACCATCACCACCAACACATATATTTAGTATTGCTTCTGTATCATAATTTTTAGTGACTGTATATCCTCTAATATTTAATTTTTGTTTTAATAATGCAGCTGTATTTGACGACTCTTCATCTTTATTATATATTACATTTATCTTTTTATTTTTATATGTAGAATTATTCATTTAAAAAACCTCCTTAAATAATACAGAAATAAAGCTTTTAATTACATTATACAATAAATTATATAAAAAAACTAAAAGGAATGATAATATGATTATACCCAAAGAAAGCCATAATATTATAAATTTAAAAGTTGAAGAAAAAGAAATAAAATTAAAAGTTTTTTTAAACAATAAAATGAATCTATCATCAAGATTATTTAAAAAACTTATTAGACAAAAAAATATATTTATAAATAATAAACCTTTAAGTAATGAATTTTATGTTTATAGTAATGATATCATTACTATAAAGTTTGAAAAAGAACAAAATGTGTATAAACCACAGGAAATGGATTTAAATATAATATATGAAGATGTTGATGTTATAGCTATAAATAAAGAGCCTAATATCTTAGTTCATCCAACTAAAAATCATCCACAAGATACTATTACAAATGGTATAGTTTATTATTTTAAAAAGAATAATATAGATAAAAAGGTAAGACTAGTAAATAGGTTAGATATGGATACTTCAGGAATATTGATTGTTGCAAAAAATTCTTATGCCCACGGACAAATGGCAGAACAATTTAGAAATAATATAATAAAAAAATATATTGCAGTTGTTAAAGGCGTAGTAAAAGAAAATAAGGGAATAATTAATCTTCCGATTATGAAATCTAGAGAAGGTATTAAACAAGTAGTAGATAAGAGTGGAAAAGAATCTATAACAGAGTTTGAAGTTGTGGAAAGGTTTAAAGATATTACTATTTTAAGCCTCAAGATTCTTACAGGAAGAACTCATCAAATAAGAGTACATTTATCATACTTAGGTCATCCTATTATAGGGGATAGTTTATATGGTGAAGAAAGTGATTTCATATCTAGACAAGCTTTACATTCATATTATTTAAAATTCAATAGGGTTAGAGATAAAAAAGAAATAGAATTAAAATCAGATTTACCTTACGATATAAAAGCATTAATAGAAAAAGTGAAATGATTAGTTGTTTTAAAACAACTAATCATTTCACTTTAATTATTGACTTAAAATCAATGTATTAGTATTTATATCCACCATAGCAATTAGTAAATAGAACAACTAATAATAAAAAGAAAAATAATAAAGTAGAATCATTTTCCCCATCAAAAAATCCGCCTAAAATTTTATTTGACATTAAAATCCCTCCGAACAGTAATATTTGTTACACTATATAATATGTAAAAATTAGATAATTGTGATATTTGAAATTAACCTATATTTTTATCTTTACTTTTATTATCTTCTTCCTTTTGATTTTCACTATTACTTTCATCATCATTATTAAATAAATCTAACAAACCTAGTAGTTTATTAATATCTGGAGATTTACCTTCTGAAGTTTCGGTTTTCTGGTTATTGTTAGCTAGTATAGGCCCTATAACATCAATTAAGTTATCAATATTATTAGAATCAGAATTATTATTAGATGTATTTATATTAGTTAATATTTTAAGAATTCCTTTATACATGTCTAAATTAGTTGCCATGGAAATAAAAGGACTTATTTTCTGGTACTCTGTTTGGGGTAATTCTTCTTTTAATATGTAAGTAACTCTGTTTGTTTTTTCTTTTGAATTTAAGTCATTAGCAACAACAACAGGGGACACAGTACTTGTTCTTTGGAAAAACTCCATAACAATAAATGCTTTGCTAATTCTATCATAAATAGGAAGATATTTATTTATGATATTTATAAAATCTTTAGGAAGATAAGGAGCTACTTTAACTAAAATATCAATTTTTTCAAATATTTTAGAGAAATTATTCTTTGATAAATGATCAAAGTTTAAATTTAAAATATTACGATTTTCTTGTGATAAAAATTTTTTAATAATTGGGATAAGAAAAATTAATATTATTGGATTTTCTAGTATGTTTTCATATTTTTCTTTGAAAGTTGTAGAGAGATCATTCACATTTTTACCTCCTTGCTATAGATTAAAATTCTGTATAATATTATATGAGATTAACATATAATTTGTGATAAAATTAATATCTTTATTTTGTTTGTAATAATGAAACTTTATAATACATATCTTTTAAATAGATATTATAAAGGAGGAATTAAAATGGATGATAAAAAAGGAAAGAAAGATATATCAGAATTAGTTGATAAGTTAAAATCAACTGTTAATCCTAAAGATAAAGATATGGAGAAGTTAAAGGATTTAGCTAGTAAATATTCTGATAAGTCTGAAGATGAATTATATTTTGAGATAATAAATTTAAATAAAAAATTATCTCAAGAAAATAATAAAGAGGAATTTATGAAAAAAATAAAAAAACTAGAAAGATTAAGACCTATGTTAAATGAAAGCCAAAATAAAAAACTTGATAAATTATTAGAAGTATTAAACAATGAATCAGAATAATTATGGAGTATTAAAGTTAGTAGTATAAATTAACAGTTTATTTATTATGAATTTTGTAGTATAATGTATTTAAAGATAATTTCCTGATATGTTCGTTAGATTCTCTTTAATTCAACCGACATATATAATATGGGAGTTTGGAGTCTGATAATGTATGGTATGCCTTTTAAAGGACATCAGAACTTATTAGCAGAGCACCCACCTGCGAGAGTAGCGGGTATGAATTAATGAGCATGACGGCATGTCGGGTAAACCCTTAAGCACAGCTTAAGGGTTTATTTATGTCTTTTTTTAGATAATAATTTTAATATTATATTAATAGGTAATGCATTAGTTATAATCAAAAGAATGAAATATATAAATATTGATATTAAATAATTAATTATTATATAAAATTGATTTAATTGAAAATGATTTATAAAATAATAACCTAATTTAATAGACTGTAGCATTATACCTCCTGAAATAACAGGTTTTAATATGAAATTTGTAATATCCCATTTTATTTTAATATATTTTTTAAGAGTTATAAAATCAAGACTAAACATCACAATAGAACATACTAAGAAACCAATAAGAAATCCATATATTCCATAGTTAGGGTTTGAGACTAAAAAGAAAGTTGCAAGTAGTTGTATACTCATACCTATAAAATGATTTATACTTGCTTGTATTTGTTTTCCTAATCCATGTAATATACCAGAGGCCGTGTGATGAAGTGATAAGAATATAGTGCTATATGATAGGACATATAAATATTTTCCAACTAAAACATCATTATAAACAAAATCAGTTATTGGTATAGAATAAAAAATATATATTAAAGTTATAGGAATTGTTAAAATGAATGTCACTCTTAAACATAAACTTGAACTTTTTTCAACATCAGATAAATTATTTTTACTAATTTGCTCTGATATATTTGGTATTATATTCATTACTAAAGCTCCAGTAAAAATGAATGGTAAAAATACAAAAGGCATGGCCATACCTGCTACTCTTCCAAATATTTCTAATGATTGTTCCATTGTATAACCTGCTAATATCAATCTTCTAGGTATTAATATTGTATTTGATATCTGTAATAAAACGTGAAAAAATTGTGATATTGTTATTGGCATAGCAATAAAAAATAATGAAGTTATTATTTCTTTGGATGATAATTTCTTATTTACAATATTTTTTTTAGATTTAAAATTTATAATATTATAATTTAAAAATAGCCATAGTAGTCCAAAAAATTCTCCTATACTAATTCCTAAAAGTGCTATAAAAGCTCCCCAGGTAGAATCTATAGGGTAAGAAAAATATAAATAGAGTAAAACAAATATTATTCTTGTTATTTGTTCAATGATTTGTGATGATCCTGAGATAGCCATTTTCTTTAATCCATAGAAATATCCTCTAGTTACAGAAGATAAAGAAATTAGTAAGATTGCTGGAATTAAAAAGTATAAGAAATATAATGTATTTTTATTTTTTAATATATTAGAACTTATAAATGGGGATAGTAAAAATAATATTAAACTTAAAATCAGTGAAAATAAAATTGTAATATAGATCGAAACTTTCAATATTTGTTTACTTGCTAAACTATTATTTTTGGCCTCTTGCTTAGCAACAAGTTTAGTAACAGCTATAGGTAATCCAGCAGTAGTTATGGTTAAAAATAGCATTAGAATAGGATTTATTAATTGGAAAAGACCTATTCCTTTTGCTCCTATTATTTTTGATAAAATAATCTTATATCCAAATCCCATAGCTCTAACTAAAAAATTTACTAAAGCTAAAATTATAGCACCATATATGAATTTGATTTTATTCAATATATCACCTCTTAGAAAAATTATATATTTAATAAATATTCAAATCATTTATATAAAATGTATAATAAAATGATAAATTCGATATTATAAACATTAAAGAGGTGATAATATTTGAAAGAAGTATGTCCTTTATGTAATGGAATACAAGAAATAATTAAAAATTGTAAGAGATGTGGAGGAGATATGATTGATCAGGGACCAATAGTAGATTATCTAGATAATTATAGTCCTTATTTATCCAATGATATAACACAATTAGTTGATGGAGTAAGCAAAAATGAATGTACCCATTTATTTAAATGTAAAGAATGTAATCATGATAAGAGGATAAGTATACAAAGGGTGGAGATTTAACTCCACCCTTATTTATAGTTTGCTATTTTCTATATCAAAGTTTTCCTTATATTGTAATCTATATAGATCATAGTAAATGCCTTCTTTGTCTAGTAATTCTTGATGTGTACCTATTTCTTTAACTTCACCTTTATGAAGTACAATTATTTTGTCAGAATGTTGTATTGTAGATAGTCTATGAGCTACTGCAATAGAAGTTCTTCCTTTTATTAATTTTAATAAAGCATCTTGGATTAAAACCTCAGTTTCTGTATCTATATTTGAAGTAGCTTCATCTAATACCAGTATGTCTGGATCATAAACAAGTGCTCTTGCAAATGCAAGTAATTGTCTTTGCCCAGATGAAAGGGTAGAACCTCTTTCCATGACTGGTTCATCATATTTTTTAGGTAGTTTTTCAATGAAATTATCAGCATTAACATGTTTTGCAGCATACTTAATATCATTTAGCGATATGTTTTCTTTATTTAGTCTTATATTTTCTTTTATATCTCCTGTAAATAAAAATACATCTTGAAGAACAATACCTATTCTTTTTCTTAATGAGTATTTATCGATAGTTTTTATATCAATTCCATCTATTAATATTTTACCTTTTTGAATATCATAAAAACGATTAATTAAATTTATAATGGAAGATTTACCTGCACCTGTAGCTCCTACAAATGCAATGGATTCTCCAGGATTAATTGTAAAACTAACATTTTTTAAAACCCAATTTTTATTATCATAGGCAAACCATACATTTTTAAATTCAATTTTACCATTAAATTTTTTTAGATTTTTAGCATTTTTAATATTTTTTATATCTTCAGTTTTATCTAGAATTTGAAATATCCTTTCAGAAGATGCCATAGCAGATTGCAATATATTGAATTTTTGCGTAAGCTCCATAATTGGTTGGAAAAATCGCTGTAGATAATTTATAAAGGCATACAATACTCCAAATTCTATAGCACCAGAAATAGTACGTCCACCTCCATAGTATATTATAAGTGCTATACCGAGTGATCGTATAATTTCTATGGAAGGTCTAAACAAAGCAAATATTTTAACTTCTTTTTTTGTAGTATTAAAATAGCTTTTATTTATATTGTCAAATTCTCTAAATTTTTTATTTTCTTTTGCAAAAATATGAACAGTTTGCATTCCTGTTATATTTTCATTTAATGTTGAGTTTATTTTGGCAAGCTTTACTCTTATAAGTCTATATACCTTTCTAATTTGTATTCTAAATATTATAGATGCTATAACTATAAACGGAATAACGGTAAAACTCATAAGTGCTAATTTTAAATTCATTTGAAGCATTATTATTATTATACCAATAAGCATAAAAACATCTTTAAAAAAGCTTATTAATACTTCTGTATACATTTCATTTAATTTCTCTGTGTCATTAGCAACTCTTGTAACTAATCGTCCTACAGGATTATTATCAAAAAAAGTGAGTGACATTTTCTGTATATGAGTAAATACTTCTTCTCTAATATTATAAATTATTTTTTTGCCAGCATAATTTAATATATAAGTTTGCGTATAGTTAAAAACAAAACCTATAAAAATAATTGATAAATATATCAAAGCTAGCTTATTTAAATTAGAAACATCTTCTTCTCTAAATTGACTATATTCTTCATCTGTTAATCTAGTTGCAGAATATGTATTGTTATTAATTATAATATTTGTATTTATATCATTGTTAGTAATACTTATATCATTAAAATCATCTGTTATATTGCCATTTACTAAATAATATTTATTTTTATATTTTATTAATGTAGATAATTGTATGTTATTAAATGAATTATCAATATCTTCAAGTCTTGATTTTCTTACATACTCTTTTCCATCAAATTCAATACCATCAACAGGTGATTCATTTAAATCGTATACATACATAGGTTCATTTATAGCAGAGATATGATTGTCAATAGCAATTTTAATTATATAAGGACGAGCTAAATCTGTTAATGTAACAAATATCAAGAGAATTATTGAAATAGTTAGCAGTTTCCAATAAGGCTTGGCATAAGACAAGAGTCTTTTCATTAATTTAGAATCATAAGCTTTATTTAATTGTTCTTCTTCATGTATATTTTCCATAATATCCCCACCTTATATATTCTCAATTTTTTCTTCTAACATTTGTTTTACATATATATCATTATAAATTTTATTATTATTAACTAATTCTTCATGAGTACCTCTTTCTACTATTTCACCTTCATCTAAGACTATGATATGATCAGCATTTTTAACTGTAGATATTCTATGGGCAATAATAATATTAGTTTTATCTTCCATAACATCTTTAAGGTTTTTAAGTATGCGTTCTTCAGTTTGAGTATCAACAGAAGATAAACTATCATCTAATATTAAAATGCTAGGGTCTTTAATAATGGCTCTTGCAATGGCGGTTCTTTGTCTTTGTCCTCCTGACATTGTTACACCTCTTTCTCCTAATGAGGTATTAAAACCATTTGGAAAGTCAATTATATTATCATAAACTTCAGCCTTTTTGGCAGCATTATATATTTTGTTATCATCAATATCTTTTTCAAATGCAAAAGATATATTTTGTTTTACTGTTGTTGAAAATAAAAAATTATCTTGAGAAACATAACCAATATTTTCTCTTAAATTTTTTATTAAAAAATTCCTTATAGGAATATTATCAATAAAAATATTTCCTTTATCTATATCATAAAGTCTTAAAATAAGGTTAACTAATGTAGTTTTGCCACTTCCAGTTCTACCAACAACACCTAATGTAGTTCCTTCTTTAATATCAATATTTATATTTTTAAGGGCATAGCCATTAGAATTAGGGTATTTAAACCATACATTCTGAAAAGTAATATGACCATCAATATTATTAATGGTATCTAATGTATTATCTGAATCTGTAATATCAGGTTTTTCAAATAAAATATTATTTATACGTTCCATAGAAGCAGAACCACGTTGAAGAATATTAATAACCCATCCTATAGCCATCATTGGCCATACTAATAATGATAGATAACTATTAAATGCTACAAAGTCTCCTAATGATATTTGACCTTCTATTACTAAAATTCCACCATACCATATAACAATTAAAAAACTAATTCCTGATATAAATTGGATAAGTGGCCTTAGTAAACCAGATACTTTTATTAACTTCATATTTTTATCAAAGTTATTTTTATTAACTTTAGAAAATTTTTTTATTTCTTCTTCTTCTTGGACAAAAGACTTTACTACTCTTACACCAGCAAAATTTTCTTGTGCTCTATCAGAAAGATCAGAAAATGTTTCTTGCACATTTCTAAAACGTTTATGTATGACTTTACCCATTTTTTGAACACTAAATGCTAAGAAAGGTAATGGAAATAAGGCAAGTATTACTAATAATAGATTAGTAGTTTTAATCATCATTATTAATGTAGTAATAGTTATAAATACAGAGTCAATAATCATAACTACTCCAGGTCCTAGGGCAGTTCTTACTGCATTTATATCGTTTGTAGCATGAGCCATTAAATCTCCTGTTTTATGTGTATTAAAATAATTTGTAGAAAGAGATTGTAAATGTGAAAATAATCTATTTCTTAGATAATATTCAGCTTTTCTTGCAGTAGTTTGAATATAAATTCTCCAAAAATATCGACCAAGACCTGTACCTAGTCCTAATAACATTATTAACATTGCATAATTTAATAATTCATCTAAAGAAAGTTGATTTGATTGCAATAAATCAGTTATCTTTTTTAATATTTGTGGAAATATTAACTGTAAAATATCTACTATAACTAACCATATTATTCCTAAGATATATCTTTTTTTATGTTCTAAAAGAAAATTTTTTAAAGTCTTAAAATGCTTCATAATTTACCTCCGTTTTTATAATTTCGCATTACTAAGTATTATACCCTTTACATTATAAATAAAAAGTATATTAATAAATTTATTAATATACTTTTTATAAAAACACTCTATACATAATAATAATATACATAGGTAAATATATATCTAGGAGGTGAGAATTATGAAAATGAGTGAAAAAGATATTATAAAAAAGAAGTTATTAGATGCACAAGAAATGGTAAGAGACTATGAATCCTTTTCTAAAAATATTAGAGATACAGAAATAGGAGAAACCTTAAAAATGTTTGCAGAAGAAAGTGGAGTACAAGCTAAAAGGTTACAAGCAATATTAGAAAAAATGGATGAAAAATAAAATTATATAAATTTTTTAGAAAAAGCGGATATATATATGTCCGCTTTTTTAATATCTTTATTAATGGTATAATAAGGTTGACTATTTTAGTTAAAAAGTATAATATCATATATATTTATAGAAATAAGAATATCAGTTGCAGGAGGAAATAAATTAAATGAAAAAAATCAAGGTAATATATAATCCATCTTCTGGAAGGCAAATAGTTCAAAGGAGAATAGATGAAATAATAATCAATCTATTAGATCGTGGATATATTGTTGGAAAATATGCTACAAAAAAGAAAGATGACGCTCAAAATGAAGCGATTAAAACTTGTAAAGAAGATTGGGATGCAATTATTGCATGTGGTGGAGATGGTACTATAAATGAAGTTGCATCTGGTATAGCTCGTAGTGATAAGAAGTTACCCCTTGCAATACTTGCAGGAGGTACTGTTAATGATTTTGCAACATATATGGAAATACCAAAAGCTACGACCGATTTTATAAAGATGATTGAAGCGTGGAATATTGAATATGTAGATATGGGGATTTGTAATGATAGTTATTTTATAAATGTTGCAACAGGTGGTCTTCTTACAAATGTAGCACATACAGTTCCCTCAGAAATTAAAACTGTTTTAGGTAGAATGGCTTATTATCTTGAAGGTATGAAAGAAATTCCAAGACAAAAGTTTGAAACAATAAAAGTTAAAATTACTAGCGAAGAATATACTAGCGAAGAAGATATTCTCTTATTTATTATATCAAATGGAAAATCAGTTGGAGGGTTTAAAAAGCTATCTCCAACTGCTGAAGTACAAGATGGATTACTTGACTGTGTGATAATAAAGAAAGCAGATTTTCAAGATATAGTTTCAATATTTTTGAAAATATACACTGGAGAACATGTAAATCATCCTAAAGTAGAATATTTTAAAACTAAAGATATTACTATTGAAAACTTATCCTTAAAAGAAATACATGTAGATATAGATGGAGAGTATGCAGGAGAGTTACCTATAAATGTAAGGGTAAAACGTAATATTTTACCTATATTTGTAAAAGAGTAAATGGTGTTCTAAAAATTCTTCTAAAGGAGAGTGAAGTAATGGATACAGTTACTGATATAGAGAATAGCTTAAGACAAATAGATTATATAATTAGAAAAAAAGGAAGAGAGATTTTAAAAGATCATTTTATAACAGCTCCTCAATTTATAGCATTACAAAGGATAGCATCAAAAGGAAATTTAACTATAGGAGAGTTAAGTAATGAAATGTCACTTGCATGTAGTACTATAACTGATCTTGTAGATAGAATGGAAAGGAATGATTTAGTTTCCAGGTTTAAGGATGAAAATGATAGAAGGATAGTTAGAATTAAAGTAAAGAATAAAGGAAATAAAGTTGTAGAAGATGTATTAAATAGAAGAAAGGATTATCTTTCAAAAATATTAGAAGATTTTAGTGTTGAAGAAAAAGAGATATTGGCTAGAAATTTAATGAAATTATATAATGTCATGAAATAATATTGATTAGTGGCAATATAGGTATATTTCAAAGGGGGATATATGTGGAGATTATAAATAATAGATATAAAATTCTAGATCTTTATAAAGAAGATAATAAGGAAGTCACATATAAAGCTATAGATTTAATTGATTCAAATAGAACTATATTTCTTAATATAATAAACAATATTTCTAGAATAAAAGATCATTTCACAAAAAACTTTATATATTTTTGTACTATAAATAATAGTTTAATATTAAGAAATTATACTTTTTCTATAATTAATTCCATAGATAATAAAAAAGTTAAAAAAAATAAGTATTTTTATACTACAGAATTTTTTGAAGGTACACCTATAGTAAATTATAGCAAAAAATTTAGTTCTAAAGATATCTTAATCATATTTTCAAAACTATGTATTATATCAGACTATTTGTTTTTTAGAGGTATAAGTAAAGAATATATTCACCCTAACAATATATTAATTAGTGATAAAGATATTACTTGTCTAAAGATTAAAGATATAGCATCTGTTACTTTTGAAATAGTTACTAATAAATATAATTCCTATTTTGAGTTTTCAAGAACACCTGAAATGATTAAAAGCTCTAATTTCTCATCTAATTATGAATACATTTATTCTTTAGGGAGAGTCTTAGAGTATATGTTAAGTAATGAAAATTATAATAATATTGATGAAGATAATATATTTAATAGATTAAATATAATTAAAAATAGACTTTTAAGTCATAATATTAAAGTAGTATATAAAGATTTTAAAAGTATTTTAAAAGATTTAAATATGCTTGATATAGTAGACTATGAAAATAAATTAAAAGATACAAGAGAGGTCTTAAATTTTAAAACACCATTGATAGCTCGAGATGATGAAATCAATCTTATCATGGAAAATGATAAAAAAATACAAAATAATAATTCGAAAAAAGTTATATTAATAGATGGTGAAGAAGGTTTAGGGAGAACAAGTTTATTATCAGAAATTGAATATAGGCTTAAGCTAAAAAGTAGAGAAGTTTATAAAGTAAAAATGTTAAAAGATAATAAAAATAATTTAAATTCTATGAAAAGTATATTAAATTCTATAATTAGAGAACATGAAGATAAATCATTAGATAAATATGGCTCGGAATTAGTTAAAATAATACCTAAACTAAAAGATAGATATAATATTTTACCCTCTGAATATTTGAGTGAGGAAAAGGAAAGATTACGCTTATATGATAGAATATCTAATTATATATTTGATATATCAGATGAACCTAAATACATAATTTTCGATGATCTTCATTATGCAGATGATGATACATTTAATATTATAAATTACATGATTAATAATATTGAAAATAAATCTGTTATAATAGTAATTTCCTATAATTCTAATATTTTAACTAGGGATGAAACTAAGGTGAAACAAATAGAAAAGTGGCAATTTAATAAAAAGATAGTGAATTTTAAATTGCTCAAATTTAATTTAGAAGAGACATCACTATCTATAAAAAACATTTTAGGTATGAATAGAAAACCTATGAGCTTTGCTACTTTTTTGTATAAAGAAACTGATGGCAATCCTAGATATATAGAAGAAATTATAAAAAGTCTATTTGTTAGAAAGGAGCTTTTTATAAATCAAGATGGTGTTTGGGATTATAAGGCAAGCAAATATTCTAAATTATATATACCTACTAATATAACTGAAGCAATAGAAAATCAATTAACTTTACTTCCAGAAAAACTATATAAGACTATAGAAAAAATAGCCATATTTAATACTTCTATTTCTAAAAATATAATTAATAAAATGCATTATGAAGTTAAAAGTGAAGGAATAGATGAAAATATTGAAAAGTTAGTATCTATAAAATTATTAGAAGAAAAATTGGAGGATTGGGGATATACTTATGATATATATAATACCCAAATAAAAAATTATATTTATTACAACTTATCTGAAGAAGATAGAATAGCTTTACATGAAAAAGCATCAGATATATTAGAAGAAATATATGAAAAAGAGGATAGGAATAATATAGAAGAACTAATATATCATTTGAAAATGTCTAAACAATATAAAAAGTCTATATATTATAGTATAAATTTTGCAAAGTCTATGCAACAGTTAAATATAAATAGTCAATCCATGGAGATATGGAAAATTGCTAAAGATATTTTAAAAAATATTGAGCCTTGTGAATATAACATCGAAATATATATTAATTTGGCTAAATTATATGATAAACAAGGCAAAAAAAATAAGGCTATAGCTTATTATGAAAAAGCTCTTGAAATATCATATGATTTAAACAAATTTAAAGTTGTTGTAGATATAAAAAACTTATTAAGCGATATATATTATAGGTTATCAGAATATGATAAAGCAATTAATATAATAAAAAATTCAAAAGAAGTAGCATATAAGATTAATTATATAGAAGGATTACTAAAATCAATAATTTTGATAAATAAGATTAATTTTTCCATTGGTGTAAATAAAGATATACTAGCAACTAGTTTAAAATATTTAAAAATTTCATTAGAAAATAATAGTCATCATAATACTGCTGAATTATTTAATCAATTGGGAATTATAAGTTTTATATTAGGAGAGTTAGAAGAGTCAAAGTTATATTATAAAAAGAGCATATTTTATTATGAAAAATCAAAAAAGGTCTTACAAATAACCAAACCTATAAATAACTTAGGATTGATTTATAGTGAAAATTATGAAGATATGAATAAAGCAATGAGTTATTTTGAAAAAGGACTACAGATTTCTAAGAAATTTAATTCTGGATATGATATGTCTCATTTTTATATAAATATTTCTGAAATATATATTAGGAAAAACAAATATGATTTAGCAAAAAATTATATACAATCCATGATGGATATTGCATTTGATATAGATGAAAAAACTTTAATAGCTTCTTCTTATATAAAATTTGCAAGAATTTATTTAGAAACAGGAGAATTAATGAAAGTAAAACCTTATATAGAGGAGTTAAAGGTCTTTCATAATAAAAATTTAATTTTTATTGAAGAAATAGATGATTATTTAGAATTAAGTTTATTATATTACTTTATATTAGCAGATTATAAAAAAGCTGAAAATATAGCAAATGATATAATAGCTATGCATCCAAATTATAATGATATTAATTATTTTAAAGCTACTGCTATTAAGTTTATTATTAAGTATATTAATAATAAAAGCTATGATAAAATAGAATTTAATAATTTAATTGATATGTATAACTCTATAAATATTAAATGGAATGATCGTTTCTTTATATTATTATTTGGTCTAGTGGCAGTTTTAAAAGATGATTATAATTTAGCAGAAATATTATTTGATATTGATAGTGAAAACTCATGTAAAGATTGTAATGATTTAATTAAAAACATGAAAAATTTAATTGAAAATTCTATAGAAAATAATTTAGAAGAATTAAAATCAACATATATAAAATTTGAAGATCTCAATATATCACTTTTGAAATTAATCACAAGTAAAATAATTGCTAAAAAATATTTTGAAAATGGAATACATTATGATTCAGCTAATTACTATTTAATCTTTATAGAATCTTTTTATAAAATTTCATCAAAGTTTAAAGAACAAAAAATAAAGATTAATATTGCTAAAAGTTTTCATGTAAATGAGGTTATTAAAAAATTATATATAATAAAAAATCTAATGAATAATGACTTTAAAAATGAAAATAAATTGACATTTAATTCTTATTTTGATATTGATAAATATCAAGAATTATTTTCAGATGAAAATTTTCTAACATTAGTATCAAATCAATATGCTGATTCTTGTATTATGGACATAATAGATATTGATGATTTATTAAGTAATCTAGGTTCTGATTATCTTAAAAATATCAATTTAATAGTTAGATATGCAATGAGAGAGGTATTGGCTAGTAGAGCAATGGTATCCTTATATGATGAAAAGAAAGATGAATTTAATACTATAATGAATAGAGGAATTGAAGATCTAGATAAGGTTAAAAATATTATAGATCGACTATTACATTCTAATTCAAATGGATATATACAATATTCTAAAGAACCTTGGGAAAATAGAGAGAATAATTTGTCGCAGAATATTACAGCTATATTATTTTTACCTATTTATAGTAAAATAAATTCATCAACTTTTATTACAAATGATAGGAGAAATAAAAATAATGATTTAAAAAAGATTAAAGGTTATATTTATTTAGACACGGATAAATTATTTAATAAATTTAATGAAGTTAATTATATTAAAATTAAAAAATTAATTAATTTAATATCCTTAAATATTGATAATTATAATTTTAAAGTACTATCTTCTATAGATAAATTGACTAATGTATATACTAGAAAGTATATGGAGAATATTTATAGTGAATTATACAATAAATGTAGAAAAGAAAATTTAATATTTTCTGTTTTAATGCTTGATATTGATAAATTTAAACAAGTCAATGATACTTATGGACATCCAACTGGAGATATGATATTAGAAAAAATAGGTAATATTCTTAGAAAACAATTAAGAAATACTGATATTATAGCTAGATATGGTGGAGAAGAATTTATTATAATACTTCCTTCAACAAATAAAGAGAATGCTTATTTAGTAGCTGAGAAATTAAGAAAGAGTATTGCAAGTAGTAAATTGTTAAATAAGTCAGGAGATATAACTGTGAGTATAGGGATATCACAATATCCTGAAGATGGGCAGTTTCGAGAAGAGATAATTGAAAATGCAGATAAAGCATTGTATAATGCTAAAAATAGAAATAGAAATATGTCTGTTAAATGGGATAAGTCTCTAGAAGATTTTTCTCAAACATTAGACAAACTAGCAGGAATAATCACAGGGAACATTGTACATGATCATAGAATGGTATTAGCAATAGTTGAAATAATAGAATTAATTAAAAAAAATATTTCAAAGCAAAATAAATACTTTTTATTGCTTGGTAGATTGATAGAAATAACTGAATCAAAAAAAGGTTCACTAATATTATTGAATGACCAAAAACAAATAAGTAGAACATATACACGTGAGAGATTTATAGATAAATGGATAGATAATAGTAAAATAAATGAAGATATAATTAATAGAGTTATAGAAAATAAGGCTGGAGAATATTTAATAGATTGGGAGCAAACTGATGATATTGATAACATAACATTAAGCCCTAATTGGAAGTCTATTGTAATAACACCTGCAATTTTAAATGGTGATATTAAGGCTTTAATTAAATTATCAGTTCCAATAAAAGAAAAAGAATTTGATTACAACACATACAACTATGTAAATATAATATCAAATATAATTTCAGCTATTATTTAAATAAATTTTGGAGGTGAAGATTTTGGCAGTAACAATTAAAGATGTAGCAAAATTATCAGGAGTATCAATATCAACGGTTTCAAGAGTCATAAATGATTCAAAACCTGTAAGTCCAGAAGTTAAACGAAAGGTATTAGAGGTAATAGAAGAGATTGGTTATAAGCCTAATGAAATAGCAAGAACATTAGTTACTAAGAAATCTTATTTGATAGGAGTTATAGTTACAGATTTAGCAGATTCATACGTTGCAGATATGGTAAGAGGAATTGAAGAAATAGGAAAAATGTATAATTATGATATTTTACTTTGTAGCAGCTATGGAGATAAAGAAGCTGAGCTTAAATATATTCAACTGCTAAACAGAAAACAAGTAGAGGGAATGATATTAATATCTTCTACACTTGATGACGAAGTTGATAAAAAAGTTAGTGAATATGATATACCATTTGTATATTTAAGTAGATACTCTAAGTCTGAGAAGTATCCAACTGTAAGTATTGATTATCATTTTGCTGCTTATGAAATGACAAAATATCTTATAAGTTTAGGACATGAAAAAATTGGATATGTAGGGTATTTAGAAGATGAAAATTCAACACAATATGAAAAAATAAATGGCTATAAAAGGGCAATGAATGAAATGGAGTTAGATTCTTCACATATATTTAAAACAAAAGGACTAAATATACGAGAAGGATATAGCGCATTAAATAATTCATTGACTGAAAATGGAGTTACAGCACTTCTTTGTAGTAGTGATAAAATAGCTATAGGAGCATTAAATTATTGTTATGATAATAATATTAAAACTCCTGAAGATATATCAATTGTAGGATTTGGTGACATACAAATAGCTTCTTTAATAAGACCAAAACTTACAACTGTGAAAGAGCCTTTTTATGATATAGGTGCAGTTGCTATAAGAAAAATAATTAAAGAATTATCTAAGGAACCTAGTGAAGAAAAACATATTAAATTGCCATATCAAATACAAAAAAGAGATAGTTCAAGAAAACTATAGACTTGAAAAAAATTCAAATATACTTTAAACTATAGATATGAGTTTAAAGGAGTGTAACACAATGTTATCAAAAGAAAAAATTTCAAGAATAAATGAATTAGCAAAAAAATCAAAGATAGGTAATCTTTCTGATGATGAAAAAAAGGAACAGAAAAAACTAAGAGAAGAATATTTGAAATCTTTTAGAAAAAACTTTAAAAATCAGTTAGATTCTATAGAAATAGTAGACTAAGAATACTCTTAGTCTCTTTATTTTACATATTTAGATATTATATGCTATAAAATTTAAAAGGGGGAGTAAATGGTGGCAGAAAAACAGTTTGTAGTATTTAAATTAGATGGAGAGGAATATGGAATAAATATAATAAATGTAAAAGAAATTGGTATATATAAAGAACCTGTAAAAATACCAAATTCTCCAGAATTTATAGAAGGCATAATTAACTATAGGGGGGAAGTTATTCCAATAGTTAATTTGAAAAAAAGGTTTAATTTAAATGATTTAATAATAAGTAATAATACACGTGTAATAATTATAAATATAAATGATAAACAAGTAGGATTTGTGGTAGATGAAGCATCACAAACAATAAGGATAGATGAAGAACATATTGAAAATACACCTGAAATGGTAACTAGAATAGATTCAGAATATATAACAGGTGTAGGAAAAGTTGAAGATAGATTAATTTTAATAATTGATTTAGAAAAAGTATTAACTGATAGTGAGAAACAAAAAATAGAAAGTCTTGAGGTTGACTAAAGCATGAGCTAATTAATTTAGCTTTATTTGGGGTGATTGTACTGGATGATATACTAACAGGTAAAAAAATAAGTCAAGTACTTGACAGAACAATAGATTCAATAGAAGCTGGAAAGAGAGAAATTTTTGAAATATCTGAAACTATAAGAGATGAATGTCAAAAACTTAACAATGAGATAAAGGAATTAAAGGAAAAAATAAAAGATAAAATAAAAGAAATTAATAAAATAGAGATAGAAGAAATGAAGAGTAGAAATAAACTTGCTGAGGTAAGTAAAAATTTTATAACTTATAGTGAAAAAGATATAAAAAATTCATATGAAATTGCAAATAATTATAGAATCAAACTTATGATAACAAGAAAAGAAGAAAAGGATTTAATTCACCAGAGAAATAGTTTAGAAATGAAATTAAAAACAAATTATAATAATTTAAAAAGAGCTGAAAAGGTAACAGCTCAAATAGGTGTTGCCTTAAAATATTTAAATGAAAATGCTAATAAAGTGTCAAAAACAGTTGATAATTTAAATAAAAAACAATTATTGGGGATTAAAATAATAAAAGCTCAAGAGGAAGAAAGACAGAGAGTTGCAAGGGATGTCCATGATGGCCCAGCTCAAATGCTTGCAAATTTAATTTTGAAAACAGAAATAACTGAAAAAATGATAAATATTGATAATGAAAAAGCTGTAGAAGAATTAAGAGATTTAAAATCTATTGTAAGAACAAGTTTAAAAGATGTAAGAAAAATTATCTATGATTTAAGACCTATGAGTTTGGATGATTTGGGACTAATACCAACAATAAAGAGATATTCTGAATTTTTTTATGAAGAAACACAAATTGAAGTAAATATAAAGGTATTAGCAATGGAGGAAGAATTGGATGTATATAGAAATCTTACAATTTTTAGAATAGTTCAAGAAGCTTTAAATAATGTTAAAAAACACTCTGAAGCTACTCAAGTTCTAATTTTGATAGAATCTAATACAAAGAGTTTTAATTTAGTAATAAAAGATAACGGTAAAGGTTTTGATTTAGATAAGGTTGATACTACAAGTAATGATATAAATTGTGGTTATGGAATTATGGGAATAAAAGAAAGAGCAATATTATTAGATGCTATTTTAGATATAAAATCAGAAAAAGACAAAGGAACTAAAATAACACTTACAATACCAATGAATAGAGAGGGGGAGTCTTATGAGTAAGATTTCACTAATGATAGCAGATGACCATTCATTAATGAGGCAAGGATTAAAGAAAATATTAGAGTTAGATAATGAATTTGTAGTTATTTCTGAAGCGTCTAACGGTAGGGAAGCAATAAACAAAGGTATAGAAAAATGTCCTGATGTGATATTATTAGATATTAATATGCCAAAAATAAATGGGATAGAAGCATTAAGACGTTTAAAGGAATCTGGTATAAAATCTAAAATAATAATTTTAACTATACATGATGATAGAGAGTACTTGGAACAAACTATAAAAATTGGGGCAGATGGATATGTATTGAAAGATGCTGATTCAGATACATTGATGGATGCAATAAGGGATGTAAATAATGGTAAAACTTATATCCAACAAAGCTTAACAACATTACTTGTTAAGGGATATAAAGATGAAAATGAATATCAACAAAAGTTAAAAAGAGATTCACTAACTAAAAGAGAATATGATGTGATAACACTTATTGCAGAAGGGTTAAATAACAAAGAAATAGGCGAAAGATTATGTATAAGTGAAAAAACAGTTAAAAATCATGTTTCTAATATATTTAAAAAAATTGATGTAACTGATAGAATTCAAGCTGCTATTTTTGCATTTAAAAATAACATAAAAAAAATATAAATATTTTGAATTGGGTATATTTAATTCAGTTGGGTATATGTATTAAAATATAATTTAAAAATGGAGGGGTTTTAATGTCAGAAGAAACAAAGGGAAAAAAGCTACAGAAAACTTTAACTCATAAGTGGGAAAATGTATGGGAAAAAATTGACCAAAATGAAAATCAACAGATATTTGAATTTGGAGATGATTATAAAGAATTTTTAAATGTATCTAAGACAGAAAGATTGGCAACAGATGAAATTATAAGAATAGCTGAAGAAAATGGATATGAAAATTTAGATAATCTTATAAAAAATGGCTCAAAATTAAAACCTGGTCAAAAAATTTATGCTAACAATAAAGGTAAATCAGTAGTTATGTATATTATAGGAACTGAAGATATTACAGAAGGTATGAATATTATCGGTTCTCATGTGGATGCACCAAGAATAGACTTAAAACAATTTCCATTATACGAAGATTCAGAACTAGCATTACTTAAAACTCATTATTATGGAGGGATAAAAAAATATCAATGGGTATCATTACCTCTTGCTCTTCATGGTGTTATAGTAAAAAATAATGGAGAAAAAGTAAATATTTCTATAGGTGAAGATGAGAATGATCCAATATTCATGATAACAGATTTATTACCACATTTAGCTAAAGATCAAATGGCTAAAAAGTTAAGTGAAGGTATAACTGGTGAAGGCCTTAATATAGTTATAGGAAGTATTCCATATAGTGAAAAAGATTTAACTGAAAAAATCAAATTAAATATTTTAAGTACATTAAATGAAAAATATGATATTACAGAACAAGACTTTACAACAGCAGAATTTCAAGCTGTTCCTGCTGGTAAGGCTAGAGATTTAGGTTTAGACAGAAGCCTTATAGCCGCTTATGCTCATGATGATAGAGTTTGTGCATATACATCTCTTCGTGCTATTTTAGATATAGATAATCCTACTAAAACTGCAGTTGCATTATTTGCAGATAAGGAAGAGATAGGTAGTGTAGGAAATACTGGTATGAATTCTTTATTTTTTGAAAATATAACAGCAGAAGTAGTATCTTTAGTAAAAGATAACTATAATGAATTATTATTAAAAAGAACATTACTTAATTCTAGAGTATTATCTGCTGATGTATCAGCAGGATTTGATCCCAATTATCCAGAAGTATTAGATAAAAGAAATGCACCTTTTATTGGCAAAGGTATAACTCTTGTAAAGTATACTGGTGCTCGTGGCAAAGGTGGAAGTAATGATGCTAATGCAGAATACATTTCTGATATAAGAAGAATATTTAATGAAAATAATATTGTGTGGCAAATGGGTGAATTAGGAAAAGTAGATCAAGGTGGTGGAGGCACCATAGCATATATGTTATCAAAATATGGTATGGAGGTAGTAGATTGCGGTGTTCCAGTACTAAGTATGCATGCTCCTTATGAAGTAGTAAGTAAGGCAGATGTATATATGACATATAAAGGATATTATGCTTTTTATAAAGCGTAATAAAAATGCGGACTATTTAATTAGTCCGCATTTTTTGTTTTTTTAATCCAATCTAATACGAAGTTCTTAAAAGTGTTTGCAAGAGGAGATAAATTTCGTTTTTTATGATATACAAAATAAAATTTTCTGTTTAAATTTAGATTGTTAATTGTATAAGATTTTAATATACCCCTTTTAATTTCTTCTTTTATAGCTAGTTTAGAAATAAAACTTACACCTACATTAAGCTCCACAAGTTTTTTTATTGCTTCATTACTTTCGCTTGTTGCAACAACATTAAATTTATTTATATTCTGATTTACTTGTTTTAAAGCAGTTTCTAATAATAGACGTGAACCAGAACCTACTTTTCTCATAATCAATTTTTCACCTTTGATATCATCTAAGTTTAATTTTTGATCTTTTTTTGAATTTAAACATTTTGATGAAATTAAAACTAATTCATCTTCTATTAGTTCAATATATTCTAAATTTTTATTATCTAATTTTGCTCCTACAATTCCAAAATTCATATTGTTGTTTAAAATATCTTTGATTACATCTTTTGAATTATTACGCTTCATATCAATTGTAACATTGGGGTATATTTCAATAAAATCTTTTAAAAGGTAAGGCAATATATATAATTTAGGGATAGTACTTGATTCTACTAATAGATTACCTTCAATTTTACCTTTATATTCTCCAAGCTTAAAATGAACAGTATCTTTTAAATTAATAATCTCTTTTGCATAATCATAAAGGATACTTCCAGCTTTAGTATAAGTTATATTTTTGTTTGACCTATTTAGTAAAGCTGTTCCTACTTCTTTTTCTAGATTTTGAATATGACTTGTTACAGTAGGTTGTGTTAAATATAAATTAGTTGCTGCCTTAGAAAAACTCTTAGAATCAATTACTTGAACAAAAGTCTCTAGTTGTCTAAAGTCCAAAAAATCACCACTCTCTATTTATGAATATATATTAATAGTATGCTAGGCTTGTTTATTTGTCAATTCTAAATGCTCACAAAGTTTATATATAGGCATAAACTATTAACAAATAAATTTTTATAGGAGGAATTTTTATGTCTATAACATTAAACTCACTTCACTGGATATACCTTATATTCATATTTTTAATAATAGGAATAATGGTGAGAAAGAGAGATACGACTTTAGTATGTATTATAGGAATATTTATACTTGGTATAGTTGCCACTAAATCTTTACCACTTGCAATTTCAGGAGTATTTAATAGTCTCATATATGCTATAACGGAATTATTAGGTACTATACTTATAATATCTATAATTTATGGAATGAGTAAGGTTTTAGAAGCTACAGGAATAAATGAAGTTATGGTATCACCATTTACTAAATTTATAAAAACTCCTACTTTAGCATATTGGATAATCGGTATACTTATGATGATAATATCTTGGTTTTTCTGGCCTTCACCTGCTGTAGCTTTAATGGGAGCTGTATTACTTCCAGTAGCAGTAAAAGTAGGTCTTCCTGCAATAGGTGTAGCTGTAGCAATGAATTTATTTGGTCATGGTATAGCCTTGTCAAGTGACTTTATAATACAAGGTGCTCCTAAATTAACATCTGAAGCAGCAGGGTTACCTGTAGGAGATGTAATAAATGCCAGTATACCTCTTGTAATTACTATGGGACTGGTTACGACTATAGTAGCATTTATAATACTTAAAAGAGATATGAAAAGTAACAAGATAAGAGTAGAAGAAAACAATATAAATATATCTCTTTATTCTAATGAAAAAGGCACAGAAGGAGATATTGTAAAGACAATGCTATCTAGTAGGTCAAAAAAGATATTTTCTATAATAATACCTATATTATTTGCTTTGGATGTATTTATTATGATAAAAGCTAATTTACAAGGAGGAGATGCAACAGCTTTAGTTGGAGGAACTGCAATATTTATACTTACTCTTATTTCTATGTGTACTTATAAAAATAAAGGTCTAGAAGAGATAACACAATTTTTAATTAAAGGATTCCAATTTGGATTTAAAATTTTTGGTCCTGTAATACCTATAGCTGCATTTTTCTATATGGGAGATATGGGTTTTGTGACTGTATTTGGAGAAGTATTACCTAAAATGTCACAAGGAATAGTAAATGATTTAGGTGTTGCCTTAGCTCATGCAGTACCTTTAAATGATATGGTTGGTGCTATTACTTTAACTGGTGTTGGTAGTATTACAGGTCTTGATGGTTCAGGTTTTTCAGGGATTTCTTTAGTTGGACCAATTGCAAGGTTATTTTCTACAGCTATAGGTAGTGGAGCTGCTACGTTAACAGCTCTTGGTCAAGTAGCTGCAATTTGGGTAGGTGGAGGTACAATTGTACCATGGGCAGTAATACCTGCAGCAGCTATATGTGGAGTAAATCCATTTGAACTTGCTAGAAGAAATTTGATACCTGTTATAATAGGACTTGTGGCTACAACTATAGTAGCAATGTTTATCATATAAAATAAAAAACCTCTAAACTAAGAAATTTGTAAATTCAATAGTTTAGAGGTTTTTTCTATGGTGCCGAAGGTGGGACTCGTTTTCTAAGATTCTCATTTTAAATGAAATTTTATGAAATGTAGTAATATCAACATATATATTGGTTGATATTTTGATTTTTATAAAAAATAAGTCAAAAAAATTTATCCTACTGCACACTCGTTGCACACTACTGCACACTAAATAAATTATTTATTTTATCTGCAGCTTCAGATTTTTTCTCTTTAGTTACATGAGTATAGATATTCATAGTAGTAGTTATATCACTATGACCAAGTAAAGACTGAACAGTTTTAATTGGCACGTCAGCCTCAAAAAGTCTTGTGGCATATGTATGCCTTAGTGAATGATATTTAATCTCTCTAATGCCTGCTTTTTTAAGTATAGATTTAAAGTTTCTAGGTATATTCTTAGGATCTAAAGGATGACCATATTTATCACAGAAAATATAATTTTTCTCTTCATAAAATTCCTTGTTTTTTAATTTTGTTTCTAGTTGTTTTACTTTGTATTTTTTAAGTTTATTTATTATATTATCTGGTATAGGTACAGTTCTATTACTTGATTCTGTTTTAGGAGTTTGTTCTATTATCTTATTATTTCTTTTTCCTTCTTTATCTACAAAGGTTACTCTTTTTAAAGCTTTATTTATATTTACTGTATTGTTATCAAAATCTATATCATCCCATTTGAGTGCTAATAACTCACCTAATCTTAATCCAGTACCTAAATTTAATAAAAATGCCATTTGATATTTATGGTTTTTAATAGATTCTATGAATTGTTTTTGTTCGTCAAGTGTAAAAACAGTAAATGATTCTTCTTTAACTCTTTTTGGTAACTTAATACTCTTACAGTGATTCTTTTGTATATAGTTTTGCTTTACTGCTTCATTTAAACAAGTACTTAAAAATTTGCTTACTGTATGAACTGTAGATATAGGTTTAGTTTCCAAAAGAGTATTCATATATTTTTGTATATGAGCTGGTCTAATATCAGCAAGTTTCTTTTTTGCTATAGGAGAATTTTCTATATAGTTTCTATATATTCCTTCATACCTTTCAAAGCTTGAAGGTTTTAAATCTATTTTTCTAAATTCAAATAACCAGGTATAAAACCATTCCTGAAGAGTTATTTTATCATCTTCTGATATTAATCCTGTATTCATTTTGTATTGATATTCATTCATTCTTTTGAGAACATCTTTTTTGTCATATCCAGAGAAGGATTTTCTTATTAAATTTCCTTTTTCATCATATCCTATAGCAATTTGGCCTCTATAATATTTTTTATTATTCCTTGTTTGAGTATATATAGTACCTTCTCCATTAGCTTTTGTTCTTGTCTTTGGCAATTTTTATCACTCCCAGATTTCTAAATATATTTCATATGATAGTTTGCATCATATGTAAAATTAAAAAGGAAGATCTTCATCATCAATATAACTATCATTTTTATATTTGTTTAGAAATCCATTTTTATATAAATAAGTGGAAGAACCACAGCTAGTACAAAAACGAGCATATCCCTCTTGTATTTTTGAACAATCTTGATTCTCACATTTATTATATAAATAAGTCCCACATATAGGGCAGTAATTATCATCCTTAGATATATCATAAAATTCACACTTAGGGCAATTATATAATTGTTTATCCTTATCAACAGGATACCCTTTATATTGTTCTATTATCTGATCAGCCATAGTTTTCTCCTCCTTAGTTTTGTTATGAAATTTTTTTACAGTATTTTTTATTTCATTAAGCAATATTAATTTGCTCTTCATTTTTAATTGTGACTTATTTAATTTAGTATTATCTAATATAGAATCATAATTCAAAAATTTTAATCTGACTTCCATAGCTTCTTTAGACACTTTAAAATAATCTTTTAATTCATGTATATTATTAAGATTGCAGCTATGTATTTGATTTTCGGGCATAAGTATTTCGCCAGCAAATACATCAGCTTCTTTATCTAATATTTGTTCTTCTTCTTCACTTAATTCTTTATTCTTATAGTCTCTAAAATGACCAAGTACCACATGACCTATTTCATGAGCAGTAGTAAATGACATTCTAGGCTTATATAAAGTATCATTAATACAAATTAGATAAAAATTTTTATCGGCTCTATATAAAGTATAACCTTCTTCACCACACAAATCATCCAGTTTATATTTGCAGTTATCCATAGTTTCAATAATGCTTAAAGGATTAATAGGAGGTTTTTTCAATTTATTATCTAAATTTTTCATGAAGATTCTAGCATTGTTTTGAGCCCATGAAAATCGAGGTTTTTTTAGTAAAAAAGAACTATTTAATACTTCTATAGTAATCCCCCCTTTTTTTTAAAAAATTCTCTATTTATTCATCTTCTTCTAAAAATAATTCCATCATTTTAAGCATTTTTTTCTTAGCTTTAGGAGATAGTTCTTTACTTGCTCGTCTTAAAACTTGAACACCTTCTGGAAATTCTTGTTCTAAGTCATCCTCATATTTAGAAGTATCAGAATCAACATATCCAGCTTTTTTCATTAAAGTATTATAATCTATATCATATACTTTAGATAACTTTTGTAATATTTCAGGAGAAGGGATATCTCTCTTACCATTTTCTATCATTGATAAATATGAATTACTTACATTAGCATAAAGCTCAACTTGTCTTATTGTAAGTTTTTTATCTTTTCTTAATGACTTAAGATATTGTCCGAATTCTTTTTGATCCATTTATATCACCTCCTTATATAATTATAATACATTTTTGCTTACAAAAATAAATAAAATTAATAAAAGTGCTTGCAAAAGTAAAATATACAATGTATAATGATTACAATAGTAAGATTACAAAAGTAATCATTATAATATTATATCCATAAGGAGGTGAAAATATGAAAATTTTTTTGAGAGATTCTAGCCAAATAAAAGAAATATTATTAAAATCAGGTTTTTCACAACGTTCTTTAGGAAGAAAAATAAGTATATCAGCAGGTTACATTAATCAAATTATTAATGGAGAAAGAAATCCAAGTGGTAAAGTAGCCAAAGATATATGTCAGGCTCTTAAGATAGATTTTGACGATATTTTTTTTATAAAACATGATTACAAAAGTAATCAAAAAGATTTTTATGAAGAAAAGAAAAAGGAGATGAAAAAATAAATGAAAGAGTTAATAAATATAACGAATGAAAATGGAAATCAAGCAGTATCTGCAAAAGAATTGTATTTAGGACTAGGTTTGGACAAGACTCAATGGGCAAGATGGTATAAGAGCAACATTATAAATAATGAATTTTTTAAAAAGAACCTTGACTGGGTAGGGGTTCGACATAATGTCGAAGGTAATGAAACAATGGATTTTGTAATTAATTTAGAATTTGCTAAACATATCGCTATGATGTCAAGAACTGAAAAATCTCATATGTATAGAAACTACTTCATTAGGTGTGAAAAAGCTTTAAAAGAGATTTATCACGTGTCAGAAACTGCACTTACTAATAATGTAGTAAATGTATTAAAAGAAACTGTGGCAAATCAAATAGATGAAAGCCTTTCAAAATATGAAGAAAATTATAGACCTACTCATGCAAACAAAATTAATCTTAATAACTATATAAAAAGTGGATTAGGAATAGACAGAGAAGATGGAGAAGTAGATTTAGTTAAACAAAGAGTATTGATGATATTAGATGGTGAAGCATGGCAAGATATACCTTATAAAAAATTGATAGAAAACATGAGAATTATTGATGAAAGTATAAGGAGTGTAAAACAGTTTAGAACTAAAAAACAAATAAGCTTTTTTGAAAATTAAAGGGAGGAGATACAAATGAAAACAAATATAACTGTGACACCACCAGAAACTAAAGATATATCTAAAATGATTGAAAATCATAAAAAAGAGATTAAAAGAAAAACACTTAATATTTCAGAATTAGCTAAGGTCTTAGGAATAAGTAAGGATAAAGCTAGAAGATTAACTCATTCTAAAGATTTCCCGGTTATTATTCTTGGAGTTTCAAGGCTCACTATTATATCAAAACTAGATGAGTGGTTAGAAAATAATATAGGGAGTGAGCTTATATGAAAACAAAATCAGTAAATAATGATATAGATTACTTGTCCTATTTAAAACATCTAAATAACGAAGAATTACAAAAAGAATTTGGACAAGCTGTTTTAGATACAAAGAATCCAAATTATATCTTCAAATGTATGACCATAGAAGATGAATACAAAAGGAGAGGGTTGGAGATATGAAGAAGGAATATGCTCTTTATAAAGGAGAAAATTTATTAGCTATAGGTACTATAGAAGAAATAGCTAATGAGATGGGAGTTCAAAAAAATACAATGGCTTATTACAAAACACAAGCATATCAAAATAGGCTAAAAAGAAGAAATGCTTTTAATGGGAATGTAAGAGTTTTAGTGAAGCTAGATTAGGAGGTGTACAAGCTTGAAAGTATTTTTTGTTTTTTCTTTAATTTTACTTACTATATCTACATTAAATCTAATGTTTAAAGATGATGATAGTTTTATATTTTATTTACCTGCAGCATTTGTTATGTGGACAATGTTTTTTAAGGGGGTGATATAGATGAAAGTATTTAAAGGTATTGGCAGAATAATTAATTTAGAAACTGCTCAAGAATTTTATGAAAAGAATTATATAGCTACAATTGTTAGTGATGGTTCAGATATAAGCGTTGAAAAAGAGCCTACCAGCTCCCCAGCAAAATAGGCTCAATAAAAATTACTATATTTAAATTATATCATAGGAGGAATTAAAAATGAATGAATTAAGAAAAATTGAATTAGAAGAAATAGAACAAAAAGAAGATTTTGAGATGGAAAACATAAATAGTGCTAATTGGGCTTTAAGAAAAATGCAAGCTATAAAAATTAAAGAACGAGAAGTTAAAGCATTAATGAATGAAGAAATAACAAGAATTAAGGATTGGGGAAATAGTGAATTGAAATCATTAGAAGATAGTAATAATTTTTTTGAAGGATTATTAATGAAATACTATGTAGAACAAAAGAAGATAGATCCTAAGTTTAAAATATCAACTCCATATGGAAAAGTTTCAAGCAGAAAACAACAGCCTAAATGGATTTACAATGATGAGAAAGCAATAGAAAGTTTAAAAGAAAATAATGTGAAAGAATTTATTAGAGTAAAAGAAGAATTAGATAAAGTAAATCTTAAAAAAGAAGTACAAGTACTAAACAATGTATTTATAGAAAATGGAGAAATAAATGAAAATATTGATTTTTTAGGTGATTCTACTGGAATATTTATAGATAAATCAAATGGTTTAATTATAGATACTGATATAGAAAGAAAAATTGAGTTTTATGAAGAGGTAATTCTTTATAAAGGTAAAGTCATAGAAGGTATAAAAGTAGAAGAAAGACCAGAAAAAATTAATATAAAGGTGGCTGAATAAAAATGAGTTTAGAAATTAAAAAAGCTACAGAAATTAAAAAAGCTAAAGGAACATATTTAATATATGGGCCTCCAGGAATGGGAAAAACTACTGCTTTAAAATTTTTACATGGTAAAACATTAGTGTTGGATGTAGATAGAACCACGAAAGTTTTAAGAGGTGCTAAAAATATAGATATAGCAGAAATAGATAATATTAACACTTGGAAACATTGGGAAGAGACTGTAATAGATTTATACGAAAATTATCAAGGTGTATATGACAATATAGCAGTTGACAATGTGTCAGAACTAGAAAGATGTATTCTATCTGATTTAGGGAGACAAGGGAAAAATAAAGGTGTTCCAAATATGGGAGATTACCAATATTTACAGTTTAAGTTAGTTAACTCTCTTAGATATATGAAAAACTTAAATTCTAATATTATTTGGACTGCTTGGGAAACTACAGATTCTTTTCAAGATGCTAATGGTCAACAGTTTAATAGATCATTTCCACAAATTAATGGAAAAATATTAAACAATGTTTTGGGATTATGTGATGTTGTAGGTAAGTTAACTATTAATAAAGAAGATAAAAGAGGTTTTATATTATCTGCTACAAATTCAACTTATGCTAAAAATCAATTAGATAGTAGAGGGGGTTGTTTACAAGAGGAGTTGATTGTAAGTGGAACTAAGGAAGTATCAAAAAAATCTAATAAATAAAGTAAGACAAGCTTATTTAAAAGGATATAAAAGTCCTTGCATTGTAAGTCCTTGTGGTTCTGGTAAGTCAGTTATGATTGCAGAAATTTCAAAAAAAGCTACTGCTAAGAAAAATAGAGTCCTGTTCTTAGTCCATAGAAAAGAATTAAAGGACCAAATAAGAGAAACATTTGAGTGGTGGGGAGTAGATTTAGATTATGTAGAAATAGGCATGGTTCAAACAATAGTGAGAAGATTAGAAAAAACTATTCCTCCAAGCTTAATTATTACAGATGAAAATCACCATTCATTAGCAAATAGTTATAAAAAAATATATAAATATTTTCCTAATGCTAAACTAGTAGGTTTTACTGCTACTCCTATAAGACTAAATGGTGGAGGTTTAGGCGAAATAAATGACAAATTAGTTATTGGCCCTACAGTTAGTGAATTAATTGAATGGGGTAATTTAGCACCTTTTAAATATTATGCTCCTGAAATTATAGATACTTCTAAATTAAAAGTTAGAAGAGGAGAATATGTATCTAAAGATATTGAAGATATGTTTGAAAATAAAGCTATTTGGGGGGATGTGATTAAGCATTATAAAAAGCTTTCTGATGGCAAGCAAGCTATTTGTTATTGTTCAGGAATTAAGCAAAGCAAGAGGATGGAAAAAGAATTCAATGAAAATAATATAGTAGCTAAACATATTGATGCTAAAACTCCTAAATCTGAAAGAGATGCAGTAATAGAAAAATTTAGGCGAGGAGAAATAAAAGTTTTATGTAATGTAGATTTAATTTCTGAAGGTTTTGATGTACCTGATTGTAATACTGCTATACTTCTAAGACCTACACAGTCGTTAGCATTATACATTCAACAGTCTATGAGGGCTATGAGATATAAGGAAGGTAAGACAGCTATAATAATAGACCATGTAGGTAATGTAGGAAGGTTTGGAACTCCGGATATGGAGAGAGAATGGAGTCTAGAACCTAAGAAAGGATCTAACAATACTATCAAAGAAGAAAATCCAGTTAAACAATGTCAGGAATGCTTCTACACTGTTGAGAGAAATATTAAAGTATGTCCAGAATGTGGATTTGAGTTTGGTCAGGAAGAAAAAGAAGTTGAACAGGTTGAAAGTGAATTAGTTGAAATAGATTCTATAGCAGGATTTACAACTGATTATAGAAAACCTGAAGATTGCAAGAACATGGGAGAATTATATAAGTTAGCTAAACATAAAGGATATAAACCAGGATGGGCATATTTTCAAGGTAAGTTATTAGGATTTGTAAAGTAAAGGAAGGTGAAAAAAATATGAAAAAAGTAACTATTGAAATTACTGAAAAGGGCTATAAAACAATTTATAAAAATGGTAAAAAAGAATTTATAGAAGAATGGGAGAGCACAACATCAGGAGCTAGAGTCATTAGTGAAAGGGATTTTGAATCTCTTACTGAAAATGAAGTATCAGATAAAATGTGGGATGCATTAGACGATAAAGATCCTTATGTAATAATGAAAGCTTTACAGAGTGAGTATTAAATAAAAGGAGAGTGATGTTAAATGGATTTATCTAAAAGAATATTAGAAATTGATATTGATAGTCCAGTTTTTAAAAGTATGTTACAGGATTTAAATAAAGAAATATTAAGAGTGGTTGAAAAGGTATATGAAGAAGAATTTGAAACTGGTGAAATAACTTTAAAATTATCTTTATCATTTCCTAAAGAGTTTAAAGTTTATCCAAGAAAAAACGAATTCGGAGATTTAGTTGATGAAACTTATGATTACAGAAAACCATATTTTGAGCATAAAGTTACCACTAACTTAAAGAAACAATTTAAAAAAGATGGTTTATATACAGAACCAAAAGAAATATTATTCCAAGATGGAAAATTCATAGCAGTACCAATAAGAGAACCACAAATGAATATATTTGACAAATAAAAAATAATGGAGGTATGTAAAAATGGCATTTTTTGAAGTAGATCATGATGATGTTTTTGAAGGTGGATTAATAGATGAAGGAGTTTATGAAGTTGTTGTAGGACAAGCATATGAGGATGCAGCTAAAACAGGAA
This sequence comes from Senegalia massiliensis, assembly GCF_009911265.1. Classification (NCBI taxonomy): domain Bacteria; kingdom Bacillati; phylum Bacillota; class Clostridia; order Eubacteriales; family Clostridiaceae; genus Senegalia; species Senegalia massiliensis. The sequence continues at coordinate 119,641 of NZ_QXXA01000004.1, read as the reverse complement.
CTCAATTTATTAATTTACACCTAATAGTTAGGAATGACATAGAACAAAAATTTCAAAATAAATATATATTCGCAAGTATTTGGCAATCAAAACAAACTGGAGAATATCATAAAGGTATGTTGAATTCAGTTGCAAAAGCTTTACAAGTTCCAAATGGTAAAAAGTTTAATAGTCTTGAAGAATTATTAAATGAATTTAAAGGTAGAACTGCAAGAGTAACTGTAAAACATGAAGAATATAATGACAATACAAATGCAAGGGTTAAAAATTGGGACCAAAGTAAATTCAATGGATGTAATCATGAGTTTAAAAATAAGGTAGGAAATATGCAAGGGATGGAAGGTTTCCAACCTGTAGATGATGAAGATATACCATTTTAGGAGTTGATTAAATGATACCAAATGAGTTAAAGCAAATAAAAAATTGGTGTGTTTATAAAATAGTAAAAGATAATGACAGACCAGGCAAAACTAAAAAACTACCTATTAATGCTAAAACAGGTGGATATGCACAAAGTAATAATCCATCTACATGGTGTGATTATAAGACTGCTTTAGCTGCTATTGGTAAATATGGAGAGGGATTAGGCTTTTTCTTCTCTCCTCCCTATTTTGGGGTTGATATTGATGACGTAGGAAATGCTATAAATCAATATAAATCAGGTGAAACAGATAATATAATTTCTGAATTTATACACAGTTTAGGAAGTTATTCGGAGTATTCTGTTAGTGGAAATGGAATACATATTATTTGTAAAGGTGAGTTACCTGCTGGTGGAAGAAGGAAAGCTAATGTTGAAATGTATCAAAATGGTAGGTTTTTTATTATGACTGGAAATATAGCAGCTGAATATTTAGATATTTCTAATTGTACCGAGGAAATAAAATATCTACACGCTAAATATATTGGAGGAATTAAAGAAAATAATAACAATATACAGCCAGCCCCTTTAGATTTAGATGAACAAAAGATAATAGATATAGCTTTGAAATCTAAACAAGGACAGGCTTTTGATACTTTATATAAAGGTTTATGGGAAGGTTTATATCCAAGCCAATCTGAAGCAGATTTAGCTTTTTGTAACATGTTAGCATTCTGGACTGGTAGAAATAAATTTAAAATGGATTCTATTTTTAGAAAAAGTGGATTATATAGACCAAAATGGGATAGTAAAAGGAATCAATCTACTTATGGAAATTATATGTTAGATAAGGCTATTGTAGATTGTAGAGAAGTTTTTACACCAGGTAGTGGAATTGAAGATTATGGAATTATGATCCTAGATAAAAAAATAAAAAGATACTCCTATGACGATACAGGAAATGCAGACAGATTTATAGATAGATTCCATGATATGGCGAGATATAGTTATATTGATAGAGGGTGGTATTACTATAATGGTCGAAAATGGACATTTGATAATTCAGGTTATATTAAAGGTCTAACAGAAAAAATACTAAAAGATATGAAAAAAGATTTAGCTTATTGTAATACAGAGGAAGAAGAGAAACAATTTTTAAAACATCTTAAATATACAAGAAATAACAGAGGTAAAAATAATATGATAAAAGAATCTGAACACAGATTGTCTATTTTACCTAGAGAATTTGATAAAAAGAAAGATATATTTAATGTTATGAATGGAGTAGTAAGTTTAAGAGATGCAAGTTTATCTAATCATAGACATGATCAGCATCTTTCTAAAATATCTTATGTAGAATATACAGATACAATAGATGCTCCAATGTGGGAAGAATTTCTTGAACAGATATTTGATAATGATAAAGAACTTATTGATTATATTCAAAAAGCAGTAGGATATTCTATGAGTGGATCTACTAAGGAACAATGTGTTTTCTTTTGTTATGGAAATGGAAGGAATGGTAAATCAACTTTCTTAGATATCATTACAGCTATTATGGGGGATTATGCTACTAATATACAACCCGAAACTATTATGGTAAAAAATCAGCAAGGAACTGCTAATAGTGATATAGCAAGACTTAAAGGATCTAGATTTGTAACAACTGTAGAACCTAATGAAGGGGCAAGAATAAATGAAGGTTTGTTAAAACAGCTTACTGGAGGGGATACGGTTACAGCTAGACATTTATATGGCAAAGAATTTGAATTCGAGCCTGAATTTAAGTTATGGATGTCTACAAATCATAAACCTATAATACGTGGTAGAGATTTAGGTATTTGGAGAAGGATGCATCTTATTCCCTTCACTGTTCAAATTCCAGATGAAAAAGTAGATAAAAATTTAAAATATAAACTTAAAAAAGAACTTACAGGCATATTAAATTGGGCAGTTGAAGGTTGTATGAAATGGCAGAGAGAGGGACTAGAAATGCCAAGTGCAGTTGCTGATGCAGTGAAAGATTATAAATCAGAAATGGATGTTATTACTGCTTTTCTAGAGGATTGTACAGAAAAAGGCCCAGGGGAAGTTAAATCAAGTGTATTATATAAAGCCTATACAAATTGGGCTGATGAAAATAATGAATATAAAATGAGTAACACAAAATTCGGAAAAGAACTATCATTAAGGTTTAATAAAAAAAAGACAAGAGGAAGTAATCATTACGAAGGAATAAGAATTGTAGAAGAATATCAAGAGTACGGTTTAGGAGGAAGTCTATTTAATAAATAAGGAGTGTTGAAAATGTTTTTAAAAAATGTAAATTTGATGAAGTATGCTATTTGTCCTGAATGCCATAATCCTAATATCAGAAATGGAGAAGGTGGAATAATAATAGATAAAACTTATATAAGATATTGTAAGTGTGGTTTTAAAGTAACTGTAGATGAAGAAGGTAACGAAATTATAGAAAGAACAAATATAAGTCAACTTGATAAAAAAGTTAATGAAGATGAAACATTAAGAGATTTTATAAAGAATTCACAAAAAGATTTTTATAATCAAGAGTTATCAGATAAGCAAATAAATAGTTTAGATGAAATAGAATTAACCGAGTTAGTAGATCATTTAGATTATCTATGGGGTAAATAAGGGAGGGTTAGGGAAGGTTTACCCCGTTTTTCTATAACTTTTCTATATAAAATTTTCCTATAGGACTTTATAGAAAAACCCTCCAACTATCCCTTACTATCCCTAACTTAGTTAAATACAGTATTATAGAACATTGTATATTATAGATATATAAAATAATTTGAAATAATTGGTATATATAGAGTGTATTTTATTAATAAAACGTAATAATTAAGGAGGTTGAGTAACTTGAGAGAAAAAGATATTCAAAATGAAATTAGATTGGCTCTTAGAGATATTGCAATAGTATTTAGAATAAATGTTGGTACTTTTATGAGTGATACTGGAAGAATGGTATCGACTGGAGTACCAAAAGGATTTTCAGATTTGTTTGGAGTAAGAAAAAGAGATGGTAAAGCATTTTTTATAGAAGTTAAAAATGAAAAAGGTAGAACAAGTAAATATCAAGATAATTTCCTCAGAAAAATGAAAGAAAATGGAGCTATAGTGGGGGTGGCTAGAAGTGGATCAGAAGCAATTAAAATTATTAAAGAAGAAATACAACAAAGCTTTAGCTAGATTTAATAAAATGGAAAAATGGTGTGAGACTGCAAGTCCAGAAGAACAACAAAAACACTATCCTAATGTTATTAATGTTATAAATGATTGCAGCCATTTATTAAATGAAATAAAAAAATATGATAATAAAGTTTCTTCTAATGAAGTCATTTATGGATTTAAGGAAGTTTGATATCATGTTAAATCCTTGTAAGTGGAATTGTAAAGATAGATATTCAACTTGTCATACAACATGTAATAAATATATTGAATATAGGGAATTTTTAGATAGTAAAAAAGAGGACAAGACCTACGATAGATATTTAAAAGAAGTTAATGGAGCAATCTGGAGAATGAGGAGGAGGAGGAATAGAAAATGAATTCAATAAGTTTAATTTTAAAAGAAATAGTAGAAGAATTACTTGATAAAGGATATAGCAAAGAAGAAGTAATGAAAAAAGCTGAAGAGCTTCAAAAGAAATATGGTGATAGAAAATGATTGAAAGAGTAGGACAAACTATAGCAAGAGAATTACAAAATGAAAATGAAATGTTAAAAACAAGAAATGAGCGTTTAGAAAAAGAATTAAATTCAATTAAAAACCCTTTAGAGTTTAAAAATAAAATACTTGTATTAGATAAAAACGATACATTAAAAGAACATTTTTATAAATTTGAAGAAGAAGCATCAGAGCTAAAACATGAAATGATGATACAAGACATTATGGGGTATTGTAACAGAGAAAATGTAATAGCTGAAGCTATGGATGTAATACAAGTTTGCATTGGAATACTTGATTATTGCCGAGCAACTGAAGAAGATATAGAAAAACACAATAATAAATTATTATGTAGAGGTTGGAATGTAAAGCAAGTATATAACATTATTTAGGGAGGTAAACATGAAAGAAGATTTTTATAAAGAATTAAAATCATTATTAAAATGTATTGAATATCTATATGTATCTACAGGAGTTTTTATAACAATAACAGTCATAGACCTTGATAAGGTTGAAGGACTAATCGATATAATTGCACTGTTAATAACAATAGGTTTTGGTATGATTTTTTGGCTACCACTCACAATATCATCACTAGTATCAAAAGTGTTATAGGGAAGGAGTTAATAAATGAAGCAAATAAAAAAACAATATTATAAGAGAGCTGAAAAAGCTCTCTATAACTACACACAATTTAAAATAAATATATTAAATATGAAAGAACAACTTGAATGTTTGAAAAATGAAGATGGAGTAAATTGTATAAATTATGAAGGAGAAAAAACTTCTGAAACTAATAAAATAACCAGGCAATTAGAAGAACAGGCAATAAGAAATATAAAAAAAGAAAAACAACTTAAATATAAAATTAAAACAACTCAACATGAAGTTAATAAAATAGATAGAGCTTTAGAAGGACTAACTGATATAGAAAAGAAAGTAATAGAATTAAGATACATAAAAGGATATCAGTGGTTTAATATAGCTTATGAAGCACAATATAATGAAAGATGGTGTAAAGAAATTAGAACTCAAGCTTTACAAAAAATATCTATTTCTTTATTTGGGTACACAGCACTTTTAGAGCACGAATAGAGCACGAATTAGGGTTAAATATATGTTACTATATTAATATAGACATATATAAAATTCCCCCTTTTAGTTTGGCCCTGGTCTATTTTGACCGGGGTATTTTATTTGTCGGGAGATGATAATAATGATTGGGTTTATTATAGGTTTTGTATCTGGAATAGTTATAACAATTATTGCAGCAGTATGGGTATTTATAGAAAATACTTAAAGGATTATTACCTTCTTTGTAGAATATTATAAATATAAAGGGGGTATATATGTATGGATAATGAGTACAATGTTTTGAGTGATGTTATAGAATTAGCTAGAGATAGAAGAAGGGTAGAAGAAAGAGATTCTAATGATATAATATTTTCAAGTCTTGAAAACACAGAGTTAAGTGAGGAATATTATAGCAAAAATAAGAATCTTGAAGATCATTTAATTAATTTAGATATAGAAGTAATTAGATCTCTTATTACTTCTATGTATCTAGGGAGAGATTGGTATACTTTTGAAGATAAATCATTTGAAGATAACTATATTTGGATGAAAAATCATCTAAAGACTACTGGTGGATGGAACGATAAAAGTATACTAATTAATCAAATGCTAGAAAAATCACCACTTGATGTCTATTTAGAAAACTATATAGATATAAAGAAAAAATATCATTCAAATTCAAATTAAAATATTGATATTTAAGAAGATGAAACAAAATAATTAAATACTAATAACGATAGACATCCAACAGGGTGTCTTTTTTATTTTAGGTGATAATATGAGAAAGCAATTATTAAATGTAATTTTGAAATAATATAACATTAGTAAATTTTTCCTCTATATAATATAATAATATTAAAAGAGGAGGGATTTGTTTTGGGTAAGAAAATATTAATATTATTTCTATTTCTATTTGTAATTATTTCTATAGCAGGTTGTAGTGAAGAAACTTCTAATGATAAAGATATATTTGAATCTGGAGAAGAAGCTATAATAACAAATAATAATGGAAATGAGATGTATTCAATAAAAATTGAAGAGGCTAAAGTGGCTGATGATTTTGAATATAAGGAAGATTTTTCAGAGAATACAACTCAAATAGTAGAGGTGGAATATACATATAAGAATATAGCACAAGAAGATGCATTATTATATATTCATGGTCAAGATTTACAAGTAGTAGACCAGCAAAATAAAGTAGCAGAAAGTTCAGATATGTTTCCAAAACAACAGCCACAAGATTCAGGAGTAGGAACAGAAGTTACAGTTCAAGCTTATTATGGATTAGAAAATGAAAGTGAAGAGATTCAAGTCATACTTAGAAGTGAAATGTATGATAGTGAAATAGAATATAGGATACCAGTAACGAAATAGCACTCTAGAGATAGAGTGTTTTTATTATGGAGTGAAACATATGCCATTAGTTAAGATATGTCCTAGATGTAGCAAGATAATAGACAGAGAACTAAACTATTGCAAGGAATGTACTTCAAGGATTAATAAAGATTATAACAGATATGAAAGAGATATGGAGACACAGAAGATATATAATTCTAAGGAATGGGAGATAGCAAAGAGCAAAGCAGAGAATAGGGATATGGGATTATGTATATCATGCTATCATAATAAAACTATTAAGTATTCACAACTTGTTCATCACATCATAGAACTTAAAGATGATCTTTCAAAAGCCTTTGATTTAAATAATTTAATTTGTCTTTGTGAGTCTTGCCATCAAAAAATTCATAAAGTTTATAAGACTAAGAATAAAGTTAAAATGCAAAATTTACTTAGAAGTTTAATAAAACATACTAGAGGGGGGTACTAAAAAGTATCAACCTCTATTTTAAAAAGCGCGTCCCCCTTCACGCACAAAAAAATGTCATATTTTCAATAGGGGGGGTTATGAAAGGAGGCTATGTTATGGAAAATGAAATTGAAATACCTAAACCACCAACTATTTTACTTAAAAAAGGAAAACAAAAATATATGCAGATCACTAATATGCTAGTAGAAGAAGGTAAATGGAAACCTGGTGATGATATAGCCCTTTCAGCTCTTTGTATTAATTATCAAAGATGGATGCAGGCAGAAAAAGCAATAAAAAAACATAAAGAATTATGCTTTGAAACTGAAACTGGATATAGACAACAAATACCAGAAATAAGTATTGCAAATAATGCTATGAAATCAATGCTATCATTTATAAAAGAATTTGCTCTAACTCCACGTGAAAGGGCAAAGTTAAAAGAATTAATAGTAAATGATACAGATGATGAGGAGATGGAAGATATGATAGTTAAGTAGGTGGTGGTGTGGATTTAAAAGAAAAACATGTAAAAGAACAGACAGAATATAACTTAGATGATTTAATAGAAGAACTTAAAATTAAATGGGATTATGATAATTTTTATTATGATGAAGAAGAAGCAAGAAAGTTCTATAAATTTATCACTAAATTACAACTGGATAAAGGCGTAAAAGGACAAAAAATAAAACCTTTAAAATTTCAATTCATTCATACATCTGAGATATTATGTGTAAAGGATAAAAACACAGGTTTTAGAAAACACAGAGAAGCATTATTAGATATTTCTCGTAAAAATGGTAAAGGATCATTGGTATCTTGGATAGCAGTATATTTGTATTTTACAGATCCTACATATGGAGCTGAATACATTATAGTAGCTAATGACATAAAACAAGCTACAAACCTATTTAATACTATGAATTTGATGATTAAAGGCAATAAAACCTTAAAGAAAAATGTAAAGATAACTGAAAGTATGAGAATTATGTATAGAAAATCTACTAACAGTCATTTAAGAGTGCTTGCAAATGATGGTGCGAATCTTGACTCTTACGCTTCATATGTAGTTATCCTGGATGAAATTCATGAGTATAAAAACAGTAATGCTTATACAAAACTTCGTACTGGTATGGGTTTGTGGGATGACCCTTTAATGTTTATGACTACAACAGCAAGTTCTGGTGCAGATCCACATAATTTAGAGATGGAAATGTATAACTATGCTAAAGATATAGAAAAAGGTAAATTTAAAGATGAGGCCTTTTATTCTGCAATATATGAAGCAGAAAAAGATTGTGAATTAATGGATGTGAAACAGTGGTATAAAGCTAACCCTGCTTTATCTATATTTAGAAAATTTGTTGATATAGAAGATTTTATGAAAAAAGCAAGTAGGATAAAAAGTTTTGAGGCTAAGGCAAGAAGATTATATCTAAATCAGCACGTAGCACTAGATGGTGAAAACGCAATTAATCTCAAACTTTGGAGAGAATGCTTACAAGAAGTCAATTTAGAAGATTTAAAAGGAAAATCTTGTTGGGTAGGTTTAGATATGGCATTTGTTCAAGATATTATAGCTTATGTCCAGGTGTTTTATGATGAAGAAAAGAATAAATACATTGTATACCCTCATATGTTTACTCCTAAAGACACCTTAGAAGAACGTTCTGAAAGAGACAAAGTAAGATATGATCTATATGTAGATAAAGATGATCTAATGGCCTTAAATGGTACGTATGTTAATAATGAAGAATTATTTAACTATATAGCAGATATGAACTCAAAATATTCTTTTAAAACAGAAGAAATTGCTTTTGACAGATGGGGAAGTGGAGATATTTCAAGTAGATTAGAAGATCATTTTACAATATTCCCATTCGGTCAGGGTTATAAATCAATGAGTCCAACAATTCGTGATTTTGAGATAATGCTATTAGATAAAAGATTAATAATAGCAGATAATGATTTACTTACCTGGATGGCTGGTAATGTAGTAGCAACAGAGGACCCGGCTGGCAATGTAAAATATGATAAATCCAAGAGTAAAAATAAAATAGATGGAATAATTGCTATGCTCATGGCTTTGGCCAGGGCTATTTTTAATAATCAAAGTGCGTTTAATCATGATGAAGCTACAGAAGAATTTCTAGAAATGATGGGATGGGGAGGTGACTAATTGAAATTAGTAGATGGAATAAAGAATTTATTTAGTACTACAAATGAAACACAAGAATCTAGAATTACTATGGATGAAATTATTGAAATGTTTAAAGGTGGAACAGTACTAGGTGAAAATTTAAGTGAAGTTACTTACTTTACTTGTATTAAAATGCTTTCTGAAAGTCTTGGTAAATTATCACTTAAATTCTATCAAGATACTGATGAAGGAGTAAAGAGAGCTAAGTCTAATCAAGTAGCTCAGAGGTTAAAAATTAGACCTAATCCATATATGACTCCTTCAACTTTTTGGGCCACAGTTGAATTTAATAAAAATCAATATGGTAATGCTTACGTATGGACTAGGTGGCATAAAGGAAATCTTCAAGATTTATGGATATTACCTCCTAATTCAGTACAAATATTAATAGATAATGCAGGTATATTTGGTAAAAGTAATGCTATGTACTATCTATATGAAGATCCAGAAACAAATAAAAAGTATAAGTTTAATCATAAAGAAATATTACACTTTAAAACTGGTACTAGTAGAGATGGAATAACAGGCTTATCAGTTCAACAAATACTTGCTTCCACAGTTGAAGGTAATAAATCTAGTCAAAGTTTCATGAATCATCTATATAAATCAGGACTAACTGCTAAAGCAGCACTTGAGTATACAGGAGATTTGAATAAGGAAGCTAAGAAAAAATTAGTTAAAGGATTTGAGGAATTTTCTAGTGGCTCTGAAAATGCAGGTAAGATTATTCCAGTACCTTTAGGTATGAAATTGACTCCTTTAGATATTAAGCTTACAGATAGTCAATTCTTTGAACTTAAAAAGTATTCTAGTTTACAAATTGCTGCAGCTTTTGGAATAAAACCTAATCATATAAATGATTATGAAAAATCTAGTTATTCAAATAGTGAAATGCAGAACTTAAGCTTCTATGTAGATACATTACTTTTTATATTAAAACAATATGAAGAAGAAATCAGTTATAAATTACTTAGTGATGATGAGCAAAAGAAAGGTTATTATTTTAAATTCAATGTTAATTCTATTTTAAGAGCAGATGTGAAAACACAGATGGAATCACTTGCAGCTGGAGTAAATAATGGCATATATCTTATTAATGAAGCTAGATCATATATAGATTTACCTAAAGTAGAAGGTGGAGATAAACCTATAGTAAATGGTAATTATATACCACTCAAACAAGTAGGAAATCAGTACAATAAAAAGAAAGGGGGTGATTAATAGTGAAGATAAATGTAAAGGGTCCTATAGTACCTTCTAGTAATAGTTGGATTTATAAATGGTTAGGAATTGAAGCTACATCACCTCAAGATGTAAATAAAATTTTAGATGATTTAGATGGCGAAGATGTTGAAGTTGAAATTAACTCAGGTGGTGGAAGTGTATTTGCTGGTAGTGAAATTTATACTGCTCTAAAAAGCTATAAAGGAAATGTAACAGTAAAAATAGTAGGTATTGCTGCAAGTGCTGCATCTGTAATTGCAATGGCTGGGAACAAAGTTATGATGAGTCCTACAGGTCAAATGATGATACACAATTCATCAGTAAGTGTGACTGGCGATTATAGACAGATGGATAATACTTCAAAATTCCTTAAGAATGTCAATAAAACAATAGCAAATGCTTATAAAATTAAAACGGGAATTAAAGAAGAAGAATTATTAAGTTTAATGGATAATGAAACTTGGATGACACCAGAAATGGCAAAAGAAAATAAGTTTATTGATGAAATTATGTTTGAAAAAGAATTTGATGCAGTGGCAAGTTTTGATAATTCTGCTATGATACCTCAACAAGTTATAGATAAGTTAAAGGAAGTCTTGGCAGAACAAAAATCAAAAGAACAAAAAACAGAGATAGAAGATAATAGCAAAAATTTAGAAGTAACAAATAAATTAAAGGAATTGGATCTAATCTTAAAACTAAGATAGGTCCTTTTTTATACGAAAAAATAGGAGGTATTGTAAATTATGAAAAAATCACAAGAAATGTATAAAAAGTTAGAAGGTTTAAAAAATGAAATAGGAGCATTACAAGCAGAAGGGAAGATTGATGATGCTCATGCAAAATTAAAGGATGTTGAGGCATTAAAGAAATCTATAGCAGTGCAAGAAGCTCTTGAAGAAGAAGAAGTTGAAAATTTTGTTGGAACTCCTACGCAAACTGTAGAAGTAGATAATGTAGTAGCATTTAATAAAGCAGTATTAAACAAACCTCTTACAGAGGCAGAAAATGCTCTTGTAGAAAGAGTAGGAGAAGATGGAGGATACTTAGTACCAGAAGAACAAAAAACAGAGATAGAAGAGTATAAAAGACAGTTAATTCCATTAAAGCAATACTGTAATGTAATACCAGTAGGGACTTTATCAGGTAAAATGCCACTTGAAGTAGAAGCAAATGATAAACTTACTAACTTTGCAGAAATGACTGAAATTAATCAATCTACTATTAAGTTTGGTCAATTATCTTGGGAATTAGGAGATTATGGAGATATAATTCCAATTTCTAATACTTTACTTCAAGATGAAAAAGCTAATTTAACAAGATTTGTAAAGAGAAGATTTGGTAAAAAAGCAGTAAGAACAGAAAATGCAGAAATATTGACTATTCTTAACACAGCTACTAAAGTACCAGGAGAAGATTATAAAGCTATAGTAACAACATTTAACAAAAAATTAGATCCAGCTATAGCTAAATCTGCAATAATCATAACTAACCAGGATGGGTATGATTATTTAGACCAATTAGTGGATAACAACGATAGACCTTTATTAAAAGATTCTTTAGAGATAGCAGGAGCCAAAACATTTAAAGGTAAATTGGTAGTAGTATTATCTAATCAAGAAATGGAAACACCGGCAACAAAAGATTGCTCTTTCTATGTAGGTGATATAGAAGAAGCCGTAGCATTTTTTGATAGAGAAGCATATGAAATGGCAATATCTAAAGCGGCTGGATTTACTAAATATGCAACTATGATGAGAGTTGTTGAAAGATTTGATGTAAAGGCTATGGATTCTAAAGCTGTTGTACGAGTAGATATTACATTCCCAACAGGAGCATAAGAGAGGCTAAGCCCTCTCTCCTTTTAGGAGGAAATAAATATGAATGAAAAAATATTAACAGTAGCAGAGGCTAGATCATGGATAAGAGAATACGATAATGGTACAGAAGATGATATTTTAACAAATAATATTATAGAACTTCTTATAGATAACGCAGAAAGCTACTTAAAAGAAGGAGTCGGAGATTGGTATAAAGCTACTCCAGAACTTACTACTAAATCTAAATTGATAGCTCTTGTATTAGTGAATAACTGGTTTGAAAATAGGGACCTTACCTCTAATGTAGAGCATGTATCTGAAAAAGTAAGACATTCAATCACTTCTACAATACAACAAATGCAACTAATGAAACCAGAGGTGTTTTAAATGGCTAAGATGAAAAGATTAATTGAAATACAAGAAAAAAAAGAGGCTGAATTTGATGATGCAGGATTCCCTTTAGAAGATTATCCAACTATAAAAAAAGCCTATGCAGAAATAAATGATTTATTTGGCCAAGAAAAATATGCAGCTAAACAAGTTATGAGTGAAAAAATTACAAGTTTTAAAATAAGATATATTCCAGGAATAACTCCTGATATGTATATTTTATTTGATGAAGATAGATACGAAATTGTAGAACCTCCTGATAATGTTAAATATGAAAATAAGATCTTAATAATAAAGGCTAAGCTGGTGATTTAGATGAGTAACATTATAGTTGATGGGTTTGATGAAATATTTACTGAGCTTGATGATATGGATATTTCAGATTACAAGAAAAGAAAAGCTTTAAAATCAGCAGCAGAAATAGGAAAAGAGGTTGCATCAGATGCATCTTTTAGGCGTACAGGTAAGTTGTCAAAGAGTTGGAAAGTAAAAGCTACTAGAGTAGATGGAAATATAGGATATAGAGTTTATTCCTCTTCGACTTGGGATATTTACAATGAATTAGGATCTCCTACAAACAGAAAGCATATAGGCTTCTTTACTAATGCAATAGATACAAATATGGATAGAATGATAGCAGAAATAATGAAAGGAGTAGGGTAGATGATAGAAACTACATTAAGACAAGACCTATTTGATACTAGGATTACTGATTTAGTTGGGAATAGAATATTTAATCATACTGTTTCCGACACTACTCAAGCTCCATATATACAATATGCTGTATATGATGAAAGAGCTTCTTTTTATGATGAAGGAAATGAGATATTTGAAAATAATAAGATACAAATTGATATTTATTCCAAAGGAAATTATTTAAATATAAAAAACACGTTAAAAAAGGTACTAAGAGAAAAAGGATATATGAATTTAAATGGTGGGGCTATGTATGAAGATGAATATAAACTCTACAGATACATTCTAAGATGTGAAAAGGAGATGGAGATATGAGCAAAAAATATGTAATTAAAAATATAGGTAAATTATATGCAGCAAGACTTTTAGCAGATACGGAGACAGATGCAACTTATGAGCCTACTAGATATTTAGAAGGACTCAGAGAAATAACAGTAACGCCTACATCAGAAAGTGGTCAAATCTATGCAGAAGGTACAGTTTGGGACACAGACAGTGAACCAGGAGTAACAGAGGTATCACTTGATAGAACAGATATGACAGCAGAAGATGAAATGTTTCTGCTAGGGAAAAAACGTACAACAGATGGTGGAGTAATAGGAAACAGAGGAGATGAAGCTCCATATGTTGCTCTAATGTATGAGAAAAAACTTACAAATGGAGTGATGGAATACGTGACTTTATTTAAAGGTAAATTTTCTAAATTAGAGGATAAAGCAAAAACACGTGAAGGTGGAGTAGAATATCAAACTAAAACACTAGTAGGACAATTTATTCACAACGAACGTGGAGATATGGACCATGTAGTGAGAAGTAATTCCCCTGGATTCGACCAATCTGTTCATGATGGTATTTGGGGAGAAGGAAACACTATTACATTACCTACAGTAGGTCTTGCTTTATATACAGATGCACAATTAAGAGAAAAATCACTTGTAGAATTACAGTCTATAGCTACACAGTTAGAAATAGATACACCGGAAACAAAAACTTATGAAGAATTAATAACTACAATATTAGGAGCACAATAAGAGGGGCAAATAGCCTCTCTTTTATTATTGGAGGGATAATATGTTAGTAAATGAAGTAAAACAGTATAAAGCTAAAATAGAAGGTATAGAAGAAGAAGTAACATTTAGGTTAGATTTTAAGGCATTAATTAAGATGCACAAAGAATACGGTAACGCTTTTATTCTAATTTATGCTTTAACAAGTAATAATGATTTATCTGTATTACCTAAAATAGTTAGATGTATGGCAGATGTAGAATTAACAGAAGAGCAAATAATTAATTCTTTTGAAATTAACCATCAAAATGTAACAATGCTTGCAGGTATTACAAATGATCTAATAAATAAAGAATTAATGTCTGATTCAGAGTTTAAGGAAGAAGAATTTGATGAGCTACTAAAAAAAACTCTAGACAAAGTAAAGGAAAAGAAGGATTAAAAAGAGATTTTAATTTAGATTATTATTATTATTTTGCAGTTTTTGAGCTGGGGATAGAAGAAGATAGATTTTTTAGGATGACTTTAAGACAAATGAAAATTCTAATAGATCTAAAAGATAAATGTGAAACTAATAGATTAAGACAAGTTGCATCTGAAATCTTAAATAAATTGTATGGTGAAGATTCAAAAGAAAGTGCATTTGAAGAAATAGAAAGCTTTTCAGACTTAAAAAGCTAGGAGGTGGTTAAATGAGTGATGTATTAAGACGTGTCAGTACAATATTTACAATAGGTGATTCAGATCATAATAGAAAATTAAAATCAATAAATCAACAATATAAACTCACTCAAAGTGAAATAAAAACAGCCGGCGAAAGAATGAAAGCTTTCGGATCTAATACAAAAGATCTTACATTTAAACAATCAGGACTTGAAAAACAAGTTACTACCTTAAAAGATAAAATTTCTTTATATGCTACAAGTATGGATAAAGCTAGTAAAAAAGCTCAAGACAATAAAAATAAACTTGATGCAATGAGAGTTACAAAAGAAAAACTTAATAATGAATATAAAGAAGCAGTAAAGGTATATGGAAAAGAAAGCTCCCAAGCTCAAGACTTAAGAAGTAAACTTGACAGTGTTAATGCAGAATATAAAGAACAAGAAAGAGTAGTAAGAAAGAATGTAGATAGAGTAAATTATTATAATACAGAAATGAACAAAACAGAGGGTAAGCTTGCTAAAGTACAAGGTGAATTAAAGAGAACTAATCAAGAATTGCTTTTACATCAGAGTCGCTGGAATCAAGCATCTGAAACTTTAAGGAAAACAGGAAATACTATGATAAAAGCCGGTGATGGAATGCAAAGAGCCGGTAGTAATTTAAATAGGTATGTAACACTACCTATAATGGCAATGGGAGCATTAGCAGTAAATGAAGCAGTCAAATTTGAATCTAGTTTTACAGCAGTTGAAAAAACAGTTGATGGAACAACTGAACAAATGGGAAAACTTAAAAAAGAAATAATAGATATGTCAAAAGAAATCCCTTCTACTACTCATGAAATAAGTGAAGTTGCAGCTGCTGCAGGTCAACTAGGAATACAAACAGAAAATATATCTAAATTTTCAAAGGTTATGATAGACCTTGCTAATTCTACAAACATTGTAGGAGAAGAAGGTGCTCAAAAATTAGCTAAATTTGCAAATATAGTGCAAATGAGTGAAAAAGATTATGATAGATTAGGCTCAACTATTGTAGATTTAGGAAATAATTTTTCTACAACTGAAGCTGATATATTAGAAATGTCTTTAAGACTCGCTGGTGCTGGTAAACAAATTGACTTGACAGAATCAGAAATATTGGCACTTGCTACGGGTTTATCATCTGTGGGTATAGAAGCACAAGCTGGAGGTTCTTCTTTTTCTAAGATAATGCTAGAAATGCAAATGGCGATTCAAACTAATAGCAACAAATTGAGAGGGTTTGCTAACATTGCAGGCATGACTACAAAGGAATTTAAAAAAGGATTTGAAGAGGATGCAGCAGGAGCAATAATAGCATTTATAGAAGGTTTAGGAAAATTAGATAATAAAGCTAAAGTATTGTCTGATTTAGATCTAAGTGAAATAAGAGTAAGGGATTCGCTTTTAAGAGCATCAGAAGCATCTGATATATTTAAAGATGCTATAAATAGAGGTTCAAAAGCTTGGGAAGAAAACACAGCTTTAACAAATGAAGCAAATCAAAAATATAAAACTACAGAGAGTCAAGCAAAGATAACTAAAAATCAAATAATGGAACTTGCTAGAGGTATAGGACAAGATTTACTCCCAGTTGTAAAAGATTCTTTAGAGATAGTTCAAGGTATGGTAGATAAATTCAATGAACTAGACCCTGCTACACAGAAAAATATAATTAAAATGGCAATGCTATCAGCTGCAATGGGACCAGTATTAAGTGTAACAGGAGGACTTACAAAAGGATTAGGGTATCTCTTTAAAGGGGGGAGTAAGGTAGCTGGAATGCTAGCTGGTAAAGCCGGACTTACTGCTGCAACATCTGGTCTTGGTACTGCTGCTGGAACTGCAGGAGGAGCTACAGGTCTTGGAGCGTTGTCTACTGGACTTGGAGGAATAATAACAACTGCTGCTCCATATGCTGCTGCAATAGGTGCAATAGGTCTTGCTGGATATGGTTTATACAAAGGATTAAATGAAGAAGTGATTCCGGAAGTTGATTTATTTTCTGATGCAGTTGTATATAGTAAAGATGTAGTTAGAGATAGTAATGGAGCAATTCAAGGAAGTGTTGAGGCAACAACAATTAAAATATCAGAAGAAACACAAAAACAAATATCATCATATTTAGAGAAGTCAGATCAGTTACAACAGATTACACATGATA
Source organism: Senegalia massiliensis (assembly GCF_009911265.1). Classification (NCBI taxonomy): domain Bacteria; kingdom Bacillati; phylum Bacillota; class Clostridia; order Eubacteriales; family Clostridiaceae; genus Senegalia; species Senegalia massiliensis. Next base: position 102,521 of record NZ_QXXA01000004.1, on the reverse strand, counting down.
TGTATACAGGTCTCTATGATACATCTGCACAAGGTACAGGAGCATTAGATAGGTTAACTCAAGAAATGGTTACTAGTATAATTACTGCATCAGACAAACAAAAAAATGATGTTATAGAAGATTATCAAGAAATGTTTATAAATACTACTGTTCTTACAACTGAAGAACAAGCTGAGATATTAAAATCTGTAGAAGTCGGGCACAAAGAAAGAGTTATAAAAACAGAAGAATTAAAAGAAGAACTTTTAAGGATTTATGGAGAAATTCGGGATAATGGGGGTACAATTACTTCTGAACAACAAGTAAGAATAAATGAAATAATAAATGAAATGAAAAACCAAGCAGTTCAAACAATGACTCAGAATGAAGTTGAACAAGGAGTTATAATGAACAGACTTAAAAATAGTAATACTAGAGTAACTGCTGAAATGGTAGGAGATACGATAGGTCAAATGGAGAAACAAAGAAAAGAAACAGTTGAAAAAGCAGGACAACAAAGAGATGATATAGTAAGACGAGCTGAAGAACTTAGAAAACTCGAAGGTGGAAAATTCGCCGATAAAGCAGATAAAATAATAGAAGAAGCTAATAAACAGTATGAAGGTGTTAGAGATAGTGCACAAAAAACAAAAGATGAAGGTATATCTAAGTTAGAGCGTGCTTATGGAGGTCTTACAAACAATGTAGACCACAATACCGGTAAAGTATTAAGTAATTGGGATAAAATAAAAAGATGGTGGGGTAGTTGGAATCCAAAATCTAAATCCACAACTGTTACTACCTTCCATAAAACTAAATATTTATCTGGACATAAACCAGGTAGCTATAGTGGGGGTTATGGATCTAATAGAGGATATGCTCTAGGTACAACAAATGCACTACCAGGACTTGCAACTGTGAATGAAAAGGGATATGAAATGATGGACCTACCTGCCGGAACAAAAATAAGAACTAATGCAAGCAGTGAACAAATGGCAAGTGATATTGCGAAGAAAACTGCTATTGAAGTATCTAAACAAATGATAAATGGGTTAAATGATACACTTTCTAGCATATCTAAACCATTTACTATGGTAATGAATAATAGAGCTATAGGAGAAGGTATAGCACCAATTATAAGTGAAGAAATTCAAAGAAATAAGACTAATTATGATTTTGGAATGGGGGTAAAATAATGAAACCATATTTTATATTTAAAAATAAAAGTTCAAAAGAATTTGATATTATAGTAAACAATTTACCTCCTATTACATTTCCAGTTAGAAGGGTTGAAACTGTTCAAGTGCCAGGTAGAAATGGATATTTAACAATAGATGATGAATCATATGAACCTATATTAAAAGTAACCCGTTGTACTGCTATGAATTACAACATAATACCACAAATGCAAGAATGGTTATCTGGTGAAGGTGAGGTACTGTTTTCTAATGATAAAAATAGATATTTCAAAGCAAGAATAATAAATCAGATAGATTTTAACAGGCTTATTAGAAACAAGAAGACCTTTGATATACATTTCTATTGTCAACCAGAAGGTTATTTACTTAATTCTAATGATTTACAAATAACTGAAGCTACTACAATATATAATCCAGGTAATTATAAAAGTGCTCCTATCTTTAAAGTGTATGGAACTGGAAGTATAGAATTAACTATAAATAATAGAAAAATAATATTAACTGATATACTTAGTGACATTACTTTAAATAGTGAAATAGAAGAAGCTTATAATGATATGACAAGTAATCTAAATGATGATATGCAAGGTGAATTTCCTATCTTGGATGTAGGAGAAAATAATATATCCTGGACTGGAAATGTAAATAAAATTGAAATTAAACCTAATTGGGTGATGCTATGATTAAGTTATTTGAAAAAGATGCAATAGATTTTAAAAGTAATGGCCTTGGAATATTAAAGAGTGTAATAAGAGCAGAAGGAGAAGAAGTATTAAATTCTAAGTTTTTTGCAGAGTTTGATATCCTTTATGATAAAGAAGAAAAGTGGAGAGAAGTATATCAGGAAAGAATAATATTTTCTGATGGTCAACCATTTAGAATATACAATATAAGAAAAAATCTGAGTGGAATAACTGTTTATACAAGACATATATTCTGGGACCTCATTCACAACGAAGTAAGAGATATAAGACCTAATAATAAAAATTGTTTATTTGCTATGCAAAATGTATTATATAATACTAATTATCCTCATAACTTTACTGCTTATAGCGATATAGATAGACTAAATACTCAATACTTTATTAATAGAAATCCTGTGAATTGTTTTATAAGTGATGATTCTATTATAACTAGATGGAAAGGTGAATTAAAGCTAGATAAATTTAAAATATCTATATTAAATCAACGTGGTAGAGATGTAGGAATTACTATTAAATATAGAAAGAATATGCAAGATATTGATGTAGAAGAAAACTATGATGATTTAATTACACGTATGAGGCCAAAAGGTTATGATGGATTAGAATTACCTGAAATTTATGTAGACAGTCAATACATAAATAATTATAGAGAACCTTATATCGAAGAAGTTGAATTTCCAGATATAAAAATTAATGAAGATGAAGGTATTACAGAAAGTATGGCTATAAATAATTTAAGAGCTGCAGCTTTAAAATACTATGAAAATACAGAATGTGATATACCTAAAACTAATATTAAGGTTGATATGGTACTACTTGAAAATACAGTAGAATATAAAAAATATAAAGATTTAGTAAGAGTTGAAGTAGGTGATATTGTAACATGTCAACATTTAGATTTAGGCATTGATTATAAAGCTAAGATAATAAGAATAAAGAAAAATCATTTGACAGGTAAAAATGCAGAAGTGGAATTAGGTAGCTTTAAAGAAAATCTAAACAATTCATTTAGTAAAATAGAAAATACTTTTAAAGACATATCTAATACTATAAAAAATAATAAAACTGACCTTCAAAAAGCTATTGATGAAGCTACACAATTACTCACAAGTGCTCTAGGTGGCTATGTAGTAAAACGTAATGGAGAATTACTTATAATGGATACAGAGGACCCAGCTACTGCTACTCATGTGTGGAGATGGAATTTAAATGGGTTAGGTTATTCTAGTACTGGTATTAATGGACCTTATGGACTTGCAATGACAATAGACGGAAAGATAGTGGCAGACTTTATTACTACTGGAACTTTAAATGCTGGGCTCATTAAGGCTGGTATAATATCAAGTTCTGACAATTCATCCTGGTGGAATGTAGAGTCGGGAGAGTTTAACTTTAAGGATAAAATTATATTTCAAGATAATGAATTTACAATGATATTAAGCAATGGAAAGACAATAGAGGATAATATCTCAGATTCAGAAGCAAGTTCTAAAAGCTATGCTGATGATATTAATTCTGAGATACAGCAAAAGTTTGATACAGGTAAATTTCCTTTAACAGGAACACATTATAAATTTGATGGTAATAGCTTTACTATAGGTGGTGGTGATAATATTGCAATGCATAAGAAAGATTATTCAACTTATGCACATAGAGACGGTTCATATACCAAAATTGGATATGATGGATTAGAAAGGTTTGTAGGGAGCAGTGGTAAAACTTATCACTATTTAATAGATATAATTACCTTTATTCAAGGGACTGCAGGCTCTGCTAGGTGGATACAGTTACCTGATGCTTTTAAAGGTAAGAGATTCTCAGTATATCTTGCAATAGCTGATAGTATGCAACCACCAGTAGTAGATCAAGTTAAATATTCCATTCAAAGGATAGTAGCTACACAACATCCAGATTACTCTATAGATTATAAAAATGCAAGAGTCCCTATCATAGCTTACAAAACTAATGTTAAGCTAGATGGTAGTTATAATAAAGTAATTGACTCAGTGCAAGGTATGTTAATAGCTATATATTAGGAGGTAGAGATGAAGAAGTTAACAATATTTTATAATAAAAGAACTGGAAGCATTAAGGAATTGTGTTCTGGAGAGCAATCTATGGATTGGTTCGGTGAAGAAAAAAGAGATTATGAAGAAATATTTGACTTTATTATAGTAGATTATGATGAATATATAGTTCAAAATTTACACCAGTTTGAAATTAAAGATAGTAAAGTAGTACTAAAAAATAAAAGCAGCTTAAATAAATACTTATAAAGGGGTGATATAGTGAAGCCTTATAAAATAACAGTAGATGTAAAAAATCTAAGCAACTATATGACAAAGAAAGTTGAAGCAAAGCAGAATGATACAAATAGTAGAACTGTTCAAGCTACCATTTGTGATGATGGAATACCTTTAAAATTAACTGGAAATACTATTTCATTTTACGCAAAGAAACCAGATGGAACTAAGATATTTAATACAGTAAATATCTTAGATGATGAAAATGGATTAGTAGAATTTAATTTAACAACACAAACTCTAGCTGTAGAAGGAGAGGTAAAGTGTGAATTAACTATATTTGATGAAGCAGAAGGCGTTATATTATCTACAGCTATTTTTAATATTTCAGTTATTGAAACAATTAGAGATGATAATGCAATTGAGTCTTCTAATGAATTTAACCAAATAATACAAGTGCTAAATAGATTAAGTGAAATTGAAGCACATGAAATGGAAAGAATATCTAATGAAGAAGCTAGGGTATTAGCAGAACAACAAAGGGAACAAAATGAGTCTGAAAGAATTACTAATGAGAATACAAGACAACAAAGTGAAAACACACGAAAGGATAATGAAATAACTAGAAAACAGAATGAAACTCAAAGAAAATCTAATGAAGATACAAGGAAACAAAATGAAACCATTAGAGAAAATAATGAGTATGTACGAGAGGAGCATGAATCTCAAAGAAAAGTTAGTGAGAACACTAGAAGTCAAAATGAAAATGATAGGATATCTAATGAAGACTCAAGGATTACTAATGAAAATCAGAGAGTTACTGATGAGAACACTAGGAAGCAAAATGAGGATGATAGAGTATCTAATGAAAATGCTAGAAAGCAATCTGAAGCTGTTAGACAAGAAGAAGAAGCTCAAAGAAAAACATATGAGAGTAGAAGACGACAAGATGAACAAATTAGACACCAAAATGAAATAGCAAGAAAAGAAAATGAGTCTCAACGAGAATTAAGTGAAGCTGAAAGAGTAGCCAACGAGGAAATTAGGATACAAAGTGAAATAGACAGACAAGATTTTAATCCAAATAACTATGTAAAAACAGCAGAAAAAGGAGCAATTGACGGAGTAGCACCTTTAGACTCTAACGGGTTAGTACCACTTGCACATATTCCAACATCTACACCTTTGAAGGTAGTAAATACAATTGCAGAAAGAAATCAGATTCCTAACAAATACGAAGGTATGAAAGTCCATGTATTAGATGCAAGTGCTGATTCAACTGTATTAAGTGGCTGGGGTGAATATGTTTACACAGATACGAGCTTTGTAAAAACTGCAGAAGGTGAAAGTCTGGATTTAGTACTAAGTTGGGCTAACATAACCGGAAAGCCTACAAGTTTTAACCCTACGGCTCATAACTCTAGACATGCAATTGGTGGTAGCGATCCGATAACTCCGGAGAATATAGGAGCTGTAAATAAATCAGGTACAAGTGATATTAGTGGAAATTTAGAATTTCAAAATTTAAAGGGTATATTAGGAAAAAAATTAAGCGGTGCATTAATGTCATTACTTACTACAGGACAAACTTATGATGCAATTTTAGCAAGTCCTTTAGGTAGGACACTTATACAAGGTTCTGATTTGACATATTCAGATGGGAACAACTACCACGAAATATGGCACGGTGGTAACTTTGACAAGAATTCTATACAAACTTATAAACTAACATCAGAAGCTGGTAAGGGTGAGTTAACCGAAGATTGTAACAATGAGATTAATTCTGGTCTTTATTATGCAAATGCTGCAACTTTAAATTCACCTTATACTTATGGTATTTTAACAGTAAAACAAAGGACAGACAGTCATATAATGCAAAACTTTGTCGATACAATAGACAGGGAATGGAGCAGGGTATCGCAAGACGGGGGCGCAACATGGCTACCATGGCAGTCCATACTTAAGGTTAAGGAAGCAGGAAAAAACGCAAACGGTCAATATATACGTTATAACAACGGGATACAGTTTTGCTGGCACCTTAAGAACGACGTTTCCGTGACTTCCACACCTAGAACAGAGGTCATAGACGGTTATTGGACGGACGTACCTTGGATTTACCCCGCTAGCTTTATCGAAAAGCCATCTGTTTTAAGTAGTTGTTTTGTCTATAAAGATACAGCAGCTAGGGTATTTTCTTCGGTTAAAACAAACTACGTTGATACTATTGAATCCGATATGCGTATATGGGCTACAAATGATTTTAATAGAATATCAGAAGCTTATTTTTTTGCTATAGGTCGCTGGTCATATTAAAGGAGGTTAAATTATGAATATAATAGAAAGTCCATACAGGACTGACGATTATGAGCTTATATATAAGCAAGAAACAGAAGACATATTAAAAGTGACACACATAAAAGGAAATGCAGAAACTACAGAAATTTTTGACTTCACAGGATTAGCAGATGGTAGAGCAGAAAGTATCATAGCTGAAATATTACCTTTAAATCCTATATTATCTGCTGAAAGGGTAAATGGAGTATTAATAGTTGAAGTGCTTAGAATTTACAGTAAAGAGGAAAAGCATATATATGAAGGAGGTTCTAACAATGGCTAAAATAGAATGGAAAACACAAGAAGAAATAGAGGAAGAGCAAAACAAACCTAAAGAACCAAGTGATAAAGAAAGAATATCAGCAATGGAAGAAGCTTTGATGCAATTAATTATGGAGGGAGGTATATAAGATGTATAGCTTTTTATTAAATATGTGGATTATGAAAAAATTAGATGAAACTCATTTAAATATTCAAGTTCAAAAAAGAAGAATAACAACAGAAGAAAAAGATATGATTATAGCAACACCACAGATATAACACCTTTCTAGGTGTTTTTTTAATGCGAATTTTAAGGAGGTCGATTATGCCAAATGAAATTGTTGTGGCAATTATTGCTTTTTTAGGAACTACTATAGGTACTGGAGGAGGAATATTAGCATCAAGTAAATTAACAAATTATAGGATCTCACAACTTGAAAGCAAGGTTGATAAACATAACACAGTTATAGAAAGAACATATATATTAGAGGAACAAATGAAAGTTGCAAACCATAGAATTAATGATTTAGAGAAAAAAGAAAAGCATTGATAAAGCTAAGTTGTGGTTCTTAACAGGAATGTTAGGACCATTAATCTTAGCTTTTATATTATCACAATTAAATTTATAGGAGGAATGTAAAATGGATTTTTTAGAATTTGTAATTGAAGAAGCATTAATTATGGTACCAGTTTTATATTTTTTAGGTTATGTGTTGAAAAACACTAATCTATTAAATGACAAATATATACCTATAGCTATTACATTATTATCTATAGGTATAACACCTGCAGTATTAGGAGCATATTCTCCTGATAATATAGTACAAGCAATTTTAGTTGCTGCTGCAGCTGTATTTACAAATCAAGTTATAAAGCAAACTAAAGGAGGCAGAAAATAATGAATAAAGAAAAAAGAAAAGAGCTAGAAAAAGAATTAGGAATAATACTAGATTCAGATGAAGATATATCAGATGAAATGTTAGAAGAACTTAATGATGGAAAGGGTGAATATGATGAGCAATAGTCCTTTAGTTGAATATACAAAAATATCACCAAATAGTTCAAATCCTAGAAAGAAAAAAATTAAAAAGATAACTATACATCATGAAGCAGGAATCTTATCTTTACAAACTCTAGGTGCTATATTCGCAAGAAAATCACGTAAAGCAAGTTCTAATTATGGAGTAGACAAGAACGGTAGAATAGGTATGTATGTAGAAGAGAAAAATAGAGCGTGGACTTCTGGAAGTCCTTCAAATGATCATCAAGCAATTACCATTGAAGTAGCTAATGATAGAATAGGTGGCAATTGGTCAGTATCAGACAAAGCTCTAGAAGGTACTATTAATTTATGTGTAGATATATGTAAAAGAAATGGAATTAAAAAATTAGTTTATACTGGAGATTCAAGAGGAAATTTAACTAGACATAATATGTTTCAAAACACAAATTGTCCTGGACCATATTTACAAAGTAAATTTCCTTATATAGCTAGAGAAGTAAACAAAAGATTAGGATATAAAAGTGAACAAATAACTATAGGTCAAATTACTTTACCTAAAAGAGGTTATTTTAATAAAGGAGATAGAGCAGGTAGTGTGAAAATAATTCAAAAATATTTAAAAGAATTAGGTTTTAATGTTGGAAGATATGGAGTAGATGGTGTTTATGGCAGTGATACCATCAAAGCAGTTAGGCAATTTCAAAAAAAGTATAAGTTAAAGATTGATGGTTCTGTAGGAGTAGAAGCAGCTAATAAACTTAAAGATATATTTCAAAAACCTGAACCTAAAAAAGATATAAATAGAGTATATATAAATGGTAAAAAAGTTGGATCATTTGCAGAAGAAAAAAATATCATCAATCAAGTTAAGCAAAATCTTAATAAGGCAGATAAGATAGAAATAATAAAGAAATAAAGTAAATTAAATTGACCAGGACTATTTGTCCTGGTCTTTTTTTATGTCAATTGATTTTATTTTTTATTTTATGATATAGATATATAACTTCATCTAGTTCTTGACTTATATCTATTATTTCTGTTGTAATTATAAAATCATTCTTATGTAGTAGTTTGTGCATTTGTTTTTTTAATGATGTCATTTTCTCTTCAACATCTTCTACTTTCCCCATAAAACCACACTCTCATAATTTTTTTATATTTGCCTTACTTTTCCTATTATATTATAAAATTACTTAGTTAACAATAAGAAATATAATGTATAAAATTATCATATTTGACAAAATGAATTAATATTCCGAGATTTTTATTTTTATGTAGAGGAATTAACGATTTTATGTAGAATATATATAAAAAAGGGGGAATTGAATGTGAGATATAATAAAAATGACCTTGAAGAAATAACAAAAATGTTTATTAAACTGGCAGATAAATTATTAGAAGAAAACAAGATAGATAAAGAAACTTATATAGAAATTACAAAGAGAAAGAAAGGTTTTTTAAGGTTTATTGAAAAAGACAAAATACATAATACATAAATGATATAATGAGCAATTATTTTAAGGCTAGGGAGAAATCTCTAGCCTTATTTTTTATGAAAAAAATAAAATTATAAAATTAATTTGAAAATAAAGAGGAAAAATTAAGGAAGAAATAGAAATTAATATATAACATTATAGAAAAATAATGAAATCAAAAAAGTAGCAATGAAAAGTGGGACTAGTTTATTGTCCTACAATAAATCTAAAAATTTCAAGAGAGAGGTGTATTATGAGATTTGATTTAAGAAATGTAGAAGGAACTAAAAAATTTCTACACGATTGGGTAGGTGTTGATGAAATAAGTATAATAAGCTACATTATTGATAATAGTGAAGATATTGATATAGATGATTTTTGTGAACGATATAATATATCTTTGGACGATTTAGAGATTGACAATATAACATATGTCGCTTCCCATGTTACAACTTGCTTAGATGGATTAGAAACCATTAAGAAATATGGAATAATGGATTTAACTTCAGTTCTTTCTTATCCAACACCACTAAACATTTTTTTACAGAATCATGGAATTGAATTTGATATAGATAAAAGAATTATGAAAGTAGGAAATAAATCATATGATGTTAGTTACAATACAAATTCAAATAAAAGCTTTTTAGATAGAAGGTCTTTAGAAGGCAGGTTAAATTCTATTGGACATAAGCTATACTACGATAATCAATTATCAGCTTTCCTAACAATGGAAGGTGATAAGGAATATGGTGGGAATGTTCATTTACGTCCTGAGTTCTTGCTTAATGTATCGAGTATATGTAAGTTAAATTTAGAAAACGAGTGGGCAAAAAGGGCTAAAGCTTATGTTTTAGAGTTTGAAGAAAAATTTGAGAATTTTGAGTGGTTTACATTTTATAATACAAAGGAGGATTATAATGAGGACGTCTCTAAAATGATTGAACATAGAAGATGGTTATTATCTAAATCTTTGTATAGACTACAGAATTACATCTCATACAATCAAAGAATAGAAGATTTTGCATATATGAAACCTTCATACATAGTACCTTGGAAAAATATTATTGGGATCAGAGAAATTGTTTAGTAGTTTTATAGATAGTAAGTGTTAAGTTAAGAGAGTTTGAAATTAGAAAAATTATGTATTACATACAAAAGAGATTATAACGGAATTTTTATAACGATACAAAAGTGGAGGGGTAATATGGGGGTAAAAAATAGATTAGGGGAAATAAGGCTTCAGAAAGGATACAAGTTTCAAAAAGATTTTGCAGAGTTTTTAGAACTAAGTCAATATCAATATAACAGATATGAGAGAAATGAAAGGCAACCTTCATTAGAAATAGCTTTGAAAATTTCAGATAAATTAAATATAGATGTAAAAGATTTTATGTACCTGGAATAAACCAGGTATTATTTTTTTATTTATTTTTATAGGACAGGCAATAAATAAACCATTTAGGCATATAATAAACTATACGTTAAGGTATTCGTTAAGGTATTCGTACGAAACGTATGTAAATATAGCTATATTACTTATATAGAACTTGTACAAATCAATCGTATAGGAGGTATATGTAAATGGGTAACAAAGATAGTAGTTTATTTGAAGTAGGACTAAGCTCGGTTGTCGGTGGAATATTAATGATTACGTTCGGAGCAACAACTGGTGGAATTGGATTTTGTGGCTTAGGTGGATTGTCTTGTTTGTATCATTTTTTAGAAAAACACAATTCTAAATTTGATAAACTAATGAAAAATATAGGAATAATTAATAAAGATGAAAGATTGCCTAAGCTAAAAGAAAAGCAAAATACTAATTTTGGATATAGATTAATTTTTGATTTACCACATGGGATAAATAGTGATGATTTCAAAAGAAAACAATTATCTATAGAAGAATTTTTAAATAACAAAGTAAACATAAAATATATAAATAAATGTATCTATATTGATGTATATGAGAAGGATTTAGAATTACATCCTTATCAATTTTATAAAAATAATAATTTAGAAATAGCAATAGGACACAGTATGTCCGGTTTAGAAAAAATCAATATCAAAAAAGCTCCTCACATTTTAATAGCAGGAGAAACTGGTTCAGGGAAATCTACATTACTTAGAGGGATAATAACAAACCTTATACTTAATAAAAATACGGAATTACATCTAATCGATTTAAAAAACGGTGCTGAATTTAATGTTTTTAGGAAAAGCAAATATGTAAAATCTTTTAGTAGAACTATAGAAGAATCTGAAAAAATATTAAATAAATTACTTATAGAGGTTGATGAAAGATATGACAAGTTTTTTGAAAATGATTGTGTAGATATAGAAGAATATAATAAAATATCTAAATCTAAAATGAAATACAAAGTATTAATTATAGATGAATTTGCAGACTTGCAGAATGAAAAGGATAGTATAAAGATTTTAGAATCATTAGCTTCAAAAAGTAGAGCGTCAGGAATTCATCTTATTATTGCAACTCAAAGGCCTGATGCTAAAGTACTAAATGGTAGAATAAAAGCAAATGTACCATGCGTGATAGGACTTAAGACTATGAATGAAATTAATAGTCGTATAATAATAGATAGATCAGGATTAGAAAAATTAAAAGGTAGAGGTCATGGAATATATAAAGATATAGAATTTCAATCAATGAATTTATCCGTATCAAAAGCTAGAGATTTAATTAAACATACATACATAAAAAAGAAAGTAGAAAAACTAGAAGAAAAAAGTAATGGAGAATTACCTAATGATTTTAATCTAGGTGATTTATATGATAACTGATAGAGATAAAAAAGTAATAGAGTTTATAGAGAAATTTAATGTAGCTACAACAAATATAATAGCAGATTTATTTTATCCTTCTTTAAGAGTAGCACAGAATAGATTAAAAAGATTATATGCAGATAAGGTACTTAAAAGAGATAGAGAGCATTTTACTAATCAATACTACTACTACATTAAGAAACCTAAACAGATAAGGCATAATTTATTATTAGTAGAATTTTATAAAGAAGTAAATAAACTAATAGATATAGAAGTATTTAAAAAAGAATTTGAAATAGAAGATATAAGGCCAGATGGTTTAATGATCTATAAGTATAAAAATAAAAAATATATAGCTTTTATTGAAGTGCAAATATCTAACACACCTGTAGATATACATAAATACAGAAAACTATGTTTAACTGAAAAATATAAAAAGTATTTCCCTGTGTTTCCAAAGCTGATATTTATAACAAATAAAAGTATAAAGAATATAAAAGAATTTGAAGTTATAAAAATAAAAGAAGATTCTGAAAATATATTGACATTATTCGACAAATAACGTTGTAATGTAGTTAAACGTATGTATAAATATAGCGAAAGATATGAATTCAGAGAAATAATCTTTGACTTTAAAAAAATGAAGGATTTTGAAATATTAAAGAGAAATATTATATAAAAGGGGGTATAGTAATGGATTCTTTAGAAATCATTTTTAATAATGCAGATAATATAATTGATACTTTAAATATAATTTACTTAATAATAACACCTATGTTAACAATAGGTATAGCATTTATGGGATGGAATAAATCTAGCGATGCATCTAAAATCGAATTAAAGGCTAAAGAGAAGCATCATAAAGAACAATTGGAATTAATAAAAGCGAATCACAAAGAAGAAATGAAAATTATAAAAGAAAGTGAAAAGAATAAAATAAAGAAACATTTAGAAATTGAAACAATGGATTTAATATTTAAAGAAACTACACTATTAAAGAAAGATATACAAAACTATTATCAAAATTTTTGTTTCATAAATAAATTAAATTTGAAAAATAAAGAAGAAATATTAATAAAATTATTAAAAGACTTAGATATAGCAGAAAATGAAAAACTTGAAAAACTTATACATGATAGAAAGGGTGAAATATTTAATGAAAATTTAATTAAGAAATTAAACAATATAGAAAAATATTATGACGTATTATTTGAAAAATTAGATATATTAATAAATATACACGAGTCTAGAAAACCTATTTTAATAAGTTATAGTGACTTTTACTTAAAACTATATGATTTATACAGTGATTTTACAAAAAATTACAAAACTACATGTAAAGTGGTATCAGATATAAATAGAATAATTAATAAGGATCAAGATAATTTAGAAGCTAAACGTGATGAATTAATAGATTTTTTTAATAATACTACTTTACACATATTAAACGATTTAATATTAATCTTATTTAAAATAGAGGGAAAGTTACATGATGATACATTAGGTGAAATATTTGATTTACCGGCTGATGCCTTTTTGAAAAATTTAGAAAAAAACGAACATAAACTTCTATATAAAAGAATCGAATAGCTAATACTATATAAACAAATATATGAAATCTAATTATTCAAGAACCTTAATTGGCCCTTTTTAATTACTGCACACCTACTGCACACAAAACAAAAAAGCTACTCACTAGAACATGTAATTCTAGGGAATAGCTTTTTCTATGGTGCCGAAGGTGGGACTCGAACCCACACGGTATTGCTACCACCGGATTTTGAATCCGGCGCGTCTGCCAGTTCCACCACTTCGGCTTATTTAATACAAAATATATAATAACATAAATATGAATTAAAAGTCAAGTTTAAAATTAATCTTTAAAGTGTAGAATAGATACATATATTACAGGGTAATAAGCAGACTAGAATAATGTATAATTTGTTTACTATAATTCATTTTTAATATATACTTTAGTTATAATATTTTTTAAGGAGTTGTAAAAGTGAAAAACAGAAAAGTAGTTTTAATAGATGGGAATAGTTTGTTACATAGAGCTTATCATGCACTTCCACCACTTAAAAATAAAGAAGGATTATTTACTAATGGTGTGTATGGTTTTATGACAATGCTATATAAAATTTTAGATGATTATAAACCAGAATATGTTTCAGTAGCATTTGATAAAAAGGGTCCAACTTTTAGACATGAAGAATATAAAGAATATAAAGCTGGGAGAAAGAAAACACCAGATGATTTAAAAATGCAGTTTCCTATGTTAAAAGATATATTGGATAGGATGAATATTCATTGGATAGAATTTGCAGGTTATGAAGCTGATGATATAGTTGGGACATTTTCAAAACATTGCAGTACTAAGAATATGGATGTAATTGTAGTTACAGGTGATAAAGACTATTTACAATTAGTAGATAAGAATATAAAAGTATTAATAACTAAAAAGGGAATGACTAATTTAGAAGAATATGATGAACAAGCTATGTTTGATAGATATAGCTTAACACCGGATGAATTTGTAGATTTAAAAGGACTTATGGGAGATAAATCGGATAATATACCTGGGGTTCCAGGAGTAGGTGAAAAGACTGGTATAAAATTACTTAAAAAATATAATTCTATAGAAAATATATATGAAAACATAGATGAAATATCTGGAAAAAAATTAAAAGAAAGATTAATTGAAAATAGAAATCAAGCTTTTATGAGTAAGATGCTAGCAAAAATTGTAACAAATGTTCCATTAGATATAGATTTAGAAGATATAAAAAAGGAAGAACCTAATCAATCTGAGTTATTAGAATTATATACTCAGTTTGAATTTAAAAGTTTTATTGATAAATTTGATAAAGAAATTATACAAGATTCTAAAGAAAAGATAGATACAGAAGTAGAAATATTAGACTCTAAAGATGAATTATATAAGATAGTTAATGGTATAGATAAAGGTAATTTTATATTTAAATTTATAGTAAATGGTGAAAATAATTTAAAAGATAAAATTTTAGGTGTTGGATTTAAATATAATGATGACAAATCATATTATATTTCATTTGGTGATGAAAAAGATACTAAAGAAAAATTAAATATTTTATCTTCAGTATTTCAAAATGATAAAATTGCTAAAATAGGTCATGATATCAAAGAAGATATTTTAATTCTATTTAGATATGGAATAGATATATATAATGTATTTTTTGATTCCTTAGTAGCAGGGTATTTATTACAAGCTTCACAAAAAGAATATTCACTAAAAACATTAGCAGATGAATATTTTAATATATCTATGCAGAATGAGGAAGATTTATTAGGTAAGGGTAGAAATAAAAAATCTTTTGATGAAATATCAATTGACACTATAGCTGATTTTATAGCTACTAAATTAAATATAATTAATAAATTGAAAAAAGTATTGTTAGAAAAGATAGAAGAATACGATATGAAAGACCTTCTTGAAAACATAGAGATGCCACTTATAAAAGTTTTAGCAGATATGCAATATCAAGGTTTTAAGATTGATATAGAAAAATTAAAAGAATTAGGATTAGAATTTGAGAATCAAATAAATAATTTAACTGAAGAAATATATGATTTGAGTGGAGAAGAGTTTAATATAAATTCTCCAAAACAATTAGGAGTTATTTTATTTGAAAAGCTTGAACTTCCTGTTATAAAAAAGACTAAAACAGGTTATTCAACTAATGCTGAAGTTTTAGATAAATTGTTGGGGAAACATGATGTGATAGAAAAAATATTACAGTATAGACAAATTGTGAAACTTAAATCAACTTATATAGATGGGCTTATACCTTTAATTAATAAAGATACAAATAAGGTTCATTCTAGTTTCAATCAAACAATAACTACAACAGGTAGGATAAGTAGTACAAATCCTAACCTTCAAAATATTCCTATAAAAACTGAAGAAGGAAGAAAAATAAGAAAAGTTTTTGTTTCAAAAGATAAAGAGCATAAATTAGTAGATGCAGATTATTCACAAATAGAACTTCGAGTTTTAGCTCATATATCTGGAGATCCTAAATTAATAGAGGCATTTGAAAATAAAGATGATATTCATGCAAAAACTGCTTCTGAAGTTTTTGAGGTGGAAAGAAAAGATGTAACATCACTAATGAGGAGTAGAGCTAAAGCGGTGAATTTTGGTATAGTTTATGGAATAAGTGACTATGGACTTTCTCGTGATTTAAATATAAGTAGAAAAGAATCAAAAAAATATATTGATAATTATCTAAAAAATTATAGTTTAGTTAAAAATTACATGGAGGATATAGTGAATATTGCCAAAAAAGATGGATATGTAAAAACATTGTTAAATAGAAGGAGATTTATTCCAGAAATAAAATCCAGAAATTATAATGTAAGATCATTTGGTGAAAGGACAGCTATGAATACCCCTATACAGGGTACAGCAGCAGATATCATTAAAATAGCTATGATAAATGTATATAGAGAACTAAAAAATAGAGATTTAAAATCAAAACTGATTCTTCAAATTCATGATGAGTTAATAATAGAAACACATATAGATGAAATAGAGGAAGTTAAATCTTTACTTAAAGAGTTAATGGAGAATGCAATAAAATTAAATGTACCATTAACTGTGGATATGAATGTAGGGAATAGTTGGTATGGGACAAAATAAAATTAAAATAATAGGTTTAACAGGTGGTATCGCTACAGGGAAAACTACTGTAAAAAATATACTAATAAAATATGGATATAAAGTAATAGATGCAGATGAAATATCAAGAGAAGTAGTTAAAAAAAACAAACCAGCATATAAAGACATAGTAGATTTTTTTGGCAAAGATGTGTTAAATTCAAATGATGAAATAAACCGTGAAAAATTAGGTGGTATTATTTTTAATAAAAAAGATTTAAGAAATAAACTTAATGAGATAGTACATCCTAGAGTATATGAATCTATTAGAAACAATATTTACAAATATATTAAAGAAAATCAAAAAGTGATATTTATAGATATACCACTTTTAATAGAAGTAAGAAAAAGGTTAGAAAAAGAAAAGATAATATTTGATGAAATTTGGCTTATATACTTAAATAAAGATGAACAAATAAAGCGTTTAATGAATAGAGATAGATATACATTTAAAGAAGCTATGAGTAGAATAAATGCTCAAATAGATATTGATGAAAAAATTAAATATTGTGATATAGTAATAGATAATTCTAGAGATATTGAACACACCAAAAGACAACTTAAGGTAGCTTTAAGTAAAAATGACTTCATGTAGGTGGTGATATAGCTGAAAAAGAAAAAAATAATCTTATATCTATTTTTGATATTGATTGTACTAACATTATTCAATGTTAAAAACATAGGGCGGGCTATATATCCCTTAAAATACAAAGATTATATAGGGATATATTCCCAAACAAATGAATTAGAACCTAATTTGGTAGCAGCAATAATAAATGTTGAAAGTAATTTTGATAATGAGGCAGTTTCTAATAAAAATGCAATTGGACTTATGCAAATATTACCAGAAACAGCTAAATGGATTGCTGATATAAATAATATAAATGAGTTTGAAGAATACATGCTTTATGAACCTGGAACAAATATAAAGTTGGGTACGTGTTATATTAGAAATTTAATAGAACAATTTGAAAGTCTAGATTTAGCTTTAGCCGCATACAACGGAGGTAGTGGAAATGTTAATAAGTGGCTTAAGGATAAAAGGTATAGTGAAGATGGAAAAAAGCTAGATTCTATACCATTTAAGGAAACAGAAGAATATGTAGAAAAAGTAAAAATTCAAAGTAAAATATATAAATTTTTATATAATTTTTAATTAGTTTAAAGTTTAATCATAGATAGTATAAATATTTATATCTATAAATTTGAGGAGGAATATAATTGAAAAAACAAAAGATTAAAATATTGTCAATTATAATGTTGATAAGTTTTATCTTAACTGCATGTACAAGTACTGGAGGAAATAACGGTGAAGATGAAAAACAATATGAAAAAGCAAGTGGTGGAGAAATTAGAATTCCAATTTCAAATGTAGAAAATATGAATCCGTTATTAAGTGAAAACGAAAGTCTATATAGTTTTTATGATTTAATTTATGAAGGGCTATTTAGATTCAATAATGAGCATGATATAGAAAATTTATTAGCAAAGAATTATTCTATAAAAAATGAAGGGCGTACTATAAATATAGAATTAAGAAGTGACGTAAAATGGCATGATGGAGAAAGTTTTACTAGTGAAGATGTTAAGTTTACTTTAGATATGTTAAGACATGCATTTAAAAATAAAGAATATAGAGATATATTATCTAAATATGATAAATTAATTAAACCTGAAGATATAGAACATATATATAATGTTAATGTTATTGATGAAAAAAATATAGAAATTGATTTTGATAGAAGTTTTAGTAATTCGATTGAAACATTAAGCTTTCCTATATTTCCGTCGCATCAACTTTCTGACGAAGAAGAAAATTTTTCCTATGATAAATTTTTAGAAAGTGCAGAAGATTTTATGGCTATAGGGACTGGCCCTTATAAAATTTCTGAATATAATAAGGGAGAAAGCATAGTTCTAGAACATAATGAAAGTTGGTGGAATGAAGAAAAGCCATATATTAAAAATATAAAAGGTATAATATTAAAAGAAGATGAATTTAAAAAAGCTTTTGAAGATAAAAAAATTGATGTACTAAAAACTACTTTTAAGAGTTTTGATGATTTTAAAAACAATAATGATGTAAAAATTCATGAATATCCAAGTAATGATTTTGATCTTTTAGGGTTTAATTTTAAAAATGATATATTTAAAGGAAAAGAAGGTAAAGCGATAAGAAAATCAATAGCATATGCCATTGATAGAGAAGAGATAATTGAAAAAGTTTATAATGGTAATTCTACTAAAGCAAGACTTCCTCTATTAAATAATTCTTATTTAATAAATGAAGAAAATAATAATTATGAATATAATGTTAAAAAAGCAAAAAAAATATTAAAAGATGCTGGATTCAAAAAAACAGGAGATAAAAAACTTAAATTTAAATTAATTACAAACTCTAATGATAAATATAGAAAAGAAACTGCAGATATGATAGTAGAATATTTAGAAGAAATTGGAATGGAAATAGAAAAGATATATCAAGAAGATATAGAAAAAATGATGAGTGAAATAGAAAAAGGAGATTTTGATATTTCATTATTAGGCTTAGAGTTATCTGAAAGTCCGAATTTGGCATTTGCTTTTCATTCTGAGAAAATAAAAGATGGTACTAATTTCATTTCATATAAAAATAAAGATATGGATAAGCTTTTAGTTGAAGCCTTTAGTGCTAAAGATAGAAAAATAAAAAAAGAAAAATATTTTGAAATGCAAAAAATATTATTAGAAGATTTACCATATGTAGGGTTGTTTTTTACGAATAATGCTTTAATAATGGATGAAAGAATTAAAGGTGATATAGATCCATTAGAATATGGCATGTATAATAATATTCAAAAATGGTTTATACCAAAAGAGTTACAAGAAAATAAAACAGAAGAAAATACAGGTGGAGAGAAACAAGATTAATATACTTGACAACTATAGTATTTAGAGTTAAAATATAAAAGCAGTCTAAATACTAGCCGTGGTGGTGGAATTGGCAGACACGCTATCTTGAGGGGGTAGTGGTCAAATGACCGTGCGGGTTCAAGTCCCGCCCTCGGCACCAAATTTATAAAAGGACAGAGATTAATCTCTGTCCTTTTATAATATATAATTATACGGGAGAAATTATATGATTAATATATTACATATTGATATGGATGCATTTTATGCTTCCATAGAACAACGTGATAACAAAAAAATAAGAGGAAAACCTGTAGCAGTTGGAGGTAGTCCTGATGGAAGAGGTGTAGTGTGTGCAGCTAGTTATGAAGCACGTAAGTATGGTGTAAAATCTGCAATGAGCTCAAAGCATGCTCAGTACCTTTGTAAAGATTTAATTTTTGTAGAGACAAATAAAAATAAATATAAAAGAGAATCAAATCATATAAGAAATATATTTAAAAAATATTCAAATAATATTGAACCATTATCATTAGATGAAGCTTATATAGAAATAAAAGACAAAAGTTTATCTGAAGTCTTAAAGATTGCTAGAAACATCAAAAAAGATATAAAAGTTCAGTTGAATTTAACATGTTCAGTAGGAATATCTTATAATAAGTTTTTAGCAAAGTTAGCATCAGATATGAATAAACCTAATGGAATAACAATTATAAAAAAAGAAGATGCTGTAAAGATATTAAGTCCTATGCCTATACGGAAATTATGGGGAGTAGGTAAGAAAACAGAAAAAATACTTAATAGTTTGGGTATATATACAATTTATGATATACAAAATTATGATGAAAATGTATTAGTTGAGAGATTAGGTAAAAAAGGTAGCGAATTAATGATGTTTTCAAAAGGTGTAGATAATAGAAAAGTAGAAGGTAATTCATTGCCCCAATCTATAAGTGAAGAAAATACTTTCTCGTATGATATTGATAATATGGAATATATCCATGAAAAAATAAATGAATATTCTAATGATATTTATAATAGAATTATAAAAAGAGGTTATAAATATAGAACTATAACCATAAAATTAAAATATAATGATTTTTCTATAGAAACTAGATCATTGACACTAGAAAATGCAACAGATAGCTTGAAAGTACTTAAAGCTACAGCGAATTTCATATTAAAAAATAAATTTAATATAAATAAAAAGATAAGGTTATTAGGGGTAGGAGTATCTAATTTTATATATCCAAATGAGCCGGTACAAATCAGATTTGATTTAGATGATTATTTCTAATTAGGAGGAAATTATGGGAAGATATAAGAGAAGGTATAGAAATAAAAGAACTGTTAAGGACAAGCTTATATATATATTTCTTTTTGGTATTGTTTCACCTATTATAGCTATTACGTTAGGATCTTTTTTAGTTAAATATATAATATATCCAGGGTTTTTTATTAATCAAGATACCGAACAAGTAATTATTGAAGATAATACTAAAGAGGTTGAAAATAATACAAACACTTTAAATATTTTTAATATACAAATTGGAGGGTTTAATGATCTAAATAATGCAAAAGCTCTTAAAGAATCAGTAAATAATAAAGGGCTTCCTGCATATGTAGTAAAATTAGATAATTATAAAGTTTTTTCAGGAACATTTTTAAGCAAAGAACATGCAGAAGAATATAAAAAACATTTAGACCAAAATATTGAAGAAAGCTTTTTACATGAAAATACTATAAATATAAAAACTACTTTTGGTGATGATCTAAAAAAAGAAGATAATGAAAAAATATTACAATTAATTAATAAATGCAATGATATATATATATCTGAAACTTCAATTTGGAAAGAAACATTAATATCAAAAAAGTCAAAAGATATTAAGACTAGAATTCAAAAGAATAATGATGATTTAAATGAAATCTATGAATCTATAAAGGTAGAAACTCAGATTATGAAGAATTTCAAGAAAACATTAGAATCTAGAAAAAAAATTGCTTCTGAAATTAATGATAAGAATATTTTGGAAAACTATTCAGATTACACCAAAACTTTAGTGGGTTATATAAATATAATTAGAACAAAATAAAGAAATTGATAAAATATAAATTATAATTAATAGATGTCTTATTGTTAAATTAGTATAAATGATGTTATAATATATTTATCTATTTATATTGTATACATTTATTTTTAATAATATATTAGCTTTAGCTAACAAATAAGGCATTATTTTTTTGTGGTTTAAAGCATATTGTATACAAGATTTATTATAATAAAATATTAAAAGAGGTGAAATGAATGAATTTACAATCTCAAACTTTTAAAGGTGGTATTCATCCTCCACACTTTAAAAAGTCTACTGAAAATTTAACTATAGAAAGAGCAAAGACTCCTGATATGGTTTATATACCTATGCAACAACATATAGGGGCACCTTGTGAAGCGATAGTTAAAGTAGGAGATTCTGTTAAAATAGGGCAAAAAGTTGGTGAAGCTAAGGCTTTTGTATCAGCACCAATTCACTCTAGTGTATCAGGAAAGGTGAAAAAAATTCAAAAACTAGATACACCTACAGGGAATGCTACAACAATTATAATAGAATCAGATGGTAAAAATGAGATACATGAAAGCGTTGTATCTAAAGGAAAAATTGACGATTTAACAAAAGAAGAAATAGTGGAAGTAATAAAAGAAGCAGGTATTACAGGACTTGGTGGGGCTGGTTTTCCTACTCATGTAAAGTTATCACCACCCCCTGAAAAGAAGGTTGATACAGTAATTTTAAATGGAGCAGAATGTGAACCTTATTTAACTGCTGACCATAGATTAATGGTAGAGCAACCTGAAATGATTATTAAAGGATTAAAAGCTATAATGAAAGCAGTAGAGGTTACAAAAGGATTTATAGGAATAGAAGATAATAAACCGGATGCTATAAAAGTAATGATGGAAGCATCAAAAAATGAAAAAAATATTCAAGTTGTTCCTGTTAAAACTAAATATCCTCAAGGAGATGAAAAAAGATTAATTAATTCTATCACTAAAAGAGAGGTACCAAATGGTGGGCTTCCAATGGATGTTGGAGTAGTTGTAAATAATGTTGGTACAGCTCATGCTATTGGTAATGCATTTGAAACAGGGATGCCTTTAGTAGAAAGAGTTGCAACTATTACAGGTAGTGGCATAAATAATCCAAGAAATTTAATTATAAAAATTGGTACTCCATTTAAAGACATAATAGATGAGTGTGGAGGATTTAAGGACAACCCTGGTAAAATTATTATGGGAGGTCCTATGATGGGAATTGCTCAACATTCAATTGAGGTACCTACAATAAAAGGGACATCAGGTATATTAGTTTTAGATAAAGAAGAAGCAAAAATTCCAGACCCAGATCCTTGTATAAGATGTGCTAAATGTGTGGATATATGTCCTGTAAATTTACAACCATTATTTATAAGTAAATTATCTCTTAAAAGAATGTATGAAGAAGCGGGTAGTTATAATGCTCTAAGCTGTATTGAATGTGGCTCATGTTCATTTGTATGTCCTTCAAAGAGACCATTACTTCAATCAATAAGAGTAGCTAAAAGAGAAATCTTATCTAATAGGAAAAAAAGTTAATTTAATAGGAGGGTTACTATGGAAAATATGTTGTATGGTTCTTCTTCACCTCATATAAGAAGTAAAGAGACCATCTCAAAAATAATGATCGATGTATTGATAGCATTATTACCTGCAACACTTGCAAGTATATACTACTTTAGATTTAATGCTATAAAACTTATAGGAATTTCAATTTTAACAGCAGTTTTAACAGAATGGGCATTACAAAAATTTATGAATAAACCGATTACAATAAATGATTTTAGTGCTGTTGTAACAGGATTACTATTGGCATTCAATATTCCTGCTTCAGCACCATGGTGGATACCAGTTATAGGTTCAGCCTTTGCAATAGCAATTGTAAAGCAAGCATTTGGGGGGCTTGGAAATAATTTTATAAATCCTGCTCTTGCTGCACGTGCAATGCTTCTTGCATCATGGCCAGTATTAATGACTAATTGGGTTACTCCAGGAGCTGATGCTGTAAGTACAGCTACACCTCTTGCAATATTAAAAGGAGAAGCAGAAGGAACACTTCCATCAATAACAAATGTTTTGATGGGGAATATTGGAGGATCTCTTGGTGAAACATCAGCACTTCTACTGATAATTGGTGGACTATATTTATTATATAGAGGGGTTATAACTTGGAAAATACCTGTTAGTTATATAGGTACAGTAATGATAATGACACTTTTACTTGATGGAGGATTTACAAATATGACTTATCATACTCTATCTGGTGGATTAATGCTAGGGGCATTCTATATGGCTACAGATTATTCGTCATCACCAGTTACTTCAAAAGGTCAAATAATCTTTGGAGTAGGTTGTGGTATTTTAACAGCAATAATTAGAATATATGGTGGATATCCTGAAGGAGTTTCATATTCAATACTTCTTATGAATGTAGCATCACCTTTAATTGATAAGTATACATCACCAAAAGTCTTTGGGGAGGTGAAGAAAGTTGCGTGAGATAATTAAACTAGGTCTTATTTTATTATTAATAACATCAATATCCGCAGTTGTTTTGGGTTTAACTAATAGTGTAACAGAAGAAAAAATAGAAGATGCTGAAAACTTAGTTAGTGAAGAGGCAAGAAAAGCAGTTTTACCTGGAGCAGAAAAATTTGTGAAAGAAGAATCTACTGAAATTAATAAAATCGTAAAGGATAATTCAGATATTTTAGAAGTATATAGAGGTATGAACAATAAAGATGAATTGTTAGGATATGCTATAAAGACTTCTTCTTCAGGATATGGTGGAGATGTGGAAGTTATAACAGGTATTTCTAATGATGGGATTATAACTGGGATGAATGTAGTAAGTCATCAAGAAACACCAGGACTTGGAGCAAATGCCACTGGAGAAGAATTTCAAAATCAGTTTAAAGAAATGCCTATTGAAAAAGATATAATTGTAGTAAAATCTGAGCCGCAAAATGAAGATGAAGTACAAGCACTTACAGGAGCTACAATCACTTCAGATGCTGTAGTTAAAGGGGTAAACAGTGCGAGAAATCTTTATAATAATAATTTAAAGTAGAATTTTGGAGGTGAAGTAATGAAATTATTTAAAATATTTAAAAATGGAATTGTAAATGAGAATCCAGTTTTTGTACAATTGTTGGGAATGTGCCCGACTCTTGCTGTTACTACATCAGCAATAGATGGTATGGCTATGGGACTTGCTACTATGACAGTTTTGTTTGCTGCAAATCTTGTAATTTCAATGTTTAGAAAAGTTATACCAGATAAAATAAGAATACCTGCATATATTGTAATAATTGCAACATTTGTTACCCTTATTGGTATGTTTATGCATGGTTATGCTATGAGTTTATATAAGTCACTTGGATTATTTATACCACTTATAGTTGTTAACTGTTTAATACTTGGTAGAGCAGAATCTTTTGCATCTAAAAATAAACCTGCAAGTTCAATTGTAGATGGACTTGGAATGGGACTTGGATTTACTTTAGCTTTAACAATACTTGGTATAGTAAGAGAAATACTTGGCGCAGGAAGTATATTTGGTATTTCTTTATTTGGAGAAGCATTTAAGCCTGCTATAATTATGATATTACCTCCTGGAGCATTTTTAGCACTAGGCTTATTGATAGGTTTGTTAAATTATATTCAAAAGCGAAATAAGATTAAGAAAAATGAAAATGAAGATCTTAAGGAGGCGATATAAATGGAATTAGTGACAATAGCAGTCAGTGCTATGTTAGTAAACAACTTTATATTATCTAGATTCCTTGGTATATGTCCATTTTTAGGAGTTTCTAAAAAGGTTGAAACGGCTACAGGGATGACTATGGCTGTAGCGTTTGTTATGACATTAGCATCAATTATGACTTATTTTATACAAGTAACAATATTAGATCGTTTTAATCTGCAATATTTGCAGACCATAGCATTTATATTAATAATTGCATCCTTGGTACAATTTGTTGAGATGTTCATAAAAAAGGCAAGTCCTACATTATATGAAGCCTTGGGAGTATATCTTCCACTAATTACAACAAACTGTGCAGTACTTGGATTAACTTTATTAAATATACAAGAAGGCTTTAATTTATTAGAAACTATTGTTCATGGAGTTTTTGCAGCTATAGGATTTGGACTTGCAATAATTTTATTCGCGGGTATAAGAGAAAGATTAGCTTTAGCTGATGTTCCTGAATCATTAGAAGGTTTTCCAATTGCACTTATAACAGCTGGTTTAATGTCTATTGCATTTTTAGGCTTTGCTGGATTAGTATAGGAGGTGAGTGACATATGATAGATAGTATAATTTTACCGGTAGCTAGTTTAGGTGGCTTAGGTTTAATTTTTGGAAGTGGTCTAGCTATAGCATCACGAATATTTGCTGTAGAAGTAGATCCTAAAGTAGAAAAAATAAGAGCAGCTTTACCAGGTGCAAATTGTGGTGCATGTGGTTATCCAGGTTGTGATGCATTTGCAAATGCAGTTTCAATAGAAGAGGCTCCTGTAAATGGATGTCCTGTAGGAGGATCTGAAGCTGCAGAAAGATTAGGAGAGATAATGGGAGCATCTGCAGAAGCATCTGAAAGAAAGGTTGCACATGTTATTTGTAATGGCACTGAATGTAATGCCAGAGATAAATTTGAATATAATGGAATAAAAGATTGTAAAGCGGCGGCACTTGTACAGGGAGGAAATAAATCTTGTTCCTATGGTTGTTTAGGGTATGGAACTTGCTATGATGTATGTCCTTTTGATGCGATTACAATGAAAGATGGCATTGCTCATATAGACCCAGATAAATGTACTGCTTGTGGTAATTGTGTAGATGCTTGTCCTAAGAATGTAATTGAGTGGGCACCTTACAATCAAAATGTAGTAGTAGATTGTAATAGTAATGAATTTGGTAAGGATGTTAAAGTAAAATGCTCTACAGGGTGTATAGGTTGTCAAATATGTGTAAAAGCTTGCCCTTTTGATGCTATGGAGTTTGAAAATAAATTAGCTAAAATAAATTATGATAAATGTAAAAATTGTATGATATGTGCAGAAAAATGTCCTACAAAAGCAATATGGGCAGACTTTTCTAAGAGAAAAACTGCTGAAGTAGTAGAGGATAAATGTATAGGTTGTACTATATGTGCTAAAAATTGTCCAGTTGACGCTATAAATGGAGAACTTAAAAAGGTACATGAGGTTGATCCAGATAAATGTGTTGGGTGTGGAGTATGTGAACAAAAGTGTCCAAAAGATGCTATAATAATGAAGTGAAAATAAAATGCAGCCTAGGCTGCATTTTATTTTTTAAATAATTAAGTAAAATACATAAATTGCTACTTGTAAATATAGTCTCTAAATGGTAAACTTTATATGTATAAATATGTTTTTTTATTGTTCATAAGTATTAAAATTAAAGGTTACAGAAAATATTTATAGACAATGAAAAAGAGGTGTGAGGAATATTAGGTTCATTAACAGAACAACGAGTATCTCTTTATTTAGTATTTATATAGTAAATAGAATGTAGGTGTTAATTTTGAAATATGTTATACTAGCTTCATCTTCTGCTAGAAGAAAAGAGTTCTTAGAGAAATATAATATAAATTTTAAAATACAAGAAAGTAATATAAAAGAGAATATTTATGATAATGTATCTCCTGAGACTATAGCAATGAGCTTAGCTTTTCAAAAGGCAATAAATGT
The DNA here is from genome assembly GCF_009911265.1 of Senegalia massiliensis. Taxonomy (NCBI): domain Bacteria; kingdom Bacillati; phylum Bacillota; class Clostridia; order Eubacteriales; family Clostridiaceae; genus Senegalia; species Senegalia massiliensis. Next base: position 75,144 of record NZ_QXXA01000004.1, on the reverse strand, counting down.
TGCTGAGAATACTGAGAAAGGTAGTATAATAATTGCAGCAGATACAATTATTTGTTGTGACAATAAAATGCTTGGGAAACCTAAAGACAAACAAGATGCAAAAAAAATGTTGTTAAATTTAAGTGGTAAAAATCATTATGTTTATACAGGCATTGCTATAGTTAAATCTGGCACTAACGAAAAAAAAGTTGATTATTCTAAAACTAAAGTTAAATTCAGAAATTTGAGTGAAGATATGATAGATAATTATCTATTAGAAAAAGAATATGAAGATAAAGCTGGCAGTTATGCGATACAGGGGAAAGGTGAAATTTTTGTAGAGAATATTGAGGGGTCATATACAAATGTAGTAGGACTTCCTATAGTAAAACTTGATAAACTTTTAAAAGAATACTTTGAAATTAGTCTAATTTAATTGGGGGATATATGGGAAATAGAATAAATTACACTATTAAACAGTTACCACTAGATGAAAGACCAAGAGAAAAACTATTTGAAAAAGGACCAAGTGAATTATCAAATACTGAATTATTAGCTATAATAATTAGAACTGGAAATAGAAAACAATCAGCAATAGAACTCGCTAGAAATGTTTTGGATTTAGATAAAGATGGGCTTGATTTTTTAAAAAATTCTACAATTCAAGAATTGATTCAACTTGAAGGAATTGGGAAATGTAAATCAGCACAGATATTAGCAGCAGTAGAACTAGGTAAAAGAATATGTTCAAAAGAAGTAAAAAGACCTACAAAAATCACGTGCCCAAGTGATGTATGTGAATTTATGATGGAAAATATGAAAGAATATAAAAAAGAATTTTTTAGAACAATAATGTTAGATACTAAAAATAATATAATATGTTATGAAGATATTTCAGTAGGAAGTCTAAATGCTTCTATAGTTCACCCGAGAGAAGTGTTTAATAGAGCAATTAAAAGGAGTAGTGCTTCCGTAATTCTTGTACACAATCATCCAAGTGGTGATCCAACACCAAGTAAAGAGGATATTAATATTACAATGAGGTTAATTGAAGCTGGAGAAATTTTAGGAATACGTGTACTTGACCATATTATAGTTGGCAATAAAAAATACGTGAGTTTAAAAGAAGAAGATATAATATAGAAGGTAAGAGAGGAGCAAAAGAAGAAGATGGGATTTTTAGGAATGTTTTCAAAGGATATGGGTATTGACTTAGGTACTGCCAATACTCTTGTTTTTATAAAAGGTAAAGGTATTGTGGTAAGAGAACCATCTGTTGTTGCAATACAAACGAAATCAAATGAGGTATTAGCTGTAGGTGCAGAGGCTAAAAGAATGATAGGTAGAACACCTGGAAATATAGTAGCCATTAGACCTATGAAGGATGGTGTAATTGCAGATTTTAATGTCACAAAAAGTATGATAGAGTATTTTCTAAAAAAAGCAAATGGTAAGAAAAGTTCTCTTTCACAACCAAGGGTAGTTGTATGTGTACCTTCTGGTGTTACTGAAGTTGAAAGAAAAGCAGTAGAAGAAGCAGCTGAACAAGCTGGAGCAAGAGAAGCATTTCTTATAGAAGAACCGATGGCAGCTGCAATAGGTGCTAATTTGCCAGTACAAGAACCAACAGGAAGTATGGTTGTTGATGTTGGTGGAGGAACTACTGAAGTTGCAATTATTTCTCTAGGTGGAATCGTAACAAGTAAATCTATTAGAGTTGGTGGAGACGAATTAGACGACTCTATTGTTCAGTTTATAAAAAAACAATATAATTTAATGATTGGTGAAAGAACAGCTGAAAATATTAAGATAGAGGTGGGTTCTGCACTACTCAGAGATAGTGGAAAAGGAAGTTTATCAAGTGAATCTAAAATGAAAATAAGAGGTAGAGATTTAGTTTCAGGACTTCCAAAAGTAGTAGAAATAACAGCTAATGAAATTGAAGAAGCCCTTAAGGAGCCCGTATCTAATATAATTGAAGCTATAAAATTCACATTAGAAAAAACACCACCAGAACTTGCAGCTGATATTATGGATAAAGGAATAATGCTTACTGGAGGGGGAGCATTATTGGATGGATTAGATAGACTTGTAAAAAGAGAAACTGGTATGCCAGTAAATATTGCAGAAGATCCGTTAGATTGTGTAGTGCTTGGAACAGGAAAATCAGTAGAAGATATTGATATGTTAAAAAGAGTTTCTACTAGTTCAAAAAGAAGATAAGTGGTGATATAAATGTCTGTATTTAAAAAGTATGGAGGCAGAATGATAGTAGCTATTGTTACTATCATTCTGCTTATAACTATTGGGATAACTGCTAAAGATAGAGAAAAGATAAGTATAATAGAAAACAAAGTAGGGAAGATTATCACTCCAGTTCAAGGTTTTTTTTACAAAATAGGTGAAACTGTTACAGATAGGTTTTCTTCTTTAGGAGATTATATTAATACAAAGGAAAAAAATGACCAACTTAAGAAGAAAATAAAAGTATTAGAAGAAAAGAATCGTGATATGGAAGATGTAATCGCAAGAAAAGAATTTTTAGAAAACGAGATTAAATTAAAAGAACAATCAGATTATTCAATGATAGAGGCTAGAATTATATCAAGAGATCCTGAAAATTGGTTCAATAAATTTATAATAAATAAAGGATCAAATGATGGTATAAAAAAAGATGCTGCTGTAATACAAGCTATAGAAACCCAAGATGGTATAGTAAAAGAGGGATTAGCAGGTATAGTAATAGAAGTGGGAGATAATTGGTCTAAAGTTTTGCCTATTACTGATAGTGGAAGCAGTGTTAGTTATAAAGTTATAAGAACACAGGATTTTGGTGTGGTAAATGGTACAGTTGATAATATGATGCAAGGCTTTTTATTTGATATAGAAGCTGATGTAAGAAAAGGAGACAAGGTTATTTCTTCAGGTATGGGAGAAGTTTTTGTTCCAGGAATTTTTATAGGCGAAATAACAGAAGTCAAAGTAAAGGAAGAGGAACTAAAAAAAGAAATACAAGTTAAGCCAGCAGTTAATTTTAAAAAAATAAATGATTTATTTGTAATTAACAAACAAGATAGTAAATAAAAAAGGGGTTTAAAAATTGAGGACTTTTAGTTTAATTGTTCTATTTATATTAAGTTTTATATTACAATCCACATTATATCAATATGTAAGTATATTTGAAGTAATACCTAATACTAATTTGATTCTTATTATTTTAGTATCATTATTTACTAATAAGAAAGTAGGAGGAGTGTCTGGATTATTAGTAGGTTTAGCTCAAGATTTATTATTTGGAAATGCTATAGGTATTCATGCTCTTATATATTTTTTAATTGGATATTTAATTGGAGCAACTAATTCTAATGTTTCAAAGGAAAATTTTATTATACCTTTTATATACACCTTTATGTTTACTATGATATCAAATATTATGTTTTTCTTTATGTATTATTTCTCAGATGTAGATATTACATTTATAGGCATGATAAAAAACATTGCTCTTTTAGAGTCTATATATAATTCTATACTTTCAATATTTATATATAATTTTATAAAGAAATTATTTGTATCTCCTAGCTTGCATTTTGGTAGAAGGGATTGATATAAATGGAAAAATTGATTGATAAACTTAAAAATAGATATTCTTTACTTATAATAATAATAACTGTAATTTTTTCCATTATGGCATTTAAATTAGCAGAAATAACAATTATACATGGTGATGAATACAGAGAAAAAGCAGATAATACCAAGGTTAAAAAAATTCCAACTCCTGCACCACGAGGTAACATTTTAGATGTAAATGGAAAAGTACTTGCTGAAAATAGAACAGGGTTTACTGTTCAAATAATGAAAGATGAGTTTATAGAAAATGATAAAAATGTATCAAGTATAAAAATAATGTCTTTATTGGAAAAGCAAGGGGAAAATTACATAGATGAGTTCCCTATAACCTTGAGTTCTATAGATTATAAAAATGAAAAAGATTTCTTTGAAGCAGATACAAATATTACAGATGATATAGCAGAACTATTAATACAAAATGGATTAGTTGATGATTTATTAGATATGACTTATGAACATATAACTGATTTTAATGAATATAGATTTTCCGTAGCTAATCGTGCTTTATCTGCATTAAATGAAGCTAAAGAAGTTTTGAAACTACCAATAAAAATAGATTATAAAGATGGAAAAGTAGATTATAAATATAAAGAGGGAGAAGATATAGAATCTTGGAAAGAAGAATTGAATCTTAGTAAAACAAAAAATCCTAAATCAGATATAATTCAACTATTGTTACGTGACAATGAAAGGGTTAAATCTCTTATCAGTCATCCTATAGTTAGAAAATTCTCTTATGAACTCTTAGATAAAAAAGGAAAAGTAAACAACTACAAATTAGTTGATTATAAATTTTCTTTTGATAATGATTATAGAGATATTAAAAAAAATCTAATGACTCATATAGAAACAGAAATGTTATCTTTAATAGATGATGGATTGACTGAAGAAGCTGAGTTAGAGTTATTTGGAGAAATAAAACCTAAGGGGACTGAAGCGCAAAAGGAAAACACAATAAATCAACTTAAAAATAAATATCCTAATATCTATCCTTCAATAAGTTTTGAAACTTCAGCTAAACAAGATTTTATAACACTTTTAAAGTACAGAAATTTTAAAGATATGATGATCTTTGGTTATGAAAAAGAAGGTGAAAGTACGACTTTAGGACTAGAATTATTGAGTTATTTAAATAATAAAAATGTAGAAATTCCATTTATATATGCTCCTGATGATGGAAATATATTTGAATTTACAAATGACAAAGAGAAAAATAAATTTATAAATAAAAATAATTTACAAAAAGATATATCTGCAGATGCAGCTATAGAGATATTCATAAAAGAAGAAAAATTATTTGATGAATTTGTAATTTTAGATGATATTAAGGTTAATACTCAGAGTTTTCTTTTACAATATATTAATCCAAAGATATCTATATCTAAGTGGGAATATACCTCATTAATTGATAAAGAAAAATGGATTGAGAGTAAAAATATAAAAAAATATAAAGATGCAGAAGATGTATTTGAAAAACTAGTAGAAAAATCAAATATAGATAAAGATAAAAATATAACAAATGAATTAAATATTTATGAAAAAAGATTTATACTTTTATTAAATGACTTATTGACTAAACAAGGATATAGAGCCTATGAACCTATAACTATAGCTTATAATATAAAAGACGAGACTGTAGCAATGATTAAAGAAAGAAATATGTATTTTCCAGGAATTAAAACTTCTCTAGAACCATTGAGATATTATCCTATGGGTGAAACAGCTGCTCACACATTAGGTTATCTTGGAAAAATATCTCAAGCTGATGAAATAGATCAATATATTAATAAAGGCGATTATTCTAGAAATGATATTATAGGTAAAACAGGTATTGAAAAAGAATTTGAAGATTACTTAAATGGCAAAGATGGCCATAAACTGATAGAAGTAGATGCGTTTGGAAATACTCATAAAACTAATGGTGAAGAAGCTCCAGTTCCAGGAAATAATGTTAAGCTTACTATTGATTATGATTTACAAAAAAAAGCTGAAGAGTCATTAAAAGAGACTATAGAAAAACTTCAAACTGGTGGCACATATGAAAGTGAATATGGTAATTATAAATTTAATAAACCATATAGAAATGCAAAATCTGGAGCTACTGTTGCATTAAATGTAAAAACAGGCGAAGTTTTAGCAATAGCAAACTATCCGTCATATGATCCAAATCTTTTTTCTACAGGAATTACATTAAGTGATTATGAAAACCTTAGGCCTGAAAATGAAAAAGATCCATTAGCTCCAAGGCCTCTATTTAATATGGCTCTTAGGAGTACTATACCACCAGGTTCTAGTTTTAAAATGTTACCAGCACTTGCAGGACTTGAAAAAGGGCTTAATCCATATGAGAAGGTAAATTCATTAGGATATGTAGATCTAGGTGGTGGCACAAAACCTGCATGTTGGATTTGGAATGATTATAGAGGTACACATGGACCAACTAATATGTATGAAGCTATAGAAAAATCTTGTAACTATTATTTTTATACATTAGCTGCAGGCAAAAATTTAAGAACTAATAGAAAATTTGGTGTACAAGTTACAGTAGAAGATATGAGAAATATGTCAAAACAATTTGGTTTAAATGAAAAGACAGGTATTGAAATTCCTGAGGAAAAATCTGGTAGAGTTCCAAATGAAGAAGATAAATTAGTAGGAGCTAATTTAAGACTTAAATCTTTACTTGAATCTAAAAAAGAAAGTTTAGTAGAAGGAAAAAAACTTAAAGATAAAGATATTGATGAATTTATGGATATATTTTCTGAATGGGCAAATAGAGAAAATATGTCTGCTAAAGAAGTTATAGATGAATTAGAAAGATTAGATGTAGTTGAAGAAGAAATGTCATCTCTTAAAGACTATTTAGTGTATACTTATTTTAGGGAAGCAAGATTTAAATTAGATGATGCCCTTTATACTTCTATTGGTCAAGGTCAGAATGCTTATACTCCTATACAAATTGCTAATATGGTTTCAACTATAGCAAATGGTGGTTATAAGAATGAACTTACTATTATTGATGATATAACAAGTTATGATGGAAAAGATATAGGTTATGAGAAAAAACAAAAAAGAGAAAGAATAGAATTAAAAGATTATAACTATCTTGAAGAAATTAAAAAAGGTATGCTTCAAGTTGTAGAGCGTGGTTCAGTAAAACGTATATTTAATAATTTTCCTGTAAAAGTAGCAGGTAAAACTGGTACAGCTCAGGCAGGTAAAAATCCTGTAACAAAAAATGATTATGATAATTATGCATGGTTTGTTGGATTTGCTCCTTATGATGATCCAGAAATTGCTGTAGCAACAGTAATTTTTCAAGGAGGTAGTGGTGGTAATTCTGCTCCAATTACAAGAGATATAATAGGACATTATTTGGAAGTAAATAAAGATAAAAAAGAAGAAAAATAAAATAGTAATATATTACTATTTTATTTTTTTTAAATATTTTTGCAGGAATTTTTGATTAAAGGTAGAATAGTTAATAAGTAGTGCCGAATTTTTGGAGGTAAAGATATGAGCCAAGATATAATTAGTTTTAAAGGCAATAAAAATGGTATCTATATACAAATAAATGAATTAGAATTTAGAGTTATAAAGCAAGAGCTGATTAAAAGACTTGAAGATACCAAAGACTTTTTTAAAGGTGTTAAAGTTATAGATATAAAAGGTGGAAATCTTACAGATATAGAAATTGCTGTTTTAACCAATATAATTGAAGAATTTGATATCAAAGTAGATATGATTCCAGCTGAAAATGAAAAAAGTATTGAACAACCATTTAAGGGAATTGATACTGGAAAAACTAAATTTATAAGACATACTTTAAGATCAGGTCAGAGAGAAGAATTTGATGGAAATATTGTTATTTTAGGAGATACAAATCCAGGTTCAGTAGTAGTTGCAAAAGGTAATATTATTGTGATGGGTTCACTAAGAGGCATAGCTCATGCTGGAAGTGATGGTAATATAGACTCAATTGTGGCAGCTTTTAAAATGAAACCAACTCAACTAAGAATAGCAGATACAATTTCAAGGAGTCCTGATAAAGATTTATTAAATCCTAAATGGCCAGAAATTGCAAAGATACAAGATGATAAAGTTGTTATTGAACCGTACTTACAAAAAAATAATTGAATGGAGGCAAATAGATGAGTGAAGTTATTGTTGTGACATCAGGAAAAGGCGGAGTAGGTAAAACTACTACCTCTGCTAATATAGGTACAGGACTTGCTATGCAAGGAAAAAAAGTAGTGGTAGTTGATGCAGATATAGGGTTAAGAAATTTAGATGTAGTTATGGGCTTAGAAAATAGAATTGTTTATGATATAGTAGATATAGTGGAAGGTGTTTGTAGGTTAAAGCAAGGACTTATAAAGGATAAAAGATACGATGGTTTGTTTCTTTTACCTGCAGCCCAAACAAAAGATAAAACAGCTATATCACCTGCGCAAATGCAGGATTTAACAGAAGAACTAAAAAAAATATTTGATTATATAATAATAGATTGTCCAGCAGGTATTGAACAAGGATTTCAAAATGCTATATCAGGAGCTGATAGAGCTATTGTAGTCACTACACCTGAGATATCAGCAGTAAGAGATGCAGATAGAATAATTGGTTTATTAGAGGCTAAAGGTCTTCATGAGCCAAAACTTATTATAAATAGAATTAGAAATGATATGGTTAAAAGAGGAGATATGATGAATATAGATGATATGATAGATATATTGGCAATTGATCTCCTAGGTGTTGTTCCAGATGATGAATCTATAGTTATATCTACAAATAAAGGAGAACCTGCAGTAACTGATGATAATTCTCTTGCAGGAAAAGCTTATAGAAATATATCAAAGAGAATTCAAGGTGAAGAAGTTCCATTGCTTAACTTAGATGTAGATGAAAGTATGTTTACTAAATTAAAGAAGATATTTTTTGGTAAAAAATAGAAAGGGGGATAAAATTGGATTTATTTAAACTTTTCGGTAAGACAAATAATAAAAGTAAAAGTGTTGCTAAGGAGAGACTAAAATTAGTACTTATTCATGATAGGACAAATGTATCACCAAAGTTCTTAGAAATGGTAAAAGGAGATATTATCAATGTTATATCAGATTATATGGTAATTGATGAAGAAGGTCTTGATATACAGTTTACTAGAACTAGAAGAGAATCTGACAATAGTCCAATACCTGCTCTAGTTGCTAATATACCAGTTTTAAAAATGAAAGATAAGGATATAAAATAATATCAAATCACAAGATAAGAGGTAGAGATTATGAATATTGCACTTATTGCACATGATAAAAAGAAAGATGATATAGTTAGTTTTGCTATAGCATATGAAAAAGTTTTAAAAAAACATAATTTATTTGCCACTGGTACTACTGGGCTTAAGATAAGTGAGAATACTACATTGGATATTAAAAGATTTAACTCAGGGCCTTTAGGTGGGGATCAACAAATTGGAGCTATGATAGCTGTAAATAATATGGATATAGTTATATTTTTTAGAGATCCATTAACTGCTCAACCTCACGAGCCAGATGTATTGGCACTTCTTAGGTTATGTGATGTTCATAGAATACCATTAGCTACTAATATGGGAAGCGCTGAATTATTAATAAAAGGCATGCAACGAGGAGACCTTTCTTGGAGAAAAAACAAAAAAACAATCTGATCAATTGATCAGATTGTTTTTTTGTTTTTTCCTTTTTGTAATAAATCAGCTATAAGTTAAATAATTATAGTAGTGATAAAACTTTATAAGGTAGGGGTTAAACATGAATAATAAAATATTTAATAAAAAAAGAAAATATAATACAAAGACTAAAAAGCATAAAGATAGTTATAGAAAACTATTTGTTCAGACTTTTTTTTGTATATTAATTGTAATTGCAATAATTATTATAAAATTATTCAATGTAAACTCAGGTAATAGTGCTATAAAAGTTGTTAAATACTATTTAGAAAATGATAGAAATATAAAATCAGATACGCTATTAGTAATAGATAAAATAAGTACTAAAGAGGTTTTTAATAATTTATTAAAAAAAGAGAGTTCTAAATATATTTTTCCAGTATCGGGAAGTATATATAGAGACTATGGAATTTATGAAAAGTCAGATAATATTCAAGTGTTTAATAAAGGAATAGATATTGTAGCCAATAATGAAAAAGTAAAATCTATAGCAGATGGTATGATAATAGAGGTAGGAAAAGATAGTGTATATGGTAAATTTATCGTAATAGAGCATGAAGAATATAAAGCAAAATATTATGGATTAGATATTATAAATAAACAAATTAATGATAAGGTGAAAAAAGGAGAAGAATTAGGAACTATAAAAAGAAATAATGAAAATTTAGATTTTAGAATTGAAATATATGAAAATGATGAGCCTATAGATCCATTAGAAAACTTAGAGTTTACAAATGAAGATATACTACTTATTTGATTGGAAGGTCAGATATGAAATTATTTTCAATTAAAAATATAGACATAAAGGTCAATCTGACTTTAATACCCATAACTTTATTAATGTATTTAAATGAATATATTATTGAGTTTAGTATATTGTTTCTAATATTAACAATACATGAAATTGCACATTTAATTTTTTCATTGATAAACAAAGTAAAGGTTAAAGAGTTAAATATATTTCCATTAGGTGCTATAATAAAATTTGAATATCCTTTAGGAATCGATCCTATAAAAGAAATAATTATTAGTTTAGCTGGACCAATTGTTAATATGATATTATTTATAATTTCTTATATTTTATTTATTAATTTTACTCATATAAATTTGTTAGATCTTTTTGTAGAAATAAATTTTATGTTGTTTATTGTAAATATACTACCTATATTACCTCTAGATGGAGGGAGAGTTTTAAGAGCACTATTATATATGCATGGAGGATTCAAGTTTGCTCATAAAATAGTTCGAATAATTGGAAAGATAAGTTTAATGATATTATTTATCATAGGATTATTATATACTAGGGATATATTTGAAATAATTATGTTATCTTTTGTTATTATCTATTTAGCAAAGGCTGCCACAGCTGAAAATGAAATGGCAGCCTTTATTTTAACTAGAAGTCTAATAAGAAAAAAAATACAACTAAAAAATAAAGCAATGATGAAAACACATTTTTTAATTGTATTAGAAGGAACGCAATTAAAATCTATTTTCGATATAATATTACCACATAAATATAATATTATATTTATTATAGATGAAAAAGGGAAATTTTCAGGTAATATAAGTGAAGAATGTTTTTTTGAAGGTCTAATTAGAAATGGTATAAATGAAAAAATAGAAACACTACTAATATCTATTAAAAAATGATAAAATATAGTAAAATGAAATAATATTTGTTGATATTATATGGAAAAAATTTAACTTAAGGATGATTAAAATGATTGAACAAAAAACATTAGATAAAATATTACTTAAAGTAGAAAAACCTGCTCGGTATATAGGTAATGAACAAAATATTTATATTAAAAAAGAAGAAGATATAGAGACTAGATTTGCATTTGCATTTCCAGATATTTATGATGTTGGCATGAGCCACTTAGGGTTACATATTTTATACAATCTTTTAAATAATGAAAAAGGAATTTACTGTGAGAGAGTGTTTGCTCCGTGGATAGATATGGAAGAACAAATGAGAAAAATAAATATTCCACTTTTTTCACTAGAAACTAAAACTCCTTTAAAAGATTTTGATTTTATTGGATTTACTTTACAGTATGAAATGAGTTATACAAACATATTAAATATGTTAGATTTGTCAAATATAGCTTTAGAATCTTCTAATAGAGATGAAAAAGATCCTTTTATAATAGCAGGAGGACCTTGTGCTTATAACCCTGAGCCCTTAGCTGATATTGTTGATTTTTTTGTAATAGGTGAAGCAGAGGAAACTATATTAAAAATTATGAAAAAATATAAACAAATGAAACAAAAGGCAATGACTAGAAAAGAATTTTTAGAATCAATAGTCAATATAGAAGGGATATATGTTCCATCTTTTTATGAGGTTAAATATAAAGAAGATAATACTATAGAAAAAATGATACCTAAAAAGAAGAATTATCCGAGTAAGATAAAAAAAGTAATACAAAAAAATCTAGATGAAACATATTATTTAGACAAGATGATAGTACCTTTTATTGAAACTGTACATGATAGGGTTATTTTAGAGATTTTTAGAGGATGTACTAGAGGATGTAGGTTTTGTCAAGCAGGTATGATTTATAGACCTGTAAGAGAGAGAAGTGTAGAGAATTTATTAGAACTTGCAAAAAAATTAATTAAATCAACAGGGCATGAAGAAATTTCATTATCTTCACTTAGTACTAGTGATTATTCTGATCTGGAAAACTTAGTTATTAGATTAATGGATGAATTTAAGGAAGATAGAATAGGACTTTCCCTTCCATCCCTTAGGTTAGATTCATTTTCTTTAGATTTAATAGAAGAAATTCAAAAGGTTAGAAAAACTGGTCTTACATTTGCTCCAGAAGCAGGGAGTCAAAGATTAAGAGATGTAATAAACAAGGGAATAACTGAAGAAGATTTAATAAACTCATGTAAAGATGCATTCAAAATGGGTTGGTCAACTGTTAAATTGTATTTTATGATAGGGTTGCCTACTGAAACAAAGGAAGATTTAGAGGGAATAAAGAATTTGGCTTATAAAGTTAGAGAAGAGTTTTTTAATCAACCTAAAGATAGTATGAAAGGTAATCTTAAAATTACAACATCTGCATCTTGTTTTGTACCTAAGGCATTTACTCCATTTCAATGGCATCCTCAAAATAGTTTAGATGAATTTAAGGAAAAGCAAGAGTATCTTAAAAAGATTATAAAAGATAAAAAAATTAAATTCAATACTCATGATGCTGAAACAAGTTTTCTTGAAGCAGTTTTTGCAAGAGGAGATAGAAGAGTTTCAAAGGTTCTTATTCATGCATTTAAAAATGGTGCTAAGTTTGATGGATGGAGAGATCAATTTAAATATGATGAATGGATAAATGCTTTTGCTGAAACAGGTGTAGCCCCAGAATTTTATGCTAATAGAGAAAGAGGCTATGGAGAAGTGTTACCTTGGGATTTTATAGATATTGGTGTTACAAAATCATTTTTAATAAGAGAAAATGAACGCTCAAAAGCTGGAGAAATAACCCCTAATTGTAAAGTTAGTTGTAGTGGCTGTGGTATACAAAAGGATTTCAAAGGGGGATTATGTTAATGTTAAAATTACGAGTTAAATTTAAAAAATATTCTCTTATAAGATATATATCACATTTAGATCTTATGAGGTTATTTCAGAGAGCCTTTAGGAGAGCAAATATACCTGTAGAATATTCTAAAGGGTTTAACCCTCAACCTAAATTTTCTTTTGCTACAGCCCTTGCATTAGGCCTTACAAGTGATGGTGAATATATGGATATAGAATTACAAGAAGAAATAGCTCCAGAGAAATTTACAAAGGATATGAATGATGTTCTTCCAGAAGGTGTTGAGATTTTAGAAGCTCATTATACTGATGATAAAAAATCTTTGATGTCTATAATTAAATCTTCTAGTTATATAATTGAATTAATTCCATTAGAAAATTCATCTAAAAAAAGTATATATGAAACAATAAATAACTTTAAAAGAAAAAAAGAAATATATATTACTAAGAGTAAAAAAAAGAAAGGTAGAACAATAGAAAGGGAAGTAGATATTAGAAAAAATATATATGAATTAGATATTATTTTATATGAGAGTGATAGAATAATTTTAAAAACACTACTAAAAACCGGTAGTACAGGGAATTTGAAACCTGAACTTTTAATAAAGGCTTTGATTAAAGAAGGTTTACAGGTAGATGATGTAGATTTTAATATTCACAGATTAGATTTATTTACTGAGGACCCAAAATGGGAGTGATTTAATGAACAAAATAATAATTGATGTTGGAACATATGAAGATAGGGTAGCAGTTTTAGAAGAAGATGAACTTACGGAGATATTTCATGAAAAAAAAGATAAAAACAAAATACAAGGAAATGTGTATAAAGGAAGAGTGGTAAATGTTTTGCCTGGTATGCAGGCAGCTTTTGTCGATATAGGACTTAAGAAAAATGCTTTTCTTTATATAAAAGATGCTACATCAAAAATACAGTATAGAAATGGTGTAGACTATAAAAACCTATCAATAAAAGAAGTGTTAAAACAAGGACAAGAATTAATAGTTCAGGTTATAAAAGAGCCCTATGGTTCAAAAGGTGCACGAGTAACTACTCATATAACTTTACCTGGAAGGTATTTAGTATTGATGCCTTATAATACTTATATTGGCGTTTCAAGAAAGATAAATAGTGAGAATGAAAGGGAAAGGTTAAAAGAATTAGCATCTAAAGTACAACCAGAAGATATGGGTTTAATACTTAGAACTGCTTCAAAAGATAAGTCTTATGAAGATTTAAAATCAGATATAGATTACTTATTAGATATATTTCATATGATAATGAAGGAAAAAAATACTGGGACATGTCCAAGAATAATATATAAAGATTTAGATTTACCTAAGCGTACTATTAGAGATATATTTACTAAGAAAATTGACCAAGTATTTATAAATGATAGAGATAAGTATGAAGAATCTATAAAAATGATTGAATTTATGAGTCCTAAATTAAAAAATAGAATTTATTATATAGATAGTAAAGATGATTTATTTAATGAATTAGAGATTAACTCACAAATAGAATCTGCTCTTGAAAGAAAAGTATGGCTTGAAAGTGGAGGATATTTAGTAATTGATGAAACTGAAGCTCTTACTTCTATAGACGTAAATACTGGAAAATTTGTAGGGAGCATAGATTTAAAAGATACAGTATTTAAGACCAATATGGAAGCTGCAAAAGAAATTGCAAAACAATTAAAACTTAGAAATATAGGTGGAATAATAATAATTGATTTTATTGATATGTTTAATTCTACAGATGAGCAAGAGTTATTAGATTCATTTAAAAGTGAGTTAAAAAAAGATAGAACAAAGACTACAGTAATTGGTATGACTGGATTAGGATTAGTAGAGATGACTAGAAAAAAAAGTAGAAATAAACTCTCAACTCAAATTTTAGAATCTTGTCCTTGTTGTAATGGGACAGGAAAAATAAAATCTAATGGTTTTTTAATTGCAAAGATTGAAAAAGAAATAAATAGGATAAAAAATAATACTTCAGCAAATGCTATATTATTTGAATTAAGTACTTATAAATATAAAGAAATAATTAAAAATTATAGCCAAAAAATAAAATCTATTCAAGAAGAAAATAATATAAAAATATTTTTTCAAGAAAATAATGATTTGAAAATTGATGAATTAAAAAATAAAAAGATAGGAAAACTAGAAAATTTTATTGACAAATATTTAGAAATTTGATAAAATACTATTCTGTAAGTAGCCGCACAAATTAGGTTTTAAACGAAAGTACCTACATTTGGCGAGACTGGTTTGAGGAGGTGTATGTTTAATGTATGCAGTAGTAGAAACTGGAGGAAAACAATATAGAGTTCAAGAAGGTGATACTTTATTTGTTGAGAAGATTGCTGGAAATGAAGGAGATAGTATCAAATTTGATAAAGTATTACTTGTATCTAATGATGGTGATGTGAAAGTAGGCAAGCCATTTATAGAAGATATGACTGTTGATGCTTCAATAGTAGAGCATGGAAAGTCAAAGAAAATAATAGTATATAAATTTAAAGCAAAGAAAGATTATAGAAGAAAGCAAGGGCATCGTCAACCTTATACAAAAGTTAAAATTGAAAAAATTAATGCTTAGTGGTATTTATGACAAAAGTTGAATTTTTTCAAGATAAAAAAAGTAATATACTTGGATATATTATAGATGGACATACAGGTTATGATGAATATGGTAAAGATATAGTTTGTGCAGCTGTTTCAGTACTTGCACAAACCGGGGTAATATCTTTACAAAGAAATTTAAAATTAGAAAATCTAACTTGTGTTATAAAAGATGGTTATATTCAAGTGGAGTTACCTAAAAAAATTAATGACGATGATTTTAAAAACGCACAAATAGTTTTAAAAACAGTATTAGTCGGCATAGAAAGTATAATGGAATCCTATTCAGGTTATATAACCCTAAAATACAGGGAGGTGTAATGATGTTAGTTATGAATTTACAATTATTTGCTCATAAAAAAGGGGTAGGTAGTTCAAAAAATGGTCGTGACAGTGAGTCTAAAAGACTTGGTGTAAAGAGAGCTGATGGACAAAATGTACAATCAGGAAATATATTAGTTAGACAAAGAGGTACTAAAATTCATCCAGGATTAAACGTTAAAAAGGGTGGAGACGATACTTTGTTTGCTATAGTAAATGGAGTAGTTAAATTCGAAAGAAAAGGAAAAGACAAAAAGCAAGTTAGTGTTTACCCACAATAAGCTATTGTCAAAATAAGATCTACCTATTAGGTAGATCTTTATTTTTTTATAGTGAATAATTTATAGTTATTTGAGGTAAAAATTACATAAGGGTATAAAAAGTAATTATAAATGAGGATGATGAAGATGTTTATAGACAAAGCTAAAATATTTGTAAAAGGCGGAAATGGTGGTCATGGAGCCGTTGCATGGAGAAGGGAAAAGTATGAACCATCTGGTGGTCCTGCTGGAGGAGATGGAGGACATGGTGGAAATATCATATTGAATGTGGATGAGGGACTTAGAACATTAATGGATTTAAAATTTAAAAAGCATTTTAAAGCTGAATCTGGTGAAAATGGAAAGTCTAAAAGACAATATGGTAAAAAAGGAGAAGACTTAATAATAAATGTACCACCTGGAACAATTGTAAAAGATGAAGAAACAGGAAGAGTTATTGCTGATTTGACAGAAGAAAATCATACATTTGTAGTAGCAAAAGGTGGTAGAGGTGGTAAAGGTAATGCTAAATTTGCTAATTCAACACGACAAGCTCCAAGGTTTGCTGAAGGTGGGACAAAGGGAGAAGAAAGATGGATATTATTAGAGTTAAAATTACTTGCTGATGTTGGGCTTATAGGATTTCCTAATGTAGGAAAGTCTACATTTCTTTCTATTGTATCAGCAGCAAAACCTAAAATAGCTAATTATCATTTTACTACTATAAATCCAAATTTAGGAGTAGTAAAATTAAACGATGCTAACAACTTTGTAATAGCTGACATTCCAGGGCTTATAGAAGGTGCACATGAAGGAACTGGTCTTGGACATGAATTTTTAAGGCATATTGAAAGAACTAAACTTTTAGTTCATATGATAGATATTTCTGGCCAGGAAGGTAGAGATCCTATTGAAGATTTTCATAAAATAAATAAAGAGTTAAAATTATATAATGAAAAATTATCAAATAGACCACAAATTGTAGTAGCAAATAAAAGTGATTTAAATTCTACTAAAGATAATTTTCCTGAGTTTAAAGAAGAAATAGAAAAATTAGGATATGATGTATATAAAATATCTGCAGCTACAAAAGATGGTGTTAAACAACTTATATATACAATCAGTAAATTACTTAAGGAAATTGGTGATTTGGAGCCTATAATAGAAGTTGAAGAAGATATTAAATTATATGGCTTAGACGATGATAAAAAAGATATAGTAGTTAGAAAAGAAGATGATGAATATTTTGTGGAAGGGTCAGTTGTTGAAAAACTTATGGATTCAACTAATTTAGATGATTTAGACTCTACTAGATACTTCCAAAAAAGATTAAGAGATTTAGGAATAATTGATAGATTAAGAGAACTTGGAATAAATGAAGAGGATTCTGTAAATATATGTGGATATGAATTTGAATTCTTTGAATAAAATAGATTAAAATAAAGAGGTGAAAAAATGATAACAGGAAAACAAAGAAGTTTTTTAAAGAAAAGGGCTCATAATATGGACTCTATACTTCAAATAGGTAAGAATGGTATATCTGATAATTTAATAGATCAAGTTGATGAAGCACTTGAAGCTAGAGAATTAATTAAAATAAATGTTTTAAATAATAGCTTTTCAGATCCAAAAGAATTAGCTAATGAATTAGCAGAAAAAACTAATTCTGAATTTGTTCAAAGTATAGGAAATAAAATAGTACTCTATAGAGAATCAGAAGAAAATAAAAAAATTAAACTACCTAAATAATGTATATTTAAAATGACTCCAGTTAAGAATAATAAAAATATCTCTTTAAAAGGAGTTGTGGCCAAATTGGATAATATTGAAAAATTAAAAAGGCTATATGAAAAAGGGTATAAATGTATAAGATATGAAGATGATGAAGATGGTAAATTTAAAATGTATTTTAAAAACTTTGAAAAAGAACAAATAGAAGATATAAATTCTACTAATACAAGTGAAATAAATGTTTTAAAAAGTTTTGTAGATAAAAACTAATCCTCCAATTGGAGGATTAATTTTTATTCTTTTTAAATCTAATATATAATGTATATAGATTGGAGTGATATTATTATGAAGATAAAGAAAATAGGAGTAATGGGAGGAACATTTAACCCTATACATATTGGTCACTTAATGATTGCAGAACAAAGTAGAAAAAAATTTAATTTAGATAAGGTGATATTTATTCCTACTGGAAGCCCACCTCATAAAGATGAAAGAAAATTAGCAAATTCTTTAGATAGATATATAATGACAATACTTGCTACATCTAATAATAATAATTTTATAGTTTCAGATATAGAAACTAATAGAGATGGAACAAGCTATACTGTGGATACTTTAGAACTACTTTCTAAAAAATACAATGATTCAGAGCTTTTTTTTATAACAGGTGCTGACTCAATACTTGATATAGAAAATTGGAGAGATACTGATAGACTTCTTAATATATGCACTTTTATTGCAGCTACGAGACCAGGTTATAATGTAGATAATGTAATGGATGAAATAAAAAAACTTGAAGAAAAATATAATAAAAAAATTAGTTATCTAACAATTGCTCCTATAGATATTTCATCTACACAAATAAGAAAAAGAATATTCAAAAATGAAACTATAAAGTACATGACACCAGATCCTGTTATAAATTACATATATAATAAGAATCTTTATAAATAATGGAGGAAATTATGAAAATAGAAGAAATGAAAAATATATTAAAAAAGGATATAGATAAAGAAAGATATAAACATACTATTAGAGTAGCAGAAACTGCTATAGAACTTGCAAAGCATTACAAAGTAGATACAGAAAAAGCTTATATTGCAGCTCTTTTACATGATTCAGCTAAATATAAAGGCAAAGATACTTTATTGAAAAAAGCCCAAGAATTTGGTATAATTTTAGATACTGTAATGAAAAATAACCCTCATTTGATTCATCCTTTTTTAGGAGCAAAATTAGCCGAAGTTAAATATAATATATTAGATGAGGATATATTAAATGCAATTAAATATCATACAACAGGTAGAAAAAATATGAGTATTTTAGAAAAAATAATTTTTATAGCAGATTACATTGAACCAGGTAGAAACTTTCCAGGACTTGAGAAAATAAGAGATACTTCATTTAAAGATATTGATTTGAGCATTATTCTTGCTATGGATAATACACTCAAATATATAATTAATAAA
Organism: Senegalia massiliensis; assembly: GCF_009911265.1. Classification (NCBI taxonomy): domain Bacteria; kingdom Bacillati; phylum Bacillota; class Clostridia; order Eubacteriales; family Clostridiaceae; genus Senegalia; species Senegalia massiliensis. The sequence goes on along the minus strand of NZ_QXXA01000004.1, from coordinate 55,878 downwards.
GGATGGCTTATACATCCTAATACTATTGAAACTAGAAATAGCTTAATTTTTAAAAGAAATAAGATTATATAGGAGGTTAGGATTTGAAAAAAAATAATGATAAGTTATCATTAGTTATAAATGCTGCAGATGATAAATTAGCCCATGATATTGATGTATTAGAAGTTACTGAACTTACAAGTGTAGCAGATTATTTTGTGATTTTAAGTGGTAAAAATGAAAGACAAGTAGTTGCAATAGCAGATTCAATAGAAGATAAATTAAGTGAAAATAAATATGATTTACGTTCAAAAGAAGGATATAGATCAGGAAGATGGATATTATTAGATTATGGAGATATAATAATTCATATATTCCATAAAGAAGATAGAGAATTTTATAATCTTGAAAGACTGTGGGCAGATGGAAAGAAAATTAATATTGACAATTATGTTAGTTAATATATAATATTTATAACATATAATTTAAGATAGAATTATAAAGAGTAGTAAGTAATAAAAAAATTATAGAGAGTCAACATTTGGTGAAAGTTGATATTTTTGATTTACTGAACTTGCTTTAGTTTTTAGACTGGTCTCCATTAGAAGACTTCTAAGTGGGCTTTATAGCCAATTAGGGTGGTACCGCGAGTAACTTCTCGTCCCTATCTATATAGATAAGGATGAGAAGTTTTTATATTTCAAATAAAAACCTATAAGGAGTGAAGAATATGTCTTATAATTTTAGTAAGATTGAAAAAAAGTGGAAAAATAAATGGGAAGATGAAAATTCTTTTGAGTCATTTAGAAATGATAAACAAAAATATTATCAATTAGAAATGTTTCCTTATCCTTCAGGTCGTATTCACATGGGGCATGTGAGGAATTATTCAATAGGTGATGTAGTAGCAAGATTTAGAAGAATGCAAGGATATAATGTCTTACATCCTATGGGATGGGATTCATTTGGACTTCCTGCAGAAAATGCTGCAATTAAACATGGAATACATCCAAATAAATGGACATTAGAAAATATTGACGATATGAGAGAGCAATTAAAAGAAATAGGCCTTAGCTATGATTGGAATAGAGAAATAGCTACATGTTCTCCTGATTATTATAAGTGGACTCAAGAATTTTTTATAGAAATGTATAATAAAGGCTTAGCATATAAGAAGAATTATGCTGTTAATTGGTGTCCATCTTGTGAAACAGTATTGGCAAATGAACAAGTTGTAAATGGACAGTGTGAGAGATGTGATAGTGAAGTTGGAAAAAAAGAACTTGATCAATGGTATTTTAAAATTACAGATTATGCTGAGAGGTTATTAGAAGATATAGAAAAGTTAGATGGATGGCCTGAAAAAGTAAAATCTATGCAAAAAAATTGGATTGGTAAAAGTGAAGGTGCAGAAATTAATTTCAAAATAAAAGATTTTGAAGATGAGTTAAATGTATTTACAACTAGACCTGATACAATATATGGTGTTACTTATATGGTTTTAGCCCCAGAGCATCCATTGGTGAATAAAATAGTAATAGGTACAGAATATGAAGGAAAAGTAAATGAATTTAAAAAGAAATTAGAGCATATGTCTGATATAGATAGAACATCACTTGATACAGAGAAAGAAGGAGTATTTACAGGAAGATATGCTATAAATCCTTTAACAAATAAAGAAATCCCTATATATATAGCTAATTATGTATTAATAGATTATGGTACAGGGGCAATAATGGCAGTACCAGCTCATGATGAAAGAGATTTTGAGTTTGCAAAAAAATATAATTTAGATATAACAAGAGTAATAGCGGAGAAGGGTAAAGAAGCAGAAGAGCTAAAAGTAGTTTATACTGATAAGGGCGTAATGGTAAATTCTGATAAATTTAATGGCTTAGACAATGAAAAAGCTAGTAGAGAAATAACTAATTATATAGAAAAAGAAAAGATAGGTACCAAAACAATAAATTATAGACTTAGAGATTGGTTAATATCCAGACAAAGATATTGGGGTACACCTATTCCAATGATTTATTGTGAAGATTGTGGTATAGTACCTGTACCTAAAGAAAGTTTACCTGTGGTATTACCTACAGATGTTGAGTTTAGCGGAAAAGGAGAATCTCCATTACTTACAAGTAAAGAATTTGTTCATACATCTTGTCCTAAATGTGGTAAAAAAGCAAAAAGGGAAACTGATACAATGGATACATTTGTAGATTCTTCTTGGTATTTCTTAAGATATACTGATTCTAATAATAGTGAAAAAGCATTTGATAAAGCTAATGCAAAATATTGGATGAAAGTTGACCAGTATATAGGTGGAGTAGAGCACGCAATTTTACATCTATTGTATGCAAGATTCTTTACAAAAGTTTTATATGATATGGATATTTCTCCTGTAGATGAACCATTTAAAAACTTACTTACTCAAGGAATGGTATTAAAAGATGGAGCTAAAATGTCTAAATCCAAAGGAAATGTAGTAAGTCCTGAAGAAATTGTAAGTAATTATGGTGCAGATACAGCAAGATTATTTGTGCTTTTTGCAGCTCCACCAGAAAGAGACTTAGAGTGGAATGATCAAGGGGTAGAAGGATGCTTTAGATTTTTAAACAGAGTGTATAGATTAGTAGATGATACAAAAGATATATGTATGAATAATAAATCTTTTGACTTTGATAAATTAAATAAAATAGAGAAAGAATTTAATTATTCATTAAATAATACAATTAAAAAAGTAACAGAAGATATAGACCAAAGATTTAACTTTAATACAGCTATTAGTGCTATAATGGAACTTGTTAATGATACTAATAAATTTAGAGAAAGCAAAGATAATGAAAACAAGAATAAATTATTGTCTAAGGCAATTGAAAATATTGTTGTTTTACTTGCTCCATTCTCGCCTTATATAGCAGAAGAATTATGGAGTATGATAGGTAATGACAAAAGTGTCCACAGTGTTAATTGGCCAAAATATGATGAGAAAGCTTTAATTAAAGATGAAGTTGAAATAGTGATACAAGTAAATGGAAAAGTAAGAGGTAAAATAATGGTGAGCGCTGACATTTCAAAAGAAGAATTAGAGAAGAAATCGTTAGAGATTGAGAAAGTTAAAAATATGATATCAGGAAAAGAATTAAGAAAGGTTATAGTTATACCTAAAAAATTAGTAAATATTGTTGCAAATTGATGAGGTGAACAAATGACTAATACAAATATACATCCTCTATTATTTAATATGGTTCCATTAGTAGAAGGGATATCTAAAACTCTTGGAAGTAATTGTGAAGTAGTTTTACATGATTTAAATAATCCTACTCACTCAGTAATAGCAATATCAAATGGTCATGTAACTGGTAGAGAAATTGGTAGTCCAATGACAGAAAAAGGACTTAAAGCAATAAAGAATCAGGAATTCGAAAAAAATTTGATAAAATACAAAACTATTACTAATGATGGAAGGACATTAAAATCCTCCACTTTATTTATTAAAGATGAATCAAATAATGTAGTAGGATGTTTATGTATAAATGTAGACATATCTGAATTTATTGTAGCAAAAAAAGTTATATCTGAATTAACACAAACAATAGATGAAAGAGAAGGAAACATCCAAGAAATTTCAGAGAACTATTTTAAAAATGTAAATGATATTTTATATAGTTTAGTTAAAGAAGTATTAGAAAACAAATCAAAACCTGTATCTTATTTATCAAGAGATGAAAAAATAGAAATAGTAAATGAATTAGAGAAGAAAGGAATTTTTTTAATAAAGGGATCAGTAGAATATTTAGCTGATAAGTTATGTGTTTCTATATATACAATTTATAATTATTTAGATGAAATAAGAAGACAAAAATAAAGTACGAGAGTTCTCGTACTTTATTTTTGTTATATATTATAATTTTTACTTTTATAGCGTCTTCTTTTCTTAGCACGTCTCCTTAATATATTTATTCTCCAAAATAATAACAATAAAATAGTACCTATTATCCACCATATATTTATACTGTTAAATAATGAAATGTCAGCTACATTAGGATAAGAACCTACTAAATTAATACTTTCAGCAGATATAATATTTGCTGTTTTAATTGTCTCGCCATTTAGAATATATTCAACGTTTCCTAATACTTGTCCCTTTTCAATAGGTGCTTTTATATTGTCATTTATATTTACTTTTTTAGAAATTTCACCTTCAATATTATTCTTTATAGGAGTAGTAACATTTTCTCCAATGACTCCAGTAACGTATTTTTTATTTCCATTTTCAATTTTGATATTTTTTATAAATTCATTTTTAAATCCAAGTAACTTTTTATCAAAATTATTAAGACCATAATTTAAAAGTTTATGAGTGTCAATCCATAAATTATTTCCAGCTGACTTTAGAACTACAGATATCAAAAGCCTTCCATCTTTTTCTACTGCAGATACAACAGAATTACCAGCTTGTTCAGTATAACCAGTTTTTACTCCTATAGCACCATCATATTTTATTTCAGTATTTTTTCCATCGACATTTATTTTTTTAGTACTATATAATAGTTTATTCTCAGAATGCATAATTCTTTTTTCAGTTTTAATATTAGTTGGTTCTATGGTATATTTATAATTTTTTACTATATTTCTAAATTGATCATTTTGCATTCCATATTTTGCAATCATAGCTAAATCATAAGCAGTTGAAAAATGATTATCATCATGTAGACCACTTGGATTTACAAAGTTAGAATTAAGAGCACCTATTTCTTTAGCCTTTTTATTCATCATTTTTGCAAAACTTTCAACATCACCAGCCATATCTTTTGCAATTACTACAGCAGCGTCATTAGCGGATTCTATTAATGTAGCATTTAATAATTCCTTAAATCTTAACTGTTCTTCGGGTTCTAGAGCTATATGTGTACCATAAATTTCATAAGGAGTATTATCATCTACTGTTACCAATTTATCCATATTTCCCTGTTCAATAGCAAGTATTCCAGTTAACATTTTTGTAGTACTAGCAGGATACATTTTTTTATGTATATTTTTTTCAAATAATATATCTCCAGTTTTACCATCAATTAAAATAGCAGCTTCTCCATTTATATCTTCTTGAGCAAGATTGCTATTTTCTCCATAAACAATTGAATTATAATTAAATACTGAAAGCATAATTATAATCATTATAATTTTTTTCAAAAATATCACCTTCTTATATCTAGATATACTATAGTATAACAGAAAATCATCAAAAATTTAAATGAATTTTATATATATTTAAATTTAATAGAATATTTTAGAGGAAAATGTATCTTTATATAGAATAATAATTATTATATTCTATCTGGGGAGGAGATAATTATGATAAGCTTTACAAGAAAGGAGCAAATAGTTATACTTATATTAGTTGTATTTGTAATAGGTATAATAGGATTTAATTTAATATTCAAAGATAAAAATGAAATTACTTATGAAGAAATAGAAGATGAAGATATTGTCGAAGGTAGAGAAGTGAAAAATGGAGATTATGAGAAAGATGAAGAAGGAATAGAAGAAATAGTAATACATATTAGTGGAGCAGTAAATAAATCAGGGATATTTACTTTGAAATCTAATAGTAGAATAAATGATGCAGTTTTAGCTGCTGGAGGGCTTACTGATGAAGCTGATATGGATAGAATAAATTTAGCTAAAAAAATAAATGATGAAGAAAAAATTCATATTTATAAAATAGGAGAAGAACAATTAACTCAAGATACAAATAATAGTACCAATGCAAATGGTTTAGATTCAACTGAAGAAAATATTGAAAAGATAAATATAAATACAGCAGATATTACACTTTTAGAATCATTACCTGGAATAGGAAAAGTTAAAGCGAATAATATTGTTGAATATAGAAAAAACAGTAAATTTAAAAGTATAGAAGATATCATGAATGTTGATGGTATTGGACAAAAGACATTTCAGAATATAAAAGACAAATTAACTATATAGAAAGGAAGTATATATATGAAAGATGAATTAAGACTTACTCAAATGACTGCTGCATCTGGTTGAGCAGCTAAAATAGGTCCTGAGACCTTGGCACAAGTTTTGTGTCATATACCTAAAAATATTGATCCTAATCTAATAGTTGGAATAGATACATCAGATGATGGAGCTGTATATAAAATCAATGAAGATACTGCAATGATTCAAACAGTTGATTTTTTCACACCAGTTGTAGATGATCCTTATACATTTGGGCAAATAGCTGCAGCAAATTCTTTAAGTGATGTTTATGCTATGGGAGGGGATCCTAAGTTAGCAATGAATATTATTGCATTCCCTAATTGTTTATCTACAGAAGTTATGACAGAAATTTTAAAAGGGGGAAATGATAAAGTTTTAGAAGCAGGAGCTTTGATAGTTGGAGGACATACAGTAGAAGATGATGAACCAAAATATGGACTTACTGTAACAGGGTTTATACATCCAGAAGATGTTGTAACAAATAGTAATTTGAAAGAAAATGATTATTTAGTTATTACTAAACCACTAGGACTTGGAATATTAAATACAGCTATAAAGGCTGATATGGTAAGTAGTGAAGGCTATAATAAAGCTGTAAAAACAATGACTACACTTAATAAGAAGGCAAAAGATGCTATGATTGAAGTAGGAGTAAATAGTTGTACAGATATAACTGGTTTTGGTCTTTTAGGTCATGCATTAGAAATGGCTAAGGGGAGTAATAAAACTATAAAGTTTTCTTCAGAAAGAATACCTTATATAAAAGAAGCTTATGAATTAGCAAATATGGGGATAATACCGGAAGGTGCTTATACAAATAAATCGTTTATAGGAAATAGTGTAAAGATAAGTGAAAATGTTTCTGAACCATTAAAGGATATGATGTTTGATCCTCAAACATCAGGTGGATTACTAATATCAGTTTCTGAAGAAAAAATAAATATGTTAATGGAACAATTAAAGAAACTAGATACAGAGTATGATATAATAGGAAGAGTTTCTAAAAAACAAGAGCATTATATAATTGTAGAATAAAGGGTGAAATAGATGGAGAACACAAAGAATTTATTTAGAATGTTGCCTAAAGTTGATGATATATTAGAAAAAGAAAAAATTCAAATTGCATTAGAATACATTCCTAGAAATATAATTTTGGAATCCATAAGAGAATTTTTAGATGAAGTAAGGAATGATATTTTAAATTCTAAAATTTTAAAAGAGGAATTAGATAATAGAATCAATGACATATCTCAAATAATAATAAAAAAAGCTAAATATAAAATAAATCCTAAATTAAAAAGAGTTATAAATGGAACAGGTACAGTTATTCATACTAATCTTGGAAGATCTTTAATTTCTAAATCAATAATGGAAAAAGTAGTAGATATAGCATCTAATTATTCAAATTTAGAGTATGATTTAGAAAAAGGAGAAAGAGGCTCTAGGTATAGTCATATAGAAGATATTATATGTAGAATAACAGGTGCTGAATCTGCTTTGGTAGTTAATAATAACGCTTCTGCAGTAATGTTAATATTAAACACACTAGCTAAAGGTAAAGAGGTAATTGTTTCTAGAGGAGAGTTAGTTGAAATAGGAGGTTCTTTTAGAGTTCCAAGTGTTATGGAACAAAGTGGTGCTACTTTAGTTGATGTAGGTACTACTAATAAAACTCATAAGTTAGATTATGAAAATAACATAAATGAAGAAACTGCTATTTTGCTTAAAGTTCATACAAGTAATTATAAAATTGTGGGATTCACTGAAGAAGTAGATTTAGAAAGTTTAGTAAAGATAGGCCATTCAAATAATATTCCAGTAGTAGAGGATATAGGTAGTGGTGTCCTTGTTGACTTAAGTAAATATGGATTAAGTTATGAGCCTACAGTGCAAGAATCTATAAAGAGTGGAGTAGATGTTGTAAGCTTTAGTGGAGATAAGTTATTAGGAGGTCCACAGGCAGGAATAATTGTAGGAAAAAAAGACTTAATAAATAGGATGAAAAGAAATCAACTTACAAGAGCTTTACGAGTTGATAAGATGACTTTAGCAGCACTTGAGCTTACTCTTCGTGAGTACTTAGATGAACAAAAAGCTATAAAAAGTATAGAAACATTAAATATGCTTACTATGGATATAAGAAAAATAGAAGAAAAGGCAAATAAGTTATACAATTTATTAAAACATATAGAAAAAGTAGAATGTAAAATAGAAGATGATTATTCTCAAGTAGGTGGAGGAGCATTACCTTTGGAAAAAATAAAGACTAAGGTAATAAGCTTATACTCTAAATCAATAAAGGTTGGTGAATTAGAAGAAAATCTTCGATTATTTAATCCACCTATAATAGGAAGAATAAAAAATGATAAGTTATATATAGATTTAAGAACAATAAAAGAAGATGAGCTTGATATAATATTTGAAGGGATAATATCTTCTATAAATGATTAAGAGGTGTTTAGTTATGAAAAACGTTATTATAGGAACAGCAGGACATATAGATCATGGTAAAACTACTCTTATTAAAGCACTTACGGGCAGAGACACTGATAATTTAAAGCAAGAAAAAGATAGGGGTATATCAATTGAATTAGGATTTACATACTTTGATTTACCTAGTGGTAGACGGGCTGGAATAATAGATGTACCAGGACATGAAAAATTCATTAAAAATATGCTAGCTGGAGTTAGTGGTATGGATGTTGTTATTTTAGTAGTAGCAGCAGATGAAGGAATGATGCCACAGACTATAGAGCATTTAAATATACTTAATTTATTAAATATAAAAAAGGGAATAATAGCATTAACTAAGACAGATACTGTAGACAACGAATGGATTGAACTTGTAAAAGAGGATATATATGAAAGTGTAGAAAATACATTTTTAAAAGATGCTAAAATAATAGAAGTGTCCTCTACAAAATTAGAAGGAATAGATGAATTATCAAGGCAAATAGATTATTTGACTAGTGAAATAGAAAACAGAGATTCTAAAAATATACCAAGATTACCTATTGATAGAGTATTTACACTTACTGGTTTTGGAACTATAATAACAGGGACTCTACTTCAAGGGAGTTTAAAAGTAAGTGACGAGGTAGAAATTTATCCTAAAGGATTAAAAGCTAGAATAAGATCAGTACAAGTTCATGGTGAAGATACTGATATAGCTTTAGCTGGACAAAGAGTAGCAATTAACTTAGTAGGAGTTAAAAAATCTGAAATTGAAAAGGGGAATATTATATCTTATCCGGATTCTATGGTTAATACAAGAATGATAGATGTAAAATTAAATTTATTAGAAAACTCTCCGTGGATAATAGAAAATAGAACAAGACTTAGATTGTATTTAGGAACTGAAGAAATATTATGTAGAGCAATTTTGCTAGATAAAGAAAATTTAACTCCAGGTGAAAGTGGATATGTTCAATTAAGACTTGAAAACATTACTTCTTCAAAAATAGGCGATAGATTTATTGTTAGATTTTATTCACCTATGACAACTGTTGGTGGTGGAATTGTACTGGATAATAACCCTACTAAGAAAAAGAGATTTAAAAGTGATATAATAAAAGAGTTAAAGGCAAGGGAAACTGGCAATAAAGAAAAAATATTAGAAGAAAGTATAAAAGAAAAAAGTAGAAGTTTCCCTTCAACAAAGGATTTATCAATTGAACTTGTAACAACTGAATCAGAAATAAAAAATAACACAAATAAGTTAACTCAAAATCAAAAAATAATTAAATTTACAATGTCTGATGGTGAGCACTATATTCATATAGATTATTTTGAATATATAAAAATGGAAATTATTGAGTTTTTACAAAAGTATCATGAAAAAAACTCTCTAAAAAAAGGCATTTTAAAAGAGGAAATAAAAAGCAAGTATTTTTCTAATATTAAACCTAAATTATCAGAATTGTTTATTGATAAACTTATATATGATAATATTATTAAACAAGATAATTTATATATATCTTTAAATAATTTTCAAATAAAATATAATGAAAAAGAAAAATCTATCAAAGATAATATTTATGATTTAATATTAAAAGATAAATTCAATCCTCCTAAAATAAATGAATTAATAAAAATTTTACAACATAAAGAAGAAGAAGTATTAAAGGTGATAGATTCTTGTATTCAACAAGAAGGGATAATATTATTAGATGAGGATATTATAATATCTAAACAAGCATATGATAACTCTTTAGATATTATAAGGGATTATTTAAATAAGAATAGTTCTATTTCTTTAGGTGAATTTAGAGATCTTTTAAATACTAGTAGAAAATTTGCTATGGCTCTATTAGAAGATTTTGATAGAAATAAATTTACTAAAAGAATTGAAGATAAGAGAATAATATATTAAAATAAATTAAAAGAATAATATTAAATTTAATATTTTATTCAAAAATTAAGTAGAGGTGAAAAAATGGCTAATAAAATACTAATTGTTGATGATGAAACCTTATTAGTTAAAGGTTTAAAATATAGTCTTGAACAAGATGATTATGATATTGATACTGCATTTGATGGGAAGGAAGCTTTAAATAAGGCATTAAACAAGGAATTTGATTTAATAATATTAGATCTTATGTTACCAGAGATAGATGGATTAGAAGTTTGTCAAAAAATTAGAGAGACTTCATCTGTACCTATAATAATGCTTACTGCTAAAGGGGAAGATATGAATAAAATCCTTGGATTAGAATATGGTGCGGATGACTATTTGACTAAACCTTTTAATATTTTAGAATTAAAGGCTAGAATAAAGGCTATATTGAGAAGATCTACAAATAAACAATCTAAGTCTCATGATCAAGTGATACAAGTAGAAGAATTTACAATAAATACTCTAGGAAGAAAAGTTTCTATAGGAGATAAGGAAGTCAATCTTACTGCTAAAGAGTTTGACTTATTACTCTTATTAGCTACAAATCCGGGTAAAATTTTTACAAGGGAAGAGCTACTTGAGATTATTTGGGGATATGAATACTTTGGTGATTTAAGAACAGTTGATGTTCATATTAGAAGATTAAGAGAAAAAATAGAAAAAAATTCTTCACAAGCTGAGTATATCCTTACAAAATGGGGAGTGGGTTATTATTTTAGGAGTAAGAAAAAATAAAAAAACAAAATTTATTAGCATAAGGTGGAAACTTGTTTCCACCTATTTGTTATTAGTAATAATATTGTTATTAGTAATAAATGTTTTTATAACTAGAACAATTACTAATATATATTTAGAAGAAAAGAAAATTGATATGCTTGCCAAAACTAATATAATAGCAAATGATATTGATTATTATACTAATTCTAATTCTAACTCTATAATATATGAAATAACTAAAAATGAAGTTATAAATTATGGCAAGGAAATTAATTCAAGGATTATTGTTGTAGATGAGGATGGCAATGTAACTATTGACTCAAAAGAAGAATTTAGAGGACAAGAATTTGAACATAAAGAAATTAACTCAGCATTAAAAGGTAAGAATATTTCTAATGCTTATAATTTTAAAGAATATGGACATTTATTATATACATCAGTTCCACTTATTATAAATGGCAAAATAGAGGGAGCAGTACTTACATCTACTTCAATAGATAATATCTTTGTGAGAGTTAATAGTATTAAAAATGCACTATATTGGATATCATTTTTAAGTGTTATATTTGTAGCTATAATTAGTTTCATATTGGCTAATATTTTCTCAAAACCTATACAAAAATTTACTAATGTAATATTAAATATGGCACGAGGAAATTTAAATCAAAGAGTTGAAATTCATTCAAATGATGAATTTAATCAACTAGCTAATGCATTTAATATAATGAGTACAAAATTAGATCAAGTTGATATTCAAAGGAAAGATTTTGTAGCTAATGTTTCACATGAACTTAGAACACCTCTTAGTTCTATTAAATTATTATCAGAATCACTTTTACATCAAGATACAGTTGATGAGAAAGTATATAAAGAGTTTTTATCAGATATTGATTCAGAAATAGATAGATTGAATAATATAATTGACGATTTATTATCTTTAGTTGATTTAGATAAGGAAAAATTAAACTTAAACTACAAAGTAACTTATATAAATCATTTATTAGAAAAAATCATTTCAAGATTAAAGCCTATTTCTGAAGAAAAAAATATCGAATTGAATTATATTGAAAAGGCAAAAATTCAATTAAATATTGATAAAAATAAGATACAGCAAGCTATAATTAATATTATTCATAATGCAATTAAATATACTCATGAAAATGGAAATGTAGATGTTATATTATATTCTGATAATAAAAATGCTATTATTGAAATAAAAGATAATGGAATAGGTATACCAGAAAAAGATTTAGAACATATTTTTGAGAGGTTCTATAGAGTAGATAAGGCTAGAACTAGAAATACTGGTGGCACTGGATTAGGACTTTCTATAGCAAATCAAATAATAACATTACACCAAGGTAATATAGAAGTAAAAAGTGAAATAAATAAAGGAACAAAATTTTATATAAAGTTACCATTAGATAATAATGTATCTTTAGATTAAGGAAGGTGATATTGTGAAAATTTATTTTAAAAATATAAATATAATAATAATTATTATATTTATAGCTATTATAATCAGTGGATGCCAAACTTACGATGATATGTCAAATTCAGATAGTAAGTCCCCAATAATATCTCCTCATCCTTTAGAAAATAATTTTGATGCTATACTCTATTACTCTGATAAGTATAATGAAAAATTAGTAATGAAAAACAAAAAAATCAAAGATATAACAAAAAATATAGAATTAGAAATATTAGAAGAATTAATAGGTGGTTTAAATGGAAAAAATATAAATAATTTAATTCCTAAAGAGACTAAGATACGTTCTATTGATATTGAAAATCAAATTGCATATATAAATTTATCAAGTGATATAATAAAAGAGAACTTATCACCTAGCGAAGAAGTATTATTAACTTATTCTATTGTAAACACTATTACAGAGCTAGATTCTATAAAAAGTGTACAATTATTAATAGATGGTGAAAAAAAGGAATTTTTATCAAATGTAATGAATATAGAAAAACCATTACAATATAGTGAATTATTAGTAGAGGACAAATTTATAAATCCATTTGATACAATAAAAGATTATTATGATATGTTAAATAATAGAGAAAGTTCTAAATTAGCTTCATTATTTAAAAATACAGATAAAAAAAGTCGAGTATATTATGAAATACAATATATAGATAAAAATATAAAAAAATATAATATTAAATCATATAAATTAAATAATTACAAAAAAGCTTTATTAGTTGATGTTGAGGTTGAAGCTATTACAAATGATGATAAAAAGGTAAAGTATAATAAATTATTTAGTATGGAATATTCAGATACTCAATTAGAAAAAACTTTTAAAATAAATGAAATATATTAATGTAATTTAATATTTAAACTTATTCTTGACAAGTAAAAAACTTATGTTATACTATATTAGTATTGAAAATAATAAGGGAGTAGATGGGTGCTGGTGTGCCTTCTGGTCTTCAAAACCAGTTCGGGGCGTTAGGAGCGTCCTGGGTGAGTTCGATTCTCACATATTCCCGCCAATTTAAACGCCTATGGCGTTTTTTTATTTGGTTTTTTTAAAAAAAGTTGATATAATAGTTATATCATAAAGCTAAATTGATTATATATTTAGTGAAAGGAGTAATAAATGAAAACTAAAAAAGTTATGGTGTGTGTTACTCAACAAAAAACTTGTGAAAGACTTATAGAAGGTGGAAATAATAAAGTTGATAAAGAAAATGATGAGTTATATGTTATTCATGTAGTAAATGAAAATGATACTTTTCTTTATGAAAACAATGATAGTAGAGCATTAGAATATCTTTTTAGAGTTTCAAAAGCTGTGGGAGCAGACTTAACTGTAATTAGATCAAAGGATGTAATTAAAGCAATAGTTGACTTTGCAAAGGATAAAAGAATAACAAATATTGTAATGGGAGAATCTCCATCTGGAAAAGATCAGGAAAATAGCATAGAAATAAACTTGAAGAATAAATTACCTAAATGTGATTTTTCAGTTATTTAAATAATTTTTATTCAGTTTTTTTAGAAAGGGTATATATATTATAAATTTAATAAAGGGCTGAGGAAAATGAGTAGATTTATTTATAAATTAAGCATGATACCCAAATTTTTTAAAGACAGAGATGTATCTTTACCTAAAAAAGCATTAATTGTTCTTGCAGCAATGTATTTAGTATTTCCATTTGATATTATACCTGATCCTATTTTATTTTTAGGGTGGATAGATGATATTGTTATATTTTTATATACATATAGTAAATTATCAGATTATCTAGAAAAATATATACCTAAAAAGAAAAATGTAGTTAATTTCAAGAATAAAAATGTAGTAGAAGATGTAGAATATGATATAAAAGATAAAGAATAAAAAATAGGCCATATGGCCTATTTTTTATTATATATAGTAAATATATGTGGTATTTTGTTATGAATATTTTCAAAGTCTGCTTTAACTTCTGATATTTCCCAATTTTCTTTTTTAATATTAGGAAAGAAAGTATCTGCTTTAAATTCTTTAAATAAATGAGTTATATATAAAGTATCTGCATATTCCATAAATTGATTATAGATAGATTCTCCACCACATATAAATACTTTCTTATTCTTTAAATTTTGTCTTGTGAGCGTTTTAAATATATTGTCTATACTATTGCATACTATTACATCGTTTAACTCATTATAAGAGTTTTTATCTTTTCTAGTTAATACTATAGTTACTCTATCTGGAAGAGGCCTTTTAGGTAATGACATATAGGTATCATATCCCATAATTAAAACATGTCCCTTAGTTATATTTTTAAAATATTTAAGGTCCTCAGGTATATGTGTTAATAGTTTATTTTTATAACCTATTCCAAAATTTTTATCTACTGCTACAATCATATTTATATTCATAATTATCTCCTTATATTGCAAGTTCAAAATTTAGTTGAGGCTTAATTGGATCATAATTTTGCATTTTAAAATCATTTATTGTAAATTCATAAAAATCATTTTTATCTGTATCAAGTATTAATTTAGGTTGCTTATCACTAGGAGTTCTCTTTAAAAGTTGTTTTGCTTGTTCAATATGTCTATCATAAATGTGAAGATTTTGAACTAAATGAGTAAATATACCAGGTTTATAACCTGTAGATTTTGCAACCATCATTAATAGTGCTACATATTGAATTTTATTTATATGTCCAGCTACGAGGTAGTCGTTACTTCTTTGCACTAATGTCATATCTAAAAATTCACCTCTAACTGTCCAAAGAGTCATGAAAGCACAAGGGTGTAATCCTTTACTTTCTTCAAAATCACTATATTGATACAAGTCCATAATATGACGTCTACCATAAGGTTCATTTTTTAAACCATCAAGCAATTTATTCATAAGATCATATTTTTTAACAGTAGCACCATATCTCATACCGATTGTTCCATCACCAACATTCCAATCATCCCACCAATGAATATTATATTTTTCTTTTAATGTAGAAAGTTCATTAGTTTGATCTTGATATATCCATAATATTTCTTTTATACCACTTTTCCATGCTATAGGTCGAAGTGATATTATAGGAAATTCTCCCTTGGAAATATCATATTTTTCATATGTTTGAGGTATGAATAATGTATGGCTTGGAGTACCATCCTTATAGTGAGGTCTTACTTTTTCATTCTCGGTACTATAACCATTTTCAAGTATTTCTTTTATATTTTCTCTAAATATTTTTTCTGATTTTATCATAATAACCCTCCAGTGTTTTAGAATTAATTATAACATAAGTATGGGTATAAAATAAATATAATATAAATGAGTAAAATATAATATAATATATAAGATAATATTTAAAAGAGGGTTAAATATGTATAATGTTAAAAGTCAGAGTCTAGATAGAGCATTTCAAGAATATGATAAACTAATATCTGATTATCCCATTAAAATTTTTTGGGACATGATGAGTTATGCAAATTTAAAATTAAATAGTAATATATTAGAGATAGGTTCTGGAACTGGGAAGGCTACTAGAAGATTATTAGATTTAAAATTTAATAATATAAACTGTATAGAGAGGGAATATGAATTAGCATCTTATATGAATAAAAGATTTCAAGATAGTATAAATATATATATATCTTCATTTGAAGAATGGCAAGTTCCAAATGAAAAGTATGATATTATAATATGTGCAAATTCTTTTCAATATTTAAATAGAGATATAAGTATGACTAAAATACAAAGTATTTTAAAGAAACATGGGACATTAGCTTTAATCTGGACAGCGTATCCTAGTTTTAATTATTCTAGAGATAAAATATCTCATGTAAAAAATGATATAGTAAATAATTATAAATTCTATGATGTGGAAACAAAAATCTATAATTGGCATAAGATATATACAGAAGAAGAATATATTAAGTTTTTAAATATGCAGAATTATTATTATTTATTAGAAGAAAAGAAGAAGAAGGAAATTTATTATAAAGTAGTAGATAATATTAAAGAAAATAATATAATAAAAATAAATTATGAACTTATATTATTATTATTAAAGAACAGAGAAAATGAATAGGATGAATTATTATGAATTATGTTTATATATTAAGATGTAGTGATGATACTTTATATACTGGATGGACAGTAGATATAAAAAACAGATTAAAGGTGCATAATAGTGGAAAAGGGGCAAAATATACAAGAGGGAGATTACCAGTAAAATTAGAATATTATGAAAAATACACTACTAAAAAAAAGGCAACAAAAAGGGAATATGAAATAAAGCAGTTTAAGAAAGATAAAAAAGAAAAACTAATAAAAGATTTTAAAGTTAAAAATCAAATAAGAGAGGGGTAATAATATGCCAGTAATAAAAGATTATTTTCCAGGTGGAAATACAGGGGAAGGATTTTTTTCATATTATGATTATATTATAGGGAAAGATGCAAATAGAATATTTTTAGTAAAAGGAGGTCCAGGAACTGGTAAATCTTCATTAATGAAGAATATAGGAAGAGAGTTTTACAATAGAGGCTATGATTTAGAATATCATCATTGCTCTTCAGATAACAATAGTATAGATGCTGTAGTTATACCTAAAATAAAAGTAGCAATGATTGATGCAACTTCACCCCATACAATTGCAGCAAAAAATCCTGGAGCAGTAGATGAAATAATAAACATGGGCGACTTTTGGGACACGAAAAAAATGGAAGAGAATAAAAAGGAAATAATATCTGTAAATGAAAAAGTGAGTAATAGTTTTAAAAGAGGATATAAATATTTAAGATCAGCTAAAAATATATTAGAAAATATTATTGATCTTAATTCTAGTTTTATGGATTTTGGAAAGATAAATTTAGAAACTAATCAATTTATTTCTGAATTATTTATGGGTCAAACTTATTCTGATAAAAGAGGGAATGAAAGACATTTATTTGGAAGCTCTTATACACCAGAGGGTTTTGTTAATTATACAGAATCAGTATTATCAAATGCTATAAATATTTATAGCATAAGTGGAGATCCAGGTACAGGAAAGACTACATTATTTAAAAGAATTTATAAGTCTGCTATTGAAAGAGGATTAGATGTAGAAATTTTACACACTCCTTTAATTCCACAAAAGATAGAAACTATATTTATAAAAGATATAAAAGTAGGTATAACTATAAATGAAAAATTCAAAGATAAGCATAAAACATTAAATCTTAACGATTATAGAAATCAAAACCTTTATAATATATATATAGAAGCAATAGAGGAAGATAAAAAAATGGTAGATATGTTAATTGATAAAGCAATAGATAATATTAGAAATTCAAAAGCTTTACATGATGAATTAGAAAAATTTTATGTTCAAAATATTGATTTTGAAAAAGTAGATGAATTTAAAAATACATTAATAAATAGAATTTTACAATATACAAAATAAAAACCCATATGGGTTTTTATTTTGTATATATGATATTATATATATAACAAATTTGATTTTAATAGAGAACTTTTTATTTTAATTACCAGTGGAACAGAAATTGCTATTTTTATCAGATCTGGTATTATAAATGGTAATATTGTCACTTTTATAGTGTCTATATAAGTCATATTTGATAATATGTAAAACTGGACAGAACCAAAAAGATATATTATAACTAGACCAATAAGGAAAGAAATACCATATTGAAATATTTTTTGTTGATTAGAAGTATGACTACTTTTTTCTATAATTAATCCTATAATAAAACTAGCAATAGGAAAACTCCAAATATATCCTCCAGTAAGACCTAACAATATTTGTAATCCACCTGTACCTAAAGAAAATAAGGGAATACCTACAGTTCCTAATAAAAGATATACTATTTGTGATAAGAAGCCATATTTACTTCCTAAAATTGCTCCTGATAAAAATACAGCTAAAATTTGCAATGTAATTGGAACTCCTGATGGTAATGGTATTGATATTTGTGCACAAACAGCTGTTAATGCCACGAATAAGGAAATTAATGTTATATCTCTTGTTTTCATATATTACCTCCAAATATGTATTGTTAACTATAACGATCTACTAATGTTAACAATGTTATAATATAATAAAGTTTAATCATTGTCAACTAAATTCCATTAGATTAGTTAACAAAGATTCATTTAAGGAGTTGATTATAATCAAAGAAAATTTAAATTATATATTGTATTTGGATTCACCTATAGGAATTATAGAAATAGAAGCTGATAATAAATATATTTTATCTGTGAATTTTGTTAAACAAATAAGATTTAAAGAAAAACATAATGAATTAAATTTAAAGTGTAAAAGACAATTAGAAGAGTATTTTGACGGAAATAGAAAAGAATTTTTTATTCCTATTAAAACACAAGGAACCAAGTTTCAAGAAAAAGTTTGGAATGCATTACGAACTATTAATTATGGTGAAGTGTGTTCTTATGGAGATATAGCAAAAGAGATTAATAATAAAAAAGCATACAGAGCTGTAGGAAATGCTAACAATAAAAATAATATTTCAATAATAATACCTTGTCACAGAGTTATAGGTAGTAATGGAAAATTAGTTGGTTATGGTTCAGGGTTATGGAGAAAGCAATGGCTAATAGATCATGAAAGGAAGAATAAGGATGAGTAGAAAAACTAAACATTTAATAATTGTTTCATTTGATGGCTTATCAACTTTAGATTTTGATTATATAAATAAATTACCGAATTTTAAGGATTTTATTAAGGACTCATCATATTGTAAAAATGTATATAGTGTTTACCCAAGTCTTACTTATCCTGCACATACTAGTATAGTTACAGGAAAATATCCTAATAATCATGGAGTAATAAATAATACTTTTTTACAATTAAATACAACTTCTCCTGATTGGTACTGGCATAGAAAATCTATTAAATCAGAAACATTTTATGACATAGCAATACAAAAAGGAATGAAAGTAGCTGCACTTTTATGGCCTGTAACTGCTAAATCAAAAATACAGTACAATATGCCTGAGATATTTGCAAATAGAAAATGGGAAAATCAAATAACAGTTTCTTTACTAAATGGTAGTCCAATTTATCAATTATCAATGAATTTTAAATATGGAAATATAAGAAAAGGCAAATCTCAACCTGAATTAGATAATTTTACAAGTAGTTGTTTAAATTATACATTAGAAAATAAGAAACCAGATATTACAATGGTTCATTTTACTGATTTAGATACTATAAGACATAATTTTGGATTTTATTCTAAAGAAGCCAAAGATGCATTGAAAAGACATGATGATAGATTAGGAAAAATAATAAATACCCTTAAAAAATCAAATATGTATGATGAAAGTACCATTATTCTATTAGGAGATCATAGTAGTTTAAATGAAGATAAAATTATTTATATTAATAAACTTTTTAAAGATAATGGACTTATTGAAGTTAATAATACTGGAAATATAAATAGTTGGAAAGCAATACTTAAAAATTGTGATGGTTCTGCTTATATTTATATAAATAATAATGATATTGCAGTAAAGAAAAAAGTATTAAATGTATTAAATCAATTTAATGATAAATATAATTGTATTGAAGATATATTTTCATCAAGTCAGGCAAAAGAATTAGGTGCAGATGAAAATTGTAGTTTTATGCTTGAAGCAAAAAAGGGATATTATTTTTTAGATAATCATGATAGAAATGTAATTGAATATATAGATAAGAACGATGTAGGACAAGTTCCACATATAACTTTATCAACACATGGATATTCACCTTTTAAAGAAAATTATACAACTGTATTTATGGCAAAAGGAAAAGGTATTAAGAAAAATGTCATATTAGAAAAGATGAATTTGATAGATTATGCAAATACTTTTTCCAAATTATTAGGGTTTGAGATGGAAAATATAGATGGAAGGGCGTTAGATGAAATAATTAATTAATAGGGGGATTAATATGAATAAAATGAATAAACTAGAAAAAAGTTGGATACTTTATGACTGGGCTAATTCTGCTTATACACTTACTGTAGTTTCTACAATTTTGCCTTTATTTTTTAAAATGATTTTAACAGATGCAGGAAAAACTCAATCAATGTCAACAGCATACTGGGGATATATTAATTCCTTAGCTACTTTTATAATTGCAATAATTGCACCTATACTGGGTACAATGGCAGATTATAGAGGATACAAAAAGATATTTTTTGTAAGCTTTGTATCTCTTGGGATATTTGCAACCTTAGGACTTTCTTTTGTTACTACTGGATTATGGCCTATATTATTAATATTTTATCTTATTAGTTCTGTAGGATTTGCAGGGTCAAATATTTTTTATGATGCTTTTCTTACAGATGTTACTACTAAAGACAAAATGGATAAGGTTTCTACATACGGATTTGCACTGGGCTATATAGGAAGTACAATACCATTTATTATTTCTCTTACAATAGTTATACTTTCTCAGATGGAGATTATCTCTATGAGTATGTCTCTTGTATTTAAAATATCATTTATAATAACTGCATTATGGTGGGGTGTATTTTCTTTACCTATGATAAAAAATGTAAAGCAAGTTTATGGTATCAAAAGAGAAAATAAAGTAATGAAAAAAAGCTTTATAAGATTATATAATACCTTTAGAAACATAACAAAACATAAACAAGTATTTATATTTTTAGTTGCTTATTTTTTCTATATTGATGGTGTATCAACTATAATTAAAATGGCTACAAGTTATGGAGCAGATTTAGGTATAGGTATGACTACTCTGTTAATAGTTCTTTTAGTCACCCAATTTGTAGCATTTCCTTTTGCCATTATTTATGGAAAATTAGCAGAAAGATTTACTGCTAGAAAAATGATTATGTTTGGTATAATAGTATATATATTTATTTGTATTTATGCATATTTTTTGGATAGTGCTTTTGATTTTTGGATACTTGCTATACTTGTAGGAACATCTCAAGGAGGAATTCAGGGTTTAAGTAGATCTTATTTTGGAAAATTAGTACCAAAAGAAAATTCAAGTGAGTTTTTTGGTTTCTATAATATATTTGGAAAATTTGCAGCAATAATGGGGCCACTTCTTGTAGGTGGAGTAACACATATTACTGGACAAACAAATTATGGTGTATTTAGTATAATAGTATTATTTGTAATAGGATTATTAATATTTTTAAAAACACCTGTTGAAAAAGAAATTTCAAAAACCAATGTTAAAAACTAATCTCAAAAAATATCTGTAAATTCAAATAATTATATGATATGATGAAATATAATTATTTATTTAGGAGTGATATTTTGAATAGGGAAGAAGCTTTTGAATTATTAAAGGAATATGTTAAAGAAGATAGTCTTATAAAACATTCACTTGCAGTTGAATCAAGTATGATAGCTTATGCTAAATATTTTGATGAAGATATAGAGAAATGGTCTATATCGGGATTATTGCATGATATTGATTTTGAAATGTGTCCAGAAGAGCATCCTTATAAAGGTATAGAAATTTTAAGGGATAAGGGAATAGGTGAAGATATAATACATGCTATAAAGGGACATGGGTCAAAAGAAGAAGAAAGAAATTCTCTTATGGCAAAAACATTATATGCTATAGATGAATTATCTAGCTTCGTGGTAGCATCAGCACTTGTAAGACCTACTAAATTTGAAGGTTTAAAACCTAAGTCTGTAAAAAAGAAATTAAAAACAAAATCTTTTGCTGCTGCAGTAGATAGGGATCAGATAAAAGAGAGTTCACAAGATCTAGAAATGGATTTCAATGAACATTTAAATATTGTAATAGAAGGTCTTAAAAATAGAGAAGAGGAACTTAATAAAGAAGGATTAAGTTTATTATAATAAATAAATGGATAAATCATATGATTTATCCATTTATTTATTTAAACAACACTTTTTATACTTTTTACCACTTCCGCAAGGGCAAGGGTCATTTCTACCAATTTTTTCTTCTTTTACTACTATAACTGTTTTATCATATTCTTTTTTAATCTCTTTTCTTTTTTCTTTAGATAAAACATCTTCCCATTGAGGTAATTTATAAAGCCATTTTGCTTTAGCATCATGCATATTATAAAATAATTTTTCAAAATTAATATTGATTTCTATATCACTATTTTTTTCTAGTGAATCTAAATCCACCTCAGTGTTTAAACTAGAATTTATACCATCAATAAATCCTGTAAGTATAACAGGTTCTACATCAAATTTTGACGCTAAATCTTTAATATTGCCTTTTACAATATTTTCTTTATTAGATAATATTGCTTCATAAATCTTTTGCTCTTGTGGAAGATACAATTTCCAAAATTCTTCATATTGTTCTGGCGTAGCATGTGATTCTACTAAACTTGTCCATTCTTTATATAAACTCATACACATTCTCCTTTAAATTGTATTGCAAGAATAATTATAACATAAAAAATAGATGATATGTATTATAACATAACAATTTTAATAGAAAAATTATTATGTTATAATATAAAAAGAAAGGTAAGGTACATATGAGAAAAAAGAATATAATAAAAAAAGTATCACCGATTGGAATACTTATTCGTTTAATTAGTTTTGTGTTTTTTGTATATAGTATATATGAATTTGATAATAATAAATTATTTGAAAGTATTTATTTCATCTACATAATGATATATACAATTTGGATTACTTATATAATGCTTAGAATGGTAAGAAATTGCTTTAAGTTGAATTCAAAAGCTAGATTTAAGGTGATTATAGTTATATTTTTCATTATAAGTTTAATATTACTCGTTAATGGAATTTTCAACTATGTGTTTTCTATAAATAATAGCATTAAGAATGATATATATTCATTATTTTTAGTATTATTTAATGCATCTATATTATCAATAGAATATTCTTATTTTATTTTAAGTTACAAAGATATTAATAAAAATATAAATAATAAAAACTAGGAGTGGTTTTATGGAAAAAAATTTTTTCATACAAAATAGAAAAAAATTAGCAGAAAATTTAAAAGATAATTCTTTAATAGTATTATTTTCAGGCAATCCACAACATAAAAGTGCAGATGAAGATTATACATTTTTACCTAATATGAATTTTTATTATAATACAGGACTTAAAAGAGAAAGTTTCATATTAGTAGTTTTAAAAACAAATGATAAAATAGTTGAAAGAATTTATATAGAAAAACCTGATCCACAGTTAGAAAAATGGGTCGGTAAAAAACTTAGAAAAGATGAGGTTAAAGATATAAGTGGTATAGAAAAGGTAATTTATTTAGAAGAATTTAAATCTAATTTAAATACTATTTTAAATACTAAAAATATTGAGAACGTATATCTTGATTTAGAAAAATCTAGTTGGAATGATGATTTTAAAAAATCTCATTTGTTTGCAAGGGATTTAAATAAAAAATATCCACATATAAATATTATAAATATTTATAATAAAATAAGTGAAATTAGAATGATAAAAAGTGAAGAAGAAATAAAAAATATTAAAAAAGCGATATCTATAACTAAAGAGGGAATAGAAAATTTAATGAAGAATTCTAAGCCAGGATTATATGAATATCAATTGGAAGCTTTTTTTGATTTTAGTATAAAATATAATGGTGCTAAAGATTATGCATTTAAGACTATAGCAGCTTCAGGTGAAAATGCAACAATATTACATTATGAAGAAAACAATCAAATACTTAAGGAAAATGACTTAATATTATTTGATTTAGGAGCAAAATGGGACTATTATAGCTCAGATATTTCAAGAACCTTTCCTGTAAATGGAAAGTTCTCTAAAAGACAGAGAGAAGTCTATGAATCTGTATTAGAGGCGGAGGTAAAAACAATAGAAAAAGTTAAACCAGGAATTACTTTAAAAGAGCTTAATGACTATACTAAAAGTATATTAATAGAAAAAGCTAAAAAATTAAATATATTGAAAAATGATGATGAAATAACAAAATACTATTTTCATGGAGTCTCACATCACATGGGGTTAGATACTCATGATGTGGGAGATAGAGACAAAAAATTAGAAAAAGGCATGGTTATAACAGTTGAACCTGGATTATATATTGAAGATGAAAACATAGGTATAAGAATAGAAGATGATGTTCTAATTACAGATGATGGATGTATAAATTTATCTGAAGACATAATAAAAACTGTAGATGAGATAGAAGAATTTATGAAAAATAGATAGGTACATGTACCTATCTATCTACTTCTTCTTTTATTAAATTTAACCCATTAGTAACTATTGATTGTGCTTTATTAGATTCCTTACATCCACCTTGATATATATTTTTATTTCTAACACCATTACCATTAATTGAATAAAGTAACTTATCAAAAACATTTTTTATATTTATATTTAAGTTAGAAGATTTTGCTAAAACAAACTGAGATTTATCATTTTCATTTATACCTATTATTATTACATAATTATTGTATTGAGTAATATGATTAATAATTTTTATCGTTTCATTTAAATCAAATTCATCTACAGCATCAGATATTATTTTTATATTTTTATATTTAATTGAATTGTTTTTTAACCAAATAGTTTTATAGTCAATTAATTTAGTTTTTAAAATTGTATTAGATTTTTTGAAATTTTCTAATTCTAATTTGATTTTATTTATTGCTTCTAAAGTGTCATTAGTACTTATACTAAGGTCATTTTTAAGTTTAGTAATTATATTATTTTTTAAATTATAATCTTCTAATGCTTTTACACCACATACAAATTCAACTCTATAATTATCTTTAATCTTATACCAATTTATTAGTTTTATAAGACCTACTTCACCAGTTCTTCTATGATGTGTTCCACCACAGGCACAAAAATCTAATTTATTAATTTCTACTATTCTAATATCTGTTTCTTTTTTTGTAGTTTCTCTCAATGGTATTTTTGAGATAGTTTTATCATCAATAATATAACAATAAATTTCAAAATTAGAAAATACTATTCTATTGGAATAAGATTCTATCTTATCTATCACATTTTGATTTAGAAAATTAGCTTTAATATCTATGTAATTAAAATCTTTATTCATATGAAAACTTATTGTTTCAAAGTCAAGTAGTTTTGAGAAGGCATTAGAGACTATATGCTGACCTGTATGTTGTTGCATATTTTTAAATCTTATATCCCAGTTAATATGTAATTCAACGATTTCGTTTTTAGGTAAATCACTTAAAACATGTATTATATCGTCATTTTTTTCGTAAACATCTAAAACTTCAATTCCATCAATACTACCTTTATCACCTAACTGTCCTCCAGACATATTAGGATAAAATATTGTTCTATTTAATTTCACATAAAATTTATTATTTTTAAATTTATTTTCTAATATTTTAGCATTTAATTTCATCAAATAAGGATTTTCTAAATAAACTTTTTCCGTCATCATTAACACCTCTTTAAAGTTTCACAGTTTTTATATTAGTTTAATACCCTAATTTTATCTAAACTTTCATATCGTATATTTCCTTTTTGATCAATTATTTTATAGGTTACCTCTTCATTATCTAAGTAATAATCTATATTTTGATTTGAAATAGAAACAATACCTATTAATTCTCCAGAGTCAACCAATATTCCTCTATTTTGAATAAAATAATTTAAATCTTTATCCCAAAAATAATCTAAATTAAATTTTTTTGATTTATATTCATCGAAATTACTTGGTATAGAAGTGGAGGATTCTTCACTAACATATAGTTTTAATTCTTTATTATTTTTAATTTTTATATTATCTTTATCTTCTATAATATCTATAATATTATTTTCCGTTAATTTGAACCATTTTGGATTTTTTATATCTTCTTTTTTCCATCCTTCATAAAAATATGATTCATATATTTTGCTATCTTCAAAAACTTTATTAAAACTTTCTTCTTTATAATATATCACAAGTCTTTCATCATAAAAATACCCACCAAGTTTTTCATCAATTATTTCTTCTACAGCTAAGAAAAATTTATCATTAACTTCATATGTGCTTATATAATCAATATAAGATAAATCTTTAATATAATTATTTAAAACATAATTACTAT
The DNA here is from genome assembly GCF_009911265.1 of Senegalia massiliensis. NCBI lineage: Bacteria > Bacillati > Bacillota > Clostridia > Eubacteriales > Clostridiaceae > Senegalia > Senegalia massiliensis. The sequence goes on along the minus strand of NZ_QXXA01000004.1, from coordinate 29,245 downwards.
TTTCCTTTTTATAAATTGCTATTAACCCAGTATCTTTAGATAAGTTTAAACCAATTATAATATCAATATCTGGATTATTTTGAAGATCCGTTGGAAATACTAATATTTCCATATATTCTTTATATTCCAGCCAATTTTCAAACCCTAAGTCAGAAAGCACTATTTGTTTTATTTTTTCTATAGAGTTTGCTTTTTTATTTATATCATCAGAAAAATATTCATCTATAATATCTTCAGTTAAAATAAAATTATCAGATTTAGAATTTGTGCTAGGCATAACTTTGTAACTTAAAAATAAAATTAAAACTATTATTATAAAAAATGATATAATAAAAAACATAGAATTAGAAGTTTTCATTCATATTATCTCCTTTAATAAAATTGACAATACCTAAACTTAAGGTTATAATTAAATTTAGAATAACTTTTGCAAAATTCACATTTTTATGACTTATCTAATTTCTCTTACTACTAATAGTATTAAAATTAAAACTTTTTTATGAGTAAAGAAATCCAAATTATTCTTACAACTAGCAAAAAAATTATATATTAATTAAATAAATTGCTAGAATTGTAGATTATCATATAAATTCACAATAGGAGGAATGTTATGAAAGAGCAGAAATTGAAAAGAAAAGCATCTTTAGAAAGAGCTGAAGTTTTACGTAAATCAATCGATGATTACTTAAAAATTAGAGATTCTATACCAAAAGGACTTGAGTTAGAAGATGAGTATAAAAAAAATAAAAAGCATATTTTAAAAGTTCTAAAAGCTAATGAAGAAGATTGGAACGACTACAAATGGCAATTGAAAAATAGAGTTTCTGATATAGAAACATTAAATAAATTAATAGACCTATCTAATGAGGAAAAGAGTTCAATAGAAAAAGTAGGAAAAAAATATAGATGGGCAATTTCTCCATATTATATAAGCTTAATGCATAAAAATGATAAATATGACCCAATTAGAATGTTATCTATACCATCTATTATTGAGATAGTAGATGAGGTAGGAGATAATGATCCTATGGGAGAAGAATATACAAATCCTGCTGGAAGTATTACAAGAAGATACCCTGATAGATTAATAATAAATGTTACAAATGAATGTGCCATGTACTGTAGACATTGTCAAAGGAGAAGAAACATAGGTCAAGTTGACAATCATACGAATACTGAGTTAATAAATGAATCTATTAATTACATCAAAAACAATCCTGAAATAAGAGATGTTCTAATAACTGGAGGAGATCCACTTACTTTATCAGATGATAGATTGGAATGGATACTCAAAAGTCTTAAAGAGATACCTCATGTTGAATATATAAGAATAGGATCAAGAACACTTGTTACTATGCCGCAACGAATCACTGATAGTCTAGTTGATATGTTGAAAAAATATCATCCAATATATATAAACTCTCATTTCAATCATCCTAAAGAAATAACAACAGAATCTAAGGAGGCTTGTGAAAAATTAACAAATGCAGGGATACCACTAGGAAATCAAGCAGTATTATTAAATGGAATCAATAATGATAAATATATAATGAGATCGTTAAATCATGAATTACTTAAGATAAGGGTTAAACCATATTATATATTTCATGCTAAACATGTAAAAGGGACTACTCATTTCAATACTTCTGTAGATGATGGAATAGAAATAATGGAATATTTAAGAGGTTATACATCTGGAATGGCAATACCTACTTATATAATTAATGCCCCTAAAGGTCAAGGTAAGACACCAATATTACCAGAATATTTAATTTCTAGGGGAAAAGATTATATAATGATTAGAACTTGGGAAGGTAAAGTTTTAAAATATGAAAATCATCCTACCATAGATATAAAGAAAGTTTATTAGGAGTATAATAATATATAATTTGTCAATAATCCTTTATAAAAGGAGGTTAGTGTTTTGAACAATAACGAAGCATTACTATCAGATTTAAGAGAGTTTATTGATTTTTTTATAATGAAATATAAATATGAAAATATAGGCATTATAAGAAAAATTAGGGCTAAAAGTGGATTAAATAAGGATGTAAGTGAAGAAAAGTGGTATGAGTTATTCATATCTAAATCTGCTATAAACCACTGCCTTAAGATTCTTTTAATAAAAATATTTGAAGATAAAAACAAAGTACTGCCCAAGTTAAATACAGAAGGATTCAAGCATTGGTCTAAAATGGTTGTAGATATAGAAAATCAATATAACAATATATATAAAATGGCTTTAAAAGATATTCTTACAATATCAGAGCTTAGAAAGGCATTTAAAAAAAGTGATTATGATGTATACGTTATTGATAATGAACTAGCAAGTTATATCATAAATAAATTATTGAAGTATGATTTTGATAAAATAACAGTCCAAGATGTTTATAGAATAATTCAAATATTATATAATGAACATGGAGAATTGAAATATTTTTATAAACCTTCACCTGCAGTTGATTTTATAAATGAATTAATTCAAAAAAAAGAAATCCTAATTTAATAGGATTTTTTTTAATACTCGTCTAATTCATCTAAATCAACATCTTCAGGAATGTCTTCATCTTCATTTATATCTATATCAACCGTTAAATCTTCATAAGGTATTTCTTCATCTTTTTCTAAGTCATAAAAATCAGGAAAATATTCTTCTCTAAATGCTTCATCAAATTCACCATTTTGTATTTCTTCGATTTTTTGACTTATAAATTCAGCACTTTGATTTAGATCTTCACTTTCTAAAAATTCAACTAGTTCTTCAGTGACCTCTACAACAATACCTACAAGGTTTTTATCTTCTTTATTTGTTGATTTAATTTCTTTATCTGAAATTAAATTACTTATAATATCCAGTGAATGTTCACTATCTTCTAGATCACTATAATAAATATCATCATATAATTTATTTAACCAATCAATTTGAACTCTATTTTTCTCCATATTTTCATCTCCTAACAATTATAATTATATATTATGGACAAATAATTGAATATTATATTAATATTTATAACCATAAAATATAAAATTATATATTAATTATTTAAAAAATAATATATATGTTTTAAACTATGATAGAATAATAATTAATATTCTATATAATTAAAAAAGAGGTGAAATATATTGAAGTTTGAATATAAAGTAGAAAACCTTAGATTACATGGTATGACTTCTATGGTTCTTACTAAGGAACATGAAAATAAGCTAAATGAATTAGGAGAAGAAGGATGGGAGATGGTAGGTTTTACTTCTTCAGCAAGCGGAAGAAATATAGCAGCAGTTTTTAAAAGAGCTAGAAGCTGAAAAATGGTAATTTACTGGAGGAATGAAAATTGGAAATTGAGAGAATAAAAAATATGACAGATAATATTAAAGAAAATGTTCAAAAAGTAATAGTAGGTAAAGATGAAATAATAGAGAATATTATTATAGCTATATTATGTAGAGGACATATATTATTAGAAGATGTACCAGGACTTGGTAAGACATTACTTGCAAGAACTATCGCAAAGTCAATAGATAGTAATTTTTCAAGAATACAATTTACTCCTGATTTATTGCCCACTGATATTACTGGCATAAATTATTTTAATCAAAAGACAAGTGAATTTATGTTTAAAAAAGGTCCTCTTATGAATAACTTAGTTCTTGCTGATGAAATTAATAGGGCAACACCTAGAACTCAATCTAGTTTACTTGAAGCTATGGAAGAAAATCAATTAACAATTGATGGAGAAACACATTTGTTAGGACAACCCTTTTTTGTTATAGCAACACAAAATCCAGTAGAAAACTCAGGTACTTATCCATTACCTGAGGCACAATTAGATAGATTTTTCATGAAATTATCCATAGGTTATCCTAATTTTGAGGAAGAGTTAAAAATACTTAAAAGATTTAAAAGTAAAAGTCCTTTTACTAATATAAAAGCAGTTGTTGATTCACAAGATATATTAAAAGCCAGAAAGTTATTTGAAAAAGTAAAAGTAGATGATGATTTAATTAATTATATATTAGAATTAGTTAGAAATACTAGAACTCATGATGATATAAAGCTTGGAATAAGTCCAAGGGGAGCTCAAGCACTTTTTAAAGGTTCACAGGCAAGAGCTGCAATACAGGGAAGGGATTTTGTAATTCCAGATGATATAAAAAAAATTATAAAGGAAGTATTTAGACATAGAATTATTGTGCAAGGAAAATCTAGATTTTCTAATATTAATACAGATAATATAATTGAAGAAATAGTAAAAAATACTAAAGTACCTTCAGAAAAAATAGGTTCTTAGGTGTTAAATATGAATATTTTTATATCTATTTTATTGTTTATAATTATTTTAATTACATTTAGTAGAGTATGGGAAAATATATCTATAAAAAATATAAAATATACTAGATTTACAAATAAAAATATAGTGTTTCCAGAAGAAGAGATAATGATTACTACAATAATAAGTAATCATAAATTTATACCTTTACCTTGGATAGAAATTTATGCTGAATTGCCGGAACCAGTAAAGTATATTGATCAAAATTATAGCTATAAAAAAAGTATAAATACAAATATCTATAGAGTAATAACATCTTTACTTCCTTATCAAAAAGTTACTAGAAGAAATAAATTTCATATAAATAAAAGGGGTTATTATAATATTAATAATCTAAAGATTACTATTGGAGATTTCATTGGAATTTCTAAAGGAATAATAAATATAAATTCACCTTTAAAAATTATAGTTTATCCTGAAATAAAAGATATTAATGACTTAATTGTAGAAGAAAATGAGCCACAAGGAGAGATTTCTGTTAGAAGATTTATAATATCAGACCCTTTAGCTATAAAAGGAGTTCGAGAATATAATTTAAATGATAGTTTTAATATAATTGATTGGAAGGCTACTGCAAAATCAAATGACTTATACGTTAAAGATTTTGACTTTACATCAGAAAGTTCCATAAAGATAATACTTAATATACAATGCAATGAAAAATCTTGGATAGATGTTGATGAAGATTCAATAGAAAAAGGCATAGATATATCTGCAGCAGTAATGAATAATTGTATAGAGTCAAATATCCCAGTAGGTTTTTCTACAAATTCCATATTACATACTGATAACTTATTAACAGAAAACATAATTTCAATACCACCAGAAGCAAATCTTGGCATTGGAGAAGAGATATTAGATACATTAGCAAAAATGTCTATGATGTCGAAAGTAAAATTAGAAGATTTAGTTTTTGAAATATTAAATACTTATGGAAAAAATACTACTTTTATATTGATAACTCCTTTTTTAGATAAAAATACTATACAACTTATTAATGAATATATATATTTAGGATATAATATAAAACTCATATTTCTTAGGAACATTTCAAATAGAAAATTTTTAGATTCAAATGTGGAAATATTTAATCTAAAGGAGATGCAATATGATTTATAAAATTGTTTTTGAAGGATTAAGATATTTGATTTTAATAATTACAATAGTAGGTATGGTAACAGATAACATTTATTTTAATAGAATCGTATTGTTTATATTTTTATTATTTATAACAAGCTATTTAATATCTAAATTAATTAGTATAAAGAAAGATTACAAACTTTTTTTATCAAAAGTAATAGTTTTAATTGGAATTATTACTTCTATGATATTTTCATATTATAGCTCCAAAACAAGTATGTTGTTTATATTATTTACTATTATTTATTTGTTAGTTTGGATAAAAGGTGTTAAATTAAAAGATGAAATATATTATAACAAAGATATCTTTAAAAAATTCATACTCACTTTAATGATAGGATTATTATTTTCGTTAGATATATTAATAGGAAATACTAGGTGGTATGTAAATGACATAATTCCATATATTTTAATTTTTATAATTATTTCATTTATATTTAGTATTAGAGTAAATTTATATAGTGCTTATTCAAGCGGAAATCATATCAATAAAAGCAAAAATTTGAAAATATTTAATGTTATTTCAAATATATTTATAATAATGATTCTAGGTATTATTATAAATATTTCTTTTGAAATTCCTAATATTAAATTAATAAATTCAAACAAAATAATAGATGTATTATTGGCACCACTCATTTTTATAGTTTCAATAATATATAATTTTTTATCAAAAATAATACCAAAAATTAATCCGAAATCAAAAACTAATGATTCAACATTAGAGCTTACTAATAATAATGAAAATTTGTTAGAAGTACAAAACCAAAATGAAACTATGGAATTAGCATTTAATTATTTAGGATGGGTTTTGGTAGTTGGTATAATAATTGTTTTGGCTTATATCTTGTATAGAATGTCAAAAAATATAGAAAATAATGAAAAAGGTGATGAAAATATTATATTAGAAGAAAAAGAATTTATATTTGATAGACATAATATAGTTAACAACTTCAAAAATAAAGTTATGAGAAGTAAAATTAATGAATTTAAAAATGAAAACCTTCATAAAGTAAGATTAATTTTCATACAAATATCAGAAATAATGATTAAAAAAGGATATAAGTATAAAAAAGAATTTACTCCTAGGGAATTTATATTACAAAATAAAGAAAATGAGAGGCAAGCAAAAAAATTTGTAGAAGAATATGAAAAAGTTAGATATGGTAATAAGAATATTGATGAAGAAGATATGAAAAGAATATATGAATATAAAGGTATTATGGATAAAAAATAGGTTCAATTGAACCTATTTTTTATTTTTTTTAAAAAATTTTTATAAATTTAAATGTATATTTATTTTAATAATAAAAATTGGATACAATAATAATGATATCGATTTCAGTCTTATATTAGCTATTTTATTAATACATATAACAATGTTTAAATAGTTATGTATATTTATACGGAATTCACATATATAATCATTTTTTATAATTTGACATTAAAAAAACTTGATATTATAATTTAAATATATTCATTAGATGAATAATTATTAATAAAAACATTAATAAAAATCTTATTTTTGTTTAAAACTATATTAGAGGGTATTAAATTAATATAGTGGAACAAAATAAATAAAGATAAATTAAAATTAAAATAGGAGGCTATATTATGAGTAATGAAAAAGCTATTGACGTTACATCAGAAATAGGTAAGCTAAAAACAGTATTACTTCATAGACCAGGACGTGAACTTGAAAACATAACTCCTGATTTTATGGAAAGACTTTTATTTGATGATATTCCTGATTTAGAAGCTGCAAGAAAAGAACATGATGCTTTTGCTCAAGTTTTAAAAGATAATGGAGTGGAAGTGTTATATTTAGAAGAGTTAGCTGCTGAATCTATTGAAGATAAAGAAGTAAGACAAAAATTTATTGAACAATTTTTAGAAGAGGCACATGTAAGTGGTGAAGGCACTATAAAAGCATTAAAAGATCATTTTAGTGACTTAGATAATAAAGAATTAATAGATACTTTAATGGCTGGAGTCAGAAAAACTGAACTAAAAGACTATAAAGCTGAATCTTTAGCAGATATGGCAAGTAGTGATTATCCATTAGTATTAGATCCATTAACAAATCTTTATTTTACAAGAGATCCATTTGCAACAATTGGTACAGGAATCACTATAAACCAAATGAGAACTGAAACTAGAAATAGAGAAACAATATTTGCAGAATATATTTTTAAATATCACCCAAGATTTAAAGATGCTGGAGTACCAATTTGGTTAAATAGAGATGAAAAGACATCTATTGAAGGTGGAGATGAGCTTGTTTTAAGTGAGAAAGTATTAGCAGTTGGTATTTCTCAAAGAACAGATGCAGCTTCGGTAGAAAAATTAGCTAAAAGGTTATTTGAAAATAATGAGTCATTTGAAACAATACTTGCCTTTGATATACCTAAATCAAGAGCATTTATGCATTTAGATACAGTATTTACAATGATTGATCATGACAAGTTTACAATCCATCCAGGAATTGAAGGTCCATTAACTGTATTTTCAATAACTAAGGGTAAAGATGGAGATTTAGAAATAGAAAGAGAAAGAGATACTTTAGAGCATTTACTTGCAAAGCATCTTGAATTAGATAATGTAGAATTAATAAGATGTGCAGGTGGAGATCCAATAGATGCAGCAAGAGAACAATGGAATGATGGATCAAACACACTTACAATTGCTCCAGGAGAAGTTGTTGTATATGCTAGAAACCATGTAACTAATAGAATATTAGAAGAAAAAGGAATTAAATTACACAAAGTTGAAGGTACAGAGCTTGTAAGAGGCCGTGGAGGTCCAAGATGTATGAGTATGCCTTTAATTAGAGAAAAAGCTTAGTATTAAATAACTTTAAAGTGTTAATTATAAATAAATAAAAACAAAAAACTTAAGGAGGATTATTATGCCAGTTAATTTAAGAGGAAGAAGTTTTTTAAAATTATTAGATTATTCACCAAAGGAGATCAATTATTTACTTGATTTATCAAGAGATTTAAAAAGAGCTAAATATACAGGAACAGAAAGACAAACAATGAAAGGAAAAAATGTTGCATTAATATTTGAAAAATCTTCAACTAGAACTAGATGTGCATTTGAAGTTGGAGCAATGGATCAAGGTGCAGGTGTAACATATTTAGGACCTACAGGAAGCCAAATGGGTACAAAAGAAACAGTAAAAGATACTGCAAGAGTTCTTGGTGGAATGTATGACGGTATTGAATACAGAGGTTTCTCTCAAGAAGCAGTTGAAACTTTATCAGAATTTTCAGGAGTACCAGTATGGAATGGATTAACTGATGAGTTCCATCCAACACAAATATTAGCAGACTGGTTAACTATAAAAGAACACAAAGGTCATCTTAAAGGAATTAAGTTTGCATATGTTGGAGATGGAAGAAACAATATGGCAAACTCTTTAATGATTGGCGCTGCTAAAATGGGTATGGACTTTAGAATAGTATCACCTAAAAGCTTATTCCCAGAGCAAGAATTAGTAGACAATGCTAAAGAAATTGCAAAAGAAAATGATGCAAAAATAACTGTTACTGATTCAGTAGATGATGGAGTAGCTGGAGTGGATGTAATATATACTGATGTTTGGGTATCAATGGGTGAACCAGAAGAAGTATGGGAAGAAAGAATTAATTTATTAAAACCATACCAAGTAAACAAAGAAATGATGAATAAAGCTGATAGTGAAGCTATATTCATGCACTGTTTACCATCATTCCATGACACTAAAACAAAAGTTGGAAAAGACATATATGAAAAGTTTGGATTAGAAGCAATGGAAGTAACAGATGAAGTGTTTGAATCTAAGCAATCAGTAGTATTTGCTGAAGCAGAAAATAGAATGCATACAATAAAAGCTGTAATGGTTGCAACATTAGGTGACTAATAAATAACTAGAAAAGGGTCAATATTGATCCTTTTCTTTTTTTACTTTTTTATAGTAAAAATGATATAATATTATAAAAACTGGAGAAAAGTATGAAAAGACCATTCTTGAGTATTGTAGTAATATATATAATTGCTATATTATATTTTTATTATATTCAAATCGATTTTTTAGTATCTTTAATATTTTTTTTAGGATTTTTCGTAATTATATTTTTTAAAAACAAAAATATAAAGATTATTATGATTTTATTAATTATTATATCATTAGCATTTGTTTCCCTATATTATAATATGCATGCATATAAAACTAAAGACTTTACAGATAAAAATATTGACATTGAAATAGTTATAAAAGAAAATATAAAAAACAATGAATATTCAAGTACATATAATGGTGAAATTAAAAGAATATATTATGATAGTAAAGATTATGAGATTGAAGAAAATACAATTATAAAAATAAAAAACAGTAAAAAATTAAATTATGGAACAATTATAAGAGGACAAGCAAATCTTAAAAGTCCTGATGTAAATACTAATAGAGGAGTATTTAATTATAAAAGATATTTAAATACACAAAAAATATATTCTATTGTAGAAATTGATAATTACATAATTAAAGGACAAATAAAATTTAATACTTTAACTAAAATAAAATTAAAGTCTAAAGAATATGTAAATAATTTCTTGGATAATAGTTTAGAGGAAAAAAATATTGGGATAATAAAAGCTATTATTTTAGGAGATGAATCTTCATTAGATGAAAATTATAAAGAACAGTATAGAGAACTTGGAATTGCACATATACTCGCTATATCAGGACTTCATATTGGGATAATAGCAGGTGTAATATTATTTTTACTTAGTAACTTAGGGATAAACTATAAGATTGCTAGCTTTATAACATTATTATTTATTTTTATATATGGATATATTGTAGGCTTTCCTGCTTCTATACTTAGATCAAGTATTATATTATTTTTTATAATTATATCTAGGATATTATATAAAAAGCCAGACTATATAAATATTATTAGTTTTGTAGGGTTCATATTACTTATATATAACCCTTTATGGATATTTGATGTAGGTTTTCAATTATCATTTATAGCCACACTTTCCATAGTGATTTTGACTCCTGTAATAAATAGAGAATTATTTTCTTCTGTAAGATTTGGAAGTACAATATCAGCTTTAATTTCAGTTCAAGTAGGTACAATTCCTATATTGATATATCATTTTAATTATATATCAATAACTTCCTTAATATCTAATATGATACTCATTCCTATTTTATCTTTTGTATTGGTAAGTGTTTTATTATTAATTATATTATCAATTTTATTTACAAATATATCGGTTTTTTTAATGAAAATAATTGATCAAATATTATATTACTTTTCTTATTTAGTAGATTTTCATGAGGAATTCTTAAATATTATTATAAAATCATCTTCTTGGTCCCTAACAAGTATAATTTGTTATTATATGATAATATATTTAATTATAAATGTTAAAGCTTTAAAAAAACTTAGATATAGATATATTAAGATGTTTTTTTATACATATATCTTTTTACTACTATTAAATGTAATGTTATTCTCTCAATTTAGATGGAGTATTAATTTTATTGATGTAGGTCAAGGGGATAGCTCATTAATAAAAATAAAAGATAAGACTTTTTTAATCGATTCTGGTGGTAATATTTTTAGTGATTATAATATTGGGGAAAAAATCTTAATACCTTATCTTTTAAAGAATAATATTACAGAAATAGATGGAGTATTTATAAGTCATTTTCATGAAGATCACGTTGAAGGGTTAATAAGTATATTAAAAACAGATTTTATTAAAGTGAAAAACATATATTACAATGAATATAATATAAAAAATGATTTATATAATGAGATAAAATATCTTTCAAAACTAAGGAATATTAAAATGATTAATGTTACTACAAAAAATGTATTGAATGTATATGATATAGCACAATTTAAGTTTTATAATAGTGGCATAGTAGATTCTGAAGAAAATAACAATACTAATATAATAAATTTAACTTTAGATAATACAAAGATTTTGTATATGGGAGATGCAGAAAAAGCGTTAGAAGATAAATTTGTAAAATATAATAGTGATAAATATGATATTATAAAAATAGGTCATCATGGAAGTAAGACTTCTACCACAGAAGATACTTTAAAAGATATTAATGCTAAGTTAGCTATAATAAGTGTAGGAAGAAATAATTATGGTCATCCAAATGACGAAGTTATTAACAGACTAAGAAATAATAATTTAGAAATAAAAAGAACTGATCTCCATGGAAATATTTTAGTTGAAAATAATTTTGAAAGTTATAATGTGAGTTGGTTTAATAAGAAATTACAATTAGAATTAAGAGATCTTTATTATAGTATAATATTTATTTGTATAATATATATGAATATTATATATATTAGATTAGAATCTACAAAGGAGAAAATTGATGGGATATAAAGAAATAATAGATGACATAAGAAAAAATGATTTGAAAAATATATATATTTTTTTGGGACAAGAAGTATTTTTAATTGATTTTTGTATAGAAAAAATCAAAGAAAAGTATATTGATCCTAATTTTGAAACATTAAATTACATAACTATTGATGGAAAAGATATAAATTCAGTTGATGCAATTAATGCAGCAGAAACTCTTCCGTTTATGTCTGAAAAAAAATTGGTTGTAATAAATGATCCACCTTGGTTTTCAAATCAATCTAAAATAGAAGAAGCTAAGGATATTTTATCTTACGTAGATAAGCCATCTACTTCTACAATATTAATATTTAATATAAAGATGGTATCTATAGATAAAAGAAAAAAAATAGTAAAAAGAATAAAAAAGCAAGGTGGAATAATAGAGTTTAATAAAATTAGAGGTAGTGAGTTAGAGAAGTGGGTAGAGAAAGAATTTAAAAAGAAAAACAAAACTATAGATAAAAAAAGTATAGATAGATTTATTAATATTACAGGATATTTAAGTTCTGATAGTGAAATTACTTTATATGATATGAAGAATGAAATTGAAAAAACTGTTAATTATATAGGGGAAGAGGAGAGAATAAAAGAAAATGATATAGAAAAAGTACTAATAAAATCTTTACAAAGTAATATCTTTGAACTTGTAGATGCTATTGCAGAAAAGAGGTTTAATAAAGCTATATCAATTTTTAATATCATGATATTAAACAATGAGCCACCTCAACTTATTATTCACATGATTACAAGACAATTTAGATTGCTTTTGATGTCGAAAGTTTTACAGTTAAAGGGATATAGTATAATAGAATTATCTAAGAAGATGAAAGTGCCTAATTTTGTAGCTAAAAAAATTTTAAATCAAAGTAAAAACTTTTCTTTGGACACGTTAAAAGGGAATTTAGAAACATGTATAAATACTGATAAAAGTATAAAAAAAGGGAAAATTGATGCAAAGCTTGGAATAGAAATACTCATAATGAACATGAATAAACAATAAAAACTTCGGGTAGATTTTATTATCCCCGAAGTTTTTTATTACTTAGCAGAATTTAACTTGCTAGCTAATTGACTTACTTTTCTACTAGCTTTATTTTTATGCATAGTATTTTTTATTGCAGCTCTATCAAGTTTCTTTTCAATTACCTTAAATAATTCTTTTGCTTCATCTATATTATTATTGTCTAAAGCATTTTCAAATTTTTTGATATACGTCTTTATTTGAGATTTTCTTTTTTTATTAACCAATGTTTTATTTTCAATAACTTTAATTCTTTTCTTAGCAGATTTAATATTTGCCATTAGGTTTTCACCCCCTTCAAAATACATTAACAAAAGCTATTTTACCATAAATAAGCTTTTATTACAAGCAAAAAAAGGGAATAGATAAAATTTAAATAAAAGAATATTTTTTGTTTAGTTAGGAAATATATATACAAATAGTAAAATCATAAAAATGGAGTGATAGATATGTTTCAAATACGTACGGATTTAGCTGTAGAAGCAAGGGAAATATATAATGAAGGTAAAGAACAAGAAATTTCAGGAGTAGAAATTGAAAAAGAAGAAACTGATGATTATAAAATAGTAAGGATTAAAATATTAGATAAAACAGGAGAAGAAAAATTAAATAAAAAAATTGGAAATTATACTACAATAGAATGTTCTGCTTTAAAGAGAGCAGATCAAGATTTAAAAGACAATATAAGTAAAGTATTAGCTAAAGAATTAAAAGCAATAATCAGTAAAAAAAGTCATGGTAAAACTTTAGTTGTAGGCTTGGGAAATAGGAATGTTACTCCTGATGCATTAGGACCAAAGGTAGTTGAAAAAATATTAGTAACAAGACATTTTTTTAAGGCATATAAAAAAGAAAGTGATGAAACAATGGCAAATGTTTCATCTATATCCCCTGGTGTTATGGGACTTACAGGAATGGAAACAAGTGAAATTATAAAAGGTATTGTAGAGAAAACGGAACCAGAATTAATAATAGCTGTAGATGCACTAGCTTCAAGGAATATGAAGCATATTAGCTCTACAATACAAATATCAGATACAGGTATTAGTCCAGGATCTGGTGTAGGAAATAGAAGAAAACCAATAAGTGAAGAATATTTAGGAGTACCAGTAATAGCTATAGGAATTCCTACTGTTGTCGATGCAGCAACACTTATAAATGATACTATAGGACTTATAATTGGTGAAATGAAACAACAATCTGAAAAGGGGCAACAATTTTATTCATTATTAGAAGATTTGGAGGAAAATGATAAATATAATTTAATAAAAGAAGTACTGTCTCCTTATATGGATAATGTAATGGTTACTCCAAAAGAAGTTGATGATTTAATTAATGATTTAAGTCAAATTATATCCAATGGTATAAATATATCTGTTCATCCAGGAATAGATTTAAAAGATGTAAATAGATATTTAAATTAAATCATATTTAACAATTCTTCTGAATATAGTTTATATAGTGGATTCTATATAAACTATAAGAGGAGGAAAATAATGAAAGTATACTATGTAAAAGATAGAAGCATAATTTATATTGTTGCAGCTATAGTATGTTTGTCAATCATATTCACAGGTATAAGGATTATAGATAAATTTGAAACTGAAGAAAAAGTAGAAAAAACAGTAGAAGTTGTGGAGTTAAATGTTTTTACTGACTTAATAAGTAATTCAAATACTTTTTTTGGGAATGTATATAAAAATAAATATGATAAAGAGTCTTTTTTAATAAATATAAAATCAAAACTTATAGGGAAGTTAAACATTGATAAAAATCTAATAAAAACACAATTACCTGCTATAATTAATATGGCAGAAGAACCTCAACTTTCAAGTAGAGGTTCGAAAAAAGATTTAGATGAAAATGAGGAAACATTTCATCAAATACAAGGAGATACAGATTATGAAGCGTTGGGAGATATATCATTTATAGGTGAAGAAGAAGTAATAGAAGTGGGGAATCTTGGAATATCGAAAGAAAAGGCTTTAGAAAAAATTAAAAATATAGATAAACCTAAAAGTATAAGTGTTGCAAAGAATAAACCTTATATTATGATTTATCATACTCATGCTACAGAAGCATATTTACCAAATCATGATGGTGGTTTTAGATCAAGAGATAAAAATTATAATATGATAAAAATAGGTGATATAATAACAGAAAAATTAATAGAAAAAGGTCATCCGGTAAAACATATTGAGACTACTCATGATTATCCAAGTTATAATGCATCATATTCAAGAGCTCGTTCTACTATAGAAAAAGAATTAAAGGGTGAAAAGAACCTAAGAGTATTAATAGATATTCATAGAGATGGAGTATCTCCAGGAGCTTCATATTATGATCGTATAAAAAAAGAAAGTGTTGTACAGATTGATGGTAAAAAAGTAGGTACTTTTAAATTTGTAGTTGGAAATGATACTCCTAATAAAGATAAAGTTTTACAATTTGCAAATTATATAAAGTCTGTATCAGATATGATGTATCCAGGTTTATGTTTAAAACCTATTATAAAACCTTATGGAAAGTTTAATCAATATTTAAGTGACTATAGTTTACTTATGGAAGTAGGAAGCAATGTTAATACTTTAGAAGAGACAGAAAGAACTGCAGATTATGTTTCTGAAATATTGGATGTAGCATTAAAGGGTATGGTAAATTAATACCCTTCTTTTTTAGGAAAAAAAATGGTACAATAATAATATCTTAATAGGAGGTGTATATATGTCAGAAGATAAAAGTAATAAATTTAAAAACGAAGCTTTTGAATGGATAAAAAGTATTTTACTTGCTGTAGTTATTGCAATTATAATAAAAACATTTATTTTTAATACAACATATGTATTAGGTAATTCTATGTATCCTACTCTACATGAAAAGGATAGATTATTTACAAATAAAATTGTATATATAGTAGATGAACCTAAAAGAGGTGATATTGTCGTATTACATGCACCGGATGAAATGAATAAAGATTATATAAAAAGAGTAATAGGTGTAGAAGGAGATACTGTTCAGATAAAAAATGGATATGTATATTTAAATGGAGAGAAATTACATGAAGATTATGTTGCACCTAACAGTTATACAAATGAAGAACTTAAAATAGAAGTAGGGAAAGATGAAGTATTTGTCTTAGGAGATAATAGACTTAAAAATGCTAGTAAGGATAGTAGATATTTTGGAACAGTAAATATTGACGAAATAACAGGTAAAGCCTTTTTTAGATATTACCCATTTAACGATAGATTTGGAACTTTAAAATAAAAGTATAAAATTATAATAATTGTCCATACTCATTAATGGTGATGAGAATATGGAAAGTAGACTTGAAAGATATTTAAAAGAAAAGAGAAATAAAAAAAGAAAAAGGTTAAAAATTTTAATTATATCTTTGATGGTAATATTATTAGTTGTTGCCATTAGTATAGTAAATGATAGTTTATATAACTATTTTGATTTAACAGATATATCTGTTTTTAATTATGAATATGAAAAATCAACACATGTTATTGAAATTTTTGGGAATGAATATGACATAAATTTCAATAAAGCAGTGAGAAATATAAAAGAATATATAGTAAATATATTTTAAAAAGCGACTTTGTCGCTTTTTATTTACTTATATCTAATTATATGATATTCTACAAGTTAGATAATAATGAAATAAGTAACATTTCCTATAGAGGAGGAAAACATGGATATAAGAGAAAGAAGAACAAGAGTTAGAAATTTTTCTATAATTGCCCACATTGATCATGGTAAGTCAACACTTGCAGATAGACTTATTCAAAGTACAGGGCTTGTAACAAAAAGGGAAATGCAAGAGCAACTTTTAGATAATATGGACTTGGAAAGAGAAAGAGGTATAACAATAAAGCTACAAACTACTAGATTAGTATATAAAGCTAAAGATGGTAATGAGTACATATTAAACTTGATAGATACTCCAGGACATGTAGATTTCAATTATGAAGTATCAAGAAGTCTTGCTGCATGTGAAGGGGCAATTCTTGTAGTAGATGCTGCACAAGGAGTAGAAGCTCAAACTTTAGCCAATGTATATTTAGCTATAGAACAAGATCTTGAAATATTACCTGTAATAAATAAAATAGATTTACCAAGTGCAAGACCAGAAGAAGTAAAAAAAGAAGTTGAAGATGTTGTAGGGCTTGATTGCTCGGAAGCACCTATGATTTCTGCAAAAGAAGGATTAAATATAGAAGATGTTTTAGAAGCTATCGTTAAAGATATTCCTGC
Source organism: Senegalia massiliensis (assembly GCF_009911265.1). Lineage (NCBI taxonomy): Bacteria > Bacillati > Bacillota > Clostridia > Eubacteriales > Clostridiaceae > Senegalia > Senegalia massiliensis. Next base: position 12,070 of record NZ_QXXA01000004.1, on the reverse strand, counting down.
TCCTAGTGGGGATAATGATAATCCATTAAAAGCACTAATATTTGATTCATATTATGATTCATATAAGGGTGTTATTGCTGATGTAAGAGTTATGGAAGGTTCCATAGAAAAAGGTATGGAAATAAAAATGATGGCAACTGATAAAAAATTTGAAGTAACAGAAGTGGGAATTTTTTCTCCTAATATGGTTGAAATAGACTCACTTAATGCAGGAGATGTAGGCTATGTTTCTGCAAGTATCAAAAATGTAAAAGATGCAAGAGTAGGGGATACTATAACAAGCGTTGAAAAGCCTGCAGAGGAGCCTTTACCAGGATACAAAAAGGTTACTCCAATGGTATATTGTGGTATTTATCCAGCTGAAGGGGAAGACTATAACAATGTTCGTGAAGCTTTAGAAAAGTTACAAGTAAATGATGCCTCACTTACATTTGAAGCAGAAACTTCTGTAGCATTGGGTTTTGGATTTAGATGTGGATTTTTAGGTTTACTTCATCTGGAAATAATACAAGAAAGATTAGAAAGAGAATTCGATTTAAATATAGTAACTACTGCACCCAGTGTTATTTATAAAATCAAAAAAACAGATGGCGAATTAATTGAAATACAAAATCCAACTAATATGCCAGCTACTCAAGAGATTGAGTATATGGAAGAACCAATAGTTGAAGCTTCAATTATGTCTCCAACTGACTTTGTAGGTCCTGTAATGGAATTGTGTCAAAGTAGACGTGCAGTTTTTAAGAATATGGAATACTTGGAAGAAACAAGAGTAGTAATGCATTATGACATACCACTTAATGAAGTAATTTATGATTTTTTTGATGCATTAAAATCAAAAACTAAAGGATATGCATCATTAGATTATGAACTAAAAGGATATGAACAATCAGAGTTAGTTAAGCTTGATATACTTATAAACAAAGAATTAGTAGATGCATTTTCAATAATTGCACATAAAGATAAGGCATATGAAAGAGGGAGAATGATTGCTGAAAAGCTAAAAGATGTTATACCACGTCATATGTTTGCAGTTCCTATACAAGCGAGTATTGGAAATAAAGTTATAGCAAGAGAAACAATAAGAGCTCTTAGAAAAGATGTTCTATCTAAATGTTATGGTGGAGATATAAGTAGAAAGAAAAAGTTATTAGAAAAGCAAAAAGAAGGAAAGAAAAGAATGAGGCAAGTTGGTAATGTAGAAGTTCCACAAGACGCTTTTCTTGCTGTACTTAAATTTGATGATAAATAAAATGCACACAATTTGTGTGCATTATTAATTTTATAAAATAGATTAATATATTATTGAGAGGTGATTTTTTGAAAGATGCTGCATTATATATTCATATACCTTTTTGCATAAAGAAATGTGATTATTGTGACTTTACTTCTTTTTGTTATAATGAAAAAAAAGTAGAAGAGTACATATCTTTATTATTAAAAGAAATAGATATGTATAGTGATATAGTCACAGAATATAAATTTAAAACATTATTCTTTGGCGGAGGTACACCTTCCCTAGTAAATGAAAAATTTATTGGAGATATTTTAGAAAAGTTAAATGATAAGTTTAAATTAGATTTAGAAGAAATAACAATAGAAGCAAATCCTAAAACGTTAAATAAAAATAAATTATTATATTATAAAAAAATGGGCATAAATAGAATTAGTGTTGGAGTACAATCATTTCAAGACAGAATATTAAATGATATAGGTAGGGTTCATAATAAAAATGATTTTTTAAGTACTTACAATCTTTTGAAAGAAACTGGATTTACTAATATAAATACTGATATAATGTTTAATTTACCAGATCAAAATATAGAAGATGTGCTAGAATCCTTAAACCAAATGATAAAATTAAATATTCCTCATATATCTTTTTATAGTTTAAGTATAGAAGAAGGAACTCCCTTTTATAAAAGATATAATGAAGGTAATTTAAATATTTCACATGAAGATATAGAAAGAAAAATGTATCATGAAGGGATAAAAGTATTAGAAAAAAATAATATTTATCAATATGAGATATCTAATTTTTCAAAAAAAGGATATGAATGCAAGCATAACATGTATTATTGGAAATTAAAGCCATATTTAGGACTTGGAGTTTCTTCACATTCAAATATGTTTTCAAAGAGATGGGGCAATACTAAAAATTATCTTGATTATAAAAGTAATATTTATAAAAATAAATTCCCTGTAGATTATTCTGAAAATATTGATTTAGAAACAGAGATGAGTGAATATATAATTTTAGGGTTAAGATTAAATGAAGGAATATCAAAAATAAAGTTTAAAGAAAGATATAATATAGAACTTGATAAAAAATTCAAAAAAGCTATAGAAGAAAGTATTGGATATGGGCTTATAGAGAATAAAAAAGATAGAATTTATTTGACAAAAAAAGGACGAGATTTATCAAATAGAGTTTTTAGTCTTTTTATATAAAAAAGGGGTTGACAAACTTCTTATAAAATGATAATTTTTATATAGATATTAGCACTCTATTTAATAGAGTGCTAATAACTAGATGAGAAGGGTGATACTATGAAGATTGATGGAAGAAAACTAAAGATATTACAGGCTATCATCCATAATTATATAACAAACGCTGAGCCAATTGGATCTAGAACAATATCTAAAAGATATGATCTGGGTGTTAGTCCAGCTACAATTAGAAATGAAATGTCAGATCTAGAAGAACTAGGGTTTTTATTACAACCGCACACCTCAGCGGGAAGAATACCATCAAATAAGGCTTATCGATTATATGTAAATAAGCTAACAGAGGAACAAAACTTAACAAAAGAAAAATTGAATAATTTAGATAAAAAAATGCTGAAGGAAATAGGTAGAGTTGAAGAGTTGATAGAAAATAGTGCTTCTATATTATCAAAACTAACAAATTATACCTCATTGGCTATAGCACCACAATTAAAACTTAGTAATATAAAACATATACAATTAGTTCCAATAGATGAATTCAGAGTATTACTAGTAATTGTAACTGATTCAGGTATAGTTAAAAACACTATATTAAGACTAGATAATATTGTATCTAATGATCAGCTAAATATAATATCAAATTTACTTACAGCAAAATTAAAAGGGAAGATGATTGGTGGAATAGGTAAAGTTCTAGAAAAAGATATTACAAATAATATGTATGAATATAAAGATATATTGGAATCTCTTATATCTACAATAAATAACTCTTTTAGTAATATTGATGAGATAGAATCTTACTCTAATGGAATCACTAAAATATTCAATTTTCCTGAATATAATGATATAGAAAAGGCAAAATCATTTATATCATTTATTCAAAATAAAGAAAATATTATAGATATGCTTTTAAACAAAGATATAGAAGATATAAATAACTTAGGGATTTATATCGGAGAAGAAAATATGTATGATGAAATCAAGAACTGTAGTTTAATTACTGCAACTTATCGAGTAAATGGTAGAATAATTGGTAAGATTGGAGTAATAGGTCCTACAAGAATGGAATATTCAAAAGTTATTCCGGTTGTTCAAAGATTATCTTTAGATTTATCTAATATATTAAAATGGTATTTTGAGTAGTTATTATATAAAGAGGTGAAGTAGTTGAATAATGAAGAAAAAGATTTAGAAAAAGAAGATTTAGAGGAAAAAGAACAAGAAACACAAAATGAAAACTCGGAACAAGTTAGTGAAGAAGAATCTAATGAAGAAGTAGAAGTTAAAAATGAAGATTTTAACAAACTAAATGATAGCTTTTTAAGACTTCAAGCTGATTTTACAAATTATAAGAGAAGAGTTGAAAAAGACAAACAATCTATTTATCAATTTGCTAATGAAAAATTAGTATTAGAACTGTTAGATGTAATAGATAACTTTGAAAGGGCATTTGCATCTGCAAATAAAGATGAAGAAAAAGAAGGTTTTTATGAAGGAGTTGTAATGGTATATAAACAACTTCTAGATATACTAGAAAAGAATGGCTTAGAAGAAATTGAAGCTAAAGACGAAAAATTTGATCCTAATTTACATCATGCAGTAATGCAAGAAGAAAGTGAAGATGTAGATGAAGAAACTATTATAGATGTATTTCAAAAAGGATATAAATTAAAAGACAAAGTAATCAGACCTAGTATGGTTAAAGTAGCAAAATAAAATATTTTAAGAATAATTTAGGAGGTAATGATTTTGAGTAAAATTATAGGAATTGACTTAGGAACAACAAACTCATGTGTTGCAGTAATGGAAGGTGGAGAATCTACTGTTATACCAAACTCTGAAGGTAATAGAACTACTCCATCAGTAGTAGCTTTTACAAAAGAAGGTGAAAGGTTAGTAGGTGAAACTGCAAAAAGACAAGCGGTTACTAACCCAGAAAGAACTATTATGTCAATAAAAACACATATGGGTTCAAATCATACAGAAAATATTGATGATAAAAACCTCACACCACAAGACATATCTGCTATGATTCTTCAAAAATTAAAATCAGATGCAGAGAGTTATTTAGGTGAAACTGTAAGTGAAGCAGTAATAACTGTACCAGCATATTTTACAGATAGCCAAAGACAAGCAACAAAAGATGCAGGGAAAATTGCAGGACTTACTGTAAAGAGAATCATAAATGAACCAACAGCAGCATCACTTGCTTATGGTTTAGATAAAGAAGATGAACATCAAACTATAATGGTATATGACTTAGGAGGAGGAACATTTGATGTATCCATACTCGAACTTGGAGATGGAGTATTTGAAGTTATATCTACTAAAGGTGATAACCATTTAGGTGGAGATGATTTTGATAAAGTATTAATTGATTATCTAGCAGAAGAATTCAAAAAAGAAAATGGTATAGATTTAAGAAACGATAAAATGGCTCTACAAAGACTAAAAGAAGGAGCAGAAAAAGCTAAAAAAGAATTATCATCAACAATGAAAACAAATATAAATTTACCATTTATTACAGCTACACAAGAAGGACCAAAACATTTAAATATAGATATTACAAGATCAAAATTTGAAGAGTTATCTTCTCATTTAGTTGAAAAAACTTTAGGACCTATCAGAGAAGCTCTTAAAGATGCAGGAATTAGTGCAGGAGAGTTAGATAAAGTTATTTTAGTTGGTGGTTCTACAAGAATACCAGCAGTTCAAGAAGAAGTTAAAAAGTTAACTGGAAAAGATGCACATAAAGGGGTTAATCCTGATGAAGTTGTGGCACTTGGAGCAGCGATACAAGGTGGAGTATTAAGTGGAGATGTTAAAGATGTATTATTATTAGATGTTACACCTCTATCACTTGGTATTGAAACATTAGGTGGAGTATTTACAAAACTTATAGAGAGAAATACTACAATACCTACAAAGAAAAGCCAAACATTCTCAACAGCAGCAGATAATCAAACAGCTGTAGACATTCACGTATTACAAGGTGAAAGAGAAATGGCTACTCACAATGTGACTTTAGGTAGATTCCAGCTTACAGGAATACCACAAGCACCAAGAGGAGTACCTCAAATAGAAGTAACATTTGATATAGATGCAAATGGTATAGTTAATGTATCTGCAAAAGATTTAGGAACAGGAAAAGAGCAAAAAATCACTATAACTGCTTCAACTAATTTATCTGATGAAGAGATAGAACAAAAAATTAAAGATGCAGAAATGCATGAAGAAGAAGATAAAAAGAAAAAAGAAGAAATAGAAGCAAGAAATACTGCTGAATCTACTGTTTATCAAACAGAAAAAACTCTTAAAGATTTAGGAGATAAGGTAAGTGCTGATGAAAAATCTAAAGTAGAAGCAAAATTAGATGAACTTAAAAAAGCATTAGAAAGTGATAATACAGAAGAAATAAAGACAAAAACAGAAGAATTAAATAATGAATTCCATGCTATATCACAAAAAATGTATGAGCAAGCAGCTGGTCAAGCACAACAAAATCAAGAAGGCCAAGCAAATCAACAATCTCAAGAAGACGATAATGTAGTTGATGCAGATTATGAAGTAGTAGATGATGAAGAAGATAAATAATTAAATTATATACTAGAGCTAAATCGTTTGATTTAGCTTTAGTATTTTAAAGAAATTGGTAGCTTAGGCGGTGAAAAATTGAGTAAAAGAGATTATTATGAAATATTAGGTGTAGATAAAAATGCAGATGACAAAGAAATAAAAAGAGCATATAGAAAGCTAGCTAAAAAATATCACCCTGATTTAAATCCAGATGATAAAGAATCAGAAGTTAAATTTAAGGAAGCTAGTGAAGCATATGAAGTATTAAGCAATTCAGAAAAAAGACAAAGATATGATCAGTTTGGTCACCAAGGTGTAAATGGTCAAGGAGCAGGTGGCTTTGGTGGCGGATTTAGCGGCCAAGGTTTTGATTTTGGAGATATATTTGGAGATGTATTTGGAGATATATTTGGTGGTGGAGGTTTTTCTAATGGAAGAAGAAGAAATGGACCTAGAAAAGGTGCAGATATAAAAGTTGCATTAGATATAACATTTAAAGAAGCTGCTTTTGGTACAGAAAAGAAAATTGATATAAAAAGAACAGAAAATTGCACAAAATGTAATGGGACAGGAGCAAAGTCTTCAAGTGATAAAAAAACTTGTTCTCAATGTAATGGAGCAGGTGAAGTTAAACAAGCACAAAATACTCCATTCGGCCAATTTGTAAACGTAAGAACTTGTCCAACATGTAATGGAACAGGTGAAATTATAACAGACCCTTGTACAAAGTGTAATGGAACAGGAACAGAGAAGAAAACAAAGAGAATTACAATAAATGTTCCAGCGGGTGTTGATACTGGCTCAGTAATACCTCTTCGTGGTGAAGGAGAACCTGGAGAAAAAGGTGGACCTAGAGGAGATTTATATATTTATATAAATGTATTACCTCATGAAATATTCCATAGAGATGGTAATGATGTAGTACTTGAACTTCCGATAACATTTGTTCAAGCAGCACTAGGTGATGAAGTAGAAGTACCTACATTAGATGGAAAAGTAAAATACAAAATAAATGAAGGTACACAAACAGGGACTGTATTTAGACTTAAAAACAAAGGTATACCGAGTGTTAGAGGTTATGGTAGAGGCGACCAGTATGTAAAAGTAGTTATAGAAGTTCCTAAAAATTTAAATGAAAGTCAAAAAGATATATTAAGGAAATTTGCTGAACAAACAGGAGAAACTGTTCATGAACAAAAAAAGGGATTTTTTGATAAAGTTAAAGATATTTTTGGATAAAGTAAAGGTAAATAATCATCTATATAGATGATTATTTACCTTTATACATTGGTATAATAAAGTTAGATGACGAAATATACAATCTTTGATATACTATTTGTGAGATAAATTATCAAAGCTAAATAAACTTAAGGATGTGTGAATATATGAAATGGATCGAAGTCCAAGTTAAAACAACTACTGAAGCTGTAGAGACTGTAACTAATATTCTATATGAAGCAGGAGCTTGTGGATTAGTTATTGAGGATCCAAATGATATAACTCATTTTGAAACAAATGATGAAAAGTGGGATTATATTGACCCGAAACTATTAGAAAGTGATTTTGAAGGTGTTATAGTAAAAGGATATTTTGAAGAAAGTGAAGATTTAATAGATAAAATTGAACTAATAAAAGATAATATAGAGATGATTCCAACTTATCAATTGGATAAAGGACTTGGAGAAGTAACCACATCTGAAATTGAAGAGCAAGATTGGTCAGAAACATGGAGAAAATATTATAAGCCTAAGAGAATAGGCGAAAAAGTAGTTATAAAACCTACTTGGGAAGAATATGAAAAACAAGAAGAAGATATAATAATAGAATTAGATCCTGGTATGGCATTTGGCACAGGAACACATGAGACTACCATGATGTGTATTAGACAGTTAGAAAAATATATACATAAATTTGATACTGTATTTGATATAGGAGCAGGTACAGGAGTACTTGCTATAGCAAGTGCGAAGCTTGGCGCTGTTAATACTATTGCAATTGATTTAGATGAAGATGCAGTTAGAGTAGCAAAGCAAAATGTAGTGAAGAATGGTGTTGCAAATACTGTGCAAGTAAAGCATGGAGATTTATTAGAGATAATAGATGGAAAAGCTAATGTCATAGTTGCGAATATAATAGCAGATATAATAAGTATATTAGCAAAAGATATAAAGAAATTCTTGGAAAATGATGGAGTTTTCATATCTTCAGGTATAATACTTGATAAAATACCAGATGTAAAAAAGTCACTAGAAGAAAATGGACTTACAGTAGTAGATGAAATTAAAATAGGTGAGTGGGCTTGCCTTGTTTCTAAAATAGGTGAAATAAATGAATAGATTTTTTGTTTCTAATGATATTATAGATGGTAATTCTATAATAATACAAGATAAAGATGACATAAAACATATAAAAAATGTTTTAAGACTTAAAGAAAATGATAAAATAGAAATTTCAAATGGTAATGATAATGAATATATAGTTAAGATTGATAATATTACAAATGAATATATTAAAACTACTGTTATAGAAAAAATGAACATAAAAAGAGAAAGTGATATTAATATTACTCTATATCAAGGTTTTCCTAAATCTTCTAAAATGGATATGATAATTCAGAAAGTAACAGAATTAGGTGTAAAAAAAATAGTACCTATTATAACTGATAGAACTGTAGTTAAAATAAATAATAAGAAAAAAGAAGAAAAAAAACTGGAAAGATTTAAAAAAATAGTAGTTGAAGCATCAAAACAATCTAAAAGAGGAATTATACCTGAAGTATCACAAGTTATCAACTTAAATCAAGCTATTGAAAATATAAAATTAGCTAATGATTTCTTGATAGTTCCTTATGAAAGTGAAAATGAAATTGGAATAAAAGATATTTTAAGCAAAACAAAAGAAAAAGATATCAGCATAATTATAGGGCCAGAAGGTGGGTTTTCTAAGGAAGAAATAGATAAGTTACAGAATATAGGTGCAAATATAGTTTCTTTAGGACCTAGAATTCTTAGAACAGAAACAGCAGGTATTGCACTAATATCTATAATTATGTATGAATTAGGAGATGTAGGAGTGATTTAAATGGAAAGTGTATCATTTTATACATTAGGCTGTAAAGTTAATCAATATGAAACTGATGCAATGGCTGAATCATTTAGAAATAATGGATATGAAATAAAAAATCATAATGAAATATCAGATATATATGTAATAAACACTTGTTCAGTAACAAATCTTGGGGAAAGAAAATCAAGACAATTTATTAGAAGAGCTAAAAAAGAAAATCCAGAATCTATAATTTGTGTAGTAGGATGTTATGCTCAAATTTCTCCTGAAGAAGTTTCAAATATTGAAGGAGTAGACTTAATAATTGGAACAAAAGAAAAAAGTAAAATAGTAGAGTTATGTGAAAAAGTAAAAAAAGAAAATACTAAAATAAACATAGTGGAAAATGTAATGAATATAACCAAGTTTGAAGAATTAGAATCGAATTCTATTCAAGAAAATACAAGAGCATATATTAAAATTCAAGAAGGTTGTAATCAATTTTGTTCATATTGTATAATACCATATGCTAGAGGTCCTATTAGAAGTAGGGAATTTGACAATATAATACAAGAAGCTAAGACATTAGTAGATAAAGGTTTCAAAGAATTAGTTCTTACAGGAATTCATGTAGCTTCATATGGTAAAGATTTAGGAGGAAATTCACTTATAGATGTAATAGAGGCAGTTCATAAAATAGAAGGGTTAGAAAGAATAAGATTAAGTTCAATAGAACCAATGCTTATTACAGAAAGTTTTATGAGCAGGCTTAAAGAATTGAAAAAAGTATGTCCTCATTTTCATCTATCACTTCAAAGTGGATCTGACACTGTACTGTTTAGAATGAATAGAAAATATAATACAAAAGAATATAAAGAAAGAGTAGACATTATAAGAAGTTTTATGCCTGATGCTGCAATTACAACAGATATAATAGTAGGATTTCCAGGAGAAAGTGAAGAAGAATTTCAAGAAACATATAATTTTGTAGAAAAAATAGGATTTGCAAGTGTCCATGTATTTAAATATTCAAAAAGAGAAGGAACACCAGCAGCAAGTCATAAAAATCAAGTTCATGGGACTATAAAAAATAATAGAAGCAAGAAGTTAATAGATTTAACAGACAAACAACATTTAGATTTTATGAAAAAATTCTTAGATACTAAAAGAGAAATATTAATAGAAACAACCTCTAAAAAGTTAGGTTATATGGAAGGATATACTGATAATTATATAAGAGTAGCTATAAAGGGAAATGAAAAATTAGAGAATGAAATAATTAATACCAAACTTATTGAAATAGATGGTAACAAAGTTTTAGGTGAAATTATTTAAAAATAATATACTTGGAGGTGAAAAAATGAGTAATTGTATTTTTTGTAAAATAGTAGAAAAAGAAATACCATCTGATGTTGTTTATGAAGATGAAAAAGTAATTGCATTTAATGATTTGGAACCTCAAGCCCCTACTCATATTCTAATAATACCTAAAAAGCATATATCTTCAATTAATACTGTAAAAAAGGAAGATTTAGAAGTGATAGCTCATATTTTTGGTATAATACCTAAATTGGCAGAAGAAAAAGGGATTAAAGAATCTGGATATAGAGTTGTGAATAATTGTGGAAATGATGGAGGACAAACAGTAGGACATATACATTTTCATATTTTAGGGGGTAGAAGCTTACAATGGCCTCCGGGTTAAAATTTTATCATAATTAATAAGTGAAAAATAGTTGCAGAAATATTATATTTAAGTTATAATTATAACGTGCCAAAATCCACTTACTGCAAGGGATTTATGTAATATTGCAGAAATGAGGGGAGGGAGAAAAATGGCAGAAATCAAAGTTGGAGATAGCGAGTCATTAGAAAATGCTTTAAGAAGGTTTAAGAGACAATGTTCTAGAAGTGGAGTTTTATCAGAAGCTAGAAAAAGAGAACATTATGAAAAACCAAGTGTAGCTCGCAAGAAAAAAGCAGAAGCAGCTAGAAGAAAAAATAAAAGAAAAAGAAGATAATATTTTAAGAAGGTGAATTAATGTCACTTAAGGTTAAATTAATGGATGATCTAAAGACTTCTATGAGAAATAAGGAGAAACTTAGAAAAAATACCATTACACTTATTAGATCTGCTATTAAACAAAAAGAAGTAGACGAAAGAATAGAACTTAATGATGAAGCTATATTAGATATAATATCTAAACAAGTTAAACAGAAAAAAGATTCTATTAATGAATTTAAAAAAGGTAACCGTGATGATTTAGTTTCTCAAACAGAGCAAGAAATAAATATTCTAATGGGATATTTACCACCGCAATTATCTGAAGAAGAATTGGAATTAATAGTAAAACAAGCTATTGAAGAAACTGAAGCGAATTCTATGAAAGATATGGGAAAAATAATGGGCAAAGTAATGCCTCAAATAAAAGGAAGAGCAGACGGTAGCCTTGTAAATAAAATAGCAATTAAATATTTGAAGAAATAATAAAAAGATTCTACGATATTTCTATCGTAGAATCTTTTTATGGTTTATAAACTTGTATATACAAATATACAAGTTTGGTGTATAATATATTTATGAGTACTAAAAAATATTTTTAAAGGAGATGAAATGATGAATAAAAATTTAAAAGTAGTAGTAATAGGAGGAGGTTCATCTTATACTCCGGAGCTTATAGAAGGATTTATAAAAAGATATGATGAACTAAAAATAACAGAATTACACCTTGTAGATATAGAAGAAGGAAAAGAAAAATTAGATATAATATATAATCTATCAAAAAGAATGATAGAAAAAGCAAAATTACCTATAAAAATATTTCAAACATTAGACAGAAAAAGTGCAATAAAAGATGCTGACTTTATAATGACTCAAATAAGAGTTGGAGGATTAGATGCAAGAGTATTAGATGAAAGAATACCACTTTCTCATGGAATAATAGGACAAGAAACAAATGGTGCAGGAGGAATGTTTAAGGCACTAAGAACAATACCAGTA